>NZ_LT629796.1:2361500-2682000 GCF_900106065.1 Pseudomonas mandelii
GTCGATGGTCGCCGCCCTTAAAGGCAGCGAGTTCGACACCGGTTTGAACCTGGAGCTGCTGCAAGAGATCGGTCTGTATTTCTACGCCGTGCGCAAGAAATACCACCAGTTCGAAAGCGAGTTCACCGCAGTCGATACCCGTGTGCAAGTCAACCAGGTACCGGGCGGGATGATCTCCAACCTGGCCAACCAGCTGAAAGAGCAGGGGGCCCTGAACCGCATGGCCGAGGTGCTGGCCGAAATCCCGCGAGTTCGTGAAGACCTTGGTTTCCCGCCGCTGGTGACCCCGACCTCGCAAATCGTTGGCACCCAGGCGTTCTTCAACGTGCTGGCCGGCGAGCGCTACAAGACCATCACCAACGAAGTGAAGCTCTACCTGCAAGGCGGCTACGGCAAGGCGCCGGGCACTGTGAACGAGAAACTGCGTCGTCAGGCGATTGGTAGCGAAGACGTGATCGACGTGCGTCCGGCCGATTTGCTGAAGCCGGAAATGACCAAGCTGCGTGCCGAGATCGGTGCCGTGGCCAAGTCTGAAGAAGACGTGCTGACTTACGCCATGTTCCCGGACATCGGCCGCAAATTCCTTGAAGAACGCGCGGCCGGCACCCTGACGCCAGAAGTGCTGCTGCCGATTCCTGAAGCCGGCGGTGTGACCTCGGCCGGTGGTGAAGGTGTGCCGACCGAGTTCGTCATCGACGTCCACGGCGAAACCTACCGCGTCGACATTACCGGTGTTGGCGTCAAGGCTGAAGGCAAGCGTCACTTCTATCTGTCGATCGACGGCATGCCGGAAGAAGTGGTGTTCGAACCGCTCAACGAATTCGTCAGCGGCGGAAGCAGCAAGCGCAAGCAAGCCACAGCTCCGGGCCACGTCAGCACCACCATGCCGGGCAACATCGTCGACGTGCTGGTCAAGGAAGGCGATACCGTGAAAGCCGGCCAGGCCGTGCTGATCACCGAAGCGATGAAGATGGAAACCGAAGTCCAGGCGGCCATCGCCGGTAAAGTCACCGCCATCCATGTGGCGAAGGGCGACCGGGTGAACCCGGGCGAAATCCTGATCGAGATCGAAGGCTGAGATAACAGCCTCGATACACCGTTTTAAACCTCGGGGGGGCATGTGCTCCCCTTTTTTTTGCCCGCAGTTTCGCGTTTGAAAATGTGGGAGCGAGCCTGCTCGCTCCCACTGGGACTGCGGTGAATCAATGGTTGATCAGAACGCCATCCGCCACTGTCCCATTACGCCGTGATTGCGGCTGTCAGTGCCGATCTCGCCGTTAAGGCCGACCCCCAACGTATGTTTCGCTGACAAGCCAAGGTCCAGACCTGCATCAACCAGCAAGCTGTCACGGTCCAGCGGCGCACCGGAAACGGTGAAGTTCTTTCCGCCCGTTGCCAGTCGCTGACGGGTGTCGATGTCGATATCCCCGTAGGTGTGTTTCCAGCCGGCACTGAACCGCGGGGTCAGTTGCATGCCGTTATCCAGGGTGTTGATCTTCGCCAGTCGCAGACCGAACGTGCTGTTGAGGTTGTTCTGGGTCTGGCCGTGGACTTTCAACGCTGCCGCGCCACCTTTTTCCGTGTAACCGTCGCGCTGATAGCGTTGGTAGCCAAGGCTGGCAAAGGGTTCGATGCTGACATTGGCTCGACCCAGGTTGTAACCCACTTCCGCGAAGGCCTGCTGGGTGCTGGCAGCATAACGGCCTTCGGGGCGGTCGCTGAAACCGTTGAAGGCAACCCGACGTTTAGTGCTGGCGTCGTGATTGCTGTAGGTCGCGCCCAGGCGCAGCGACATGGGGCCGCTCTGGCGCAGGGCATAGGCGCCCAAGTGCCAGCTGTCGAGATCGCCGTCTAGTTCGCGGCTGTCCAGGCGAGTCTCAGACTTGCCACCCATCACACCGACACGCCATTCCTCATCGACACCCCAATCTGCGCCCAGAACGAGGCCTTTGGTCGACGTTTGCAGAGCGTAGTGGTCGCGATCCAGCGTTCCACCGTGTCCCAAGGCTTGCAGCCAGACCCTGCCGTTTTCCGGGCTGCCGGCGGCGAGTCGTGGCGAGTTGGAACGGTTGCCGCGTGGGTTGTACGCGCTGGCGCGGTCCAGTTGGCGCATGGTCGAGAGCAAGGAGGCGCTGACGGGGCTGTCGCTGTTGAGGGTTGCCTTGGCGAGGTTGGCATTGCTGTCACCGGCCAGTTGCTCAAGAGCGTAGGTGGCGGTGGATTTGTCGGTGGTGAGCAGGGCGGTGACGGCCGCATTGGACTCACTTGTTTTAGCCGTCGGCTCGGCCACGCTTTGGCCAAACGCTCGAGCATTGTCGTCTGCGGCGAAATCCTCTATCGGTACTTCATTGCGAGCGTAGTTGAGCACCACATCAGTCTTGGAGTAAGACAGCTTCGGCGTCATGTACGCCAGATTGCTCGTGACGCTACCGAATTTGCCTTCCACCAGGCCGGCTTTCAGCACTGTGTAATCACTGCTGTCGGGATAGTTGCCCGGCAGTGCAGCAACCTCCAGTGAGGCATTTTCAAGCGCTGCAATACCTTCGACGATGATGGTGGGAGGCTTGCCGGTAGCCGTTACGCCGTAGGAGAGTGTGGCACCCTCTGTGAATATCAGGTCTCCTTTGATGCGTGGAGCGCCAAGCCGCTCGCTGACCTGCAATGTACCGTCTACATAAAGATTGCGAACTTCACCTTGGCCACCGTAGCGACCCCCTTCGCGAACAATGGCATCACCCGCGATGCTGCCCATGTTGAACAGCGTTGCGCCGTCCAATACCTCGGCTCCGCGGTCGAAGTCGTCTTTACCCGTCAAAGACCAAGCGCCTTGCGCGACTCGCAACCCGGAAAAGTGACTGGTTTTGTCGAGTACGCCGCCCTCGGGGGAGTCGAGCAGTATTGCGTTTTTCCCGCCACCGCCCTGAATTTCTCCTGCAAAGCTGACTCCGCTACCGATGATAAGAAGGTCATCTCCCATCCCCAGTGTCAGTGAGACGCCGTCGATGTTTTCGTACCGCCCTGCTGCAGTGGTGCGCTTGACGCCATCGGCATTTGAGAATTCGTCGAACGTCATCGGTAAATCGTTATCTACCGTTTCGAACGGGGCATCATTGTTCCCGGGTAACTCGTAAAGAGGCTCCGCTGGATCGATGGGTTCCGTGGTAGCGGCTACAGGTGGAGCAGGATTCGCTGGCACCTCAGCCGAAACCGGGCCGGGTTCGCCTTCCGGTGTTGCGGGCGATGGTGGTGGGAGCGAATCGTCGGCAGTTTCGCGAAAGTCGTAAAGATGCGCTGCGAGATCTACAGGTTCCGGGGCAGCCGAATCAGTTGGCGGCTGAATTACCGGTTCTTGTGGCTTTAGTGAAGCGGGTTTGACGGCATGCTGCATCGGACCAATGAAGTTCCTGATCGCCAAAAGATCATCACTTTTTCGCCAAGCGGTTGTTCGAGCTTTTTTGTCGGGTGCTTCGACAGCCGCATCAATCTCTGGTTGCTGAGCCATCGATACATCGATGCAGCCAAGGGAGAGGGCGATCGCCAGGGCGAGTCGATGCGGGCGATAAGTGGACGGCGTGGGCATTGAATTTGACCTTGTTTTTGAGAAGGTCAAACTCTAGGAGGGAGCGCTGGTCCTTGAATGCCGGGCGTTTCCGGCATTTTTGAAGGGCCATGGAAGTTCGGTTGTAGCAAAAATCCTACTCCGCAGATTACGTGTGCATTGGCCTTCACACGGTGGAGTATTTGCCTACAACCTTTCCGGACTGGTCTGTTTTTTACGGATCAGAAACTCATCTGCCACTGCCCAATCACCCCATGATTGCGGCTGTTGCTCCCCATCTCTCCGCTGTACCCAATCCCCACCGAATGCCGCGCCGAAATGCCCAGGTCCAGCCCGGCTTCCAGCACCAGACTGTCACGGTCCAGTGAACTGCCATCAACGCTAAACGCCGTTCCCCCGACCACAAAAGCCTGACGCGTCGAGTTGCTGACATCGCCATAGGTGTGCTTCCAGCCTGCGGTCATACGGGGCGTCAGGCTCATGCCGTTATCCAGTGAACTCAGGTGCGCCAGGCGCAGGCCGAAGGTGCTGCTGAAGTTGTCCTGGGTTTGTTTATCGACTTGAAGGGCGGCGGCGTCGCCTTTTTCCTGGTAGCGGTCGCGGTGATAACGCTGGTAGCCGAGGTTGGCAAACGGCTCGGCACTGAGTCGACCGCTGCCCATTGCGTAGCCCAGTTCGGCGAAGGCCTGTTGGCTGTCGGCGTCGTAATCGCCTTTTGGGCGGTCGCTGAAGCCGTTGAAGGCCACCGTGCGTTTGCTTTCACCCTGATGACCGCTGTACGCGGCGCCGAGGCGCAAAGCGAAGGGACCGCTTTGGCGCAAGGCATAGACGCCGGCGTGCCAGCTCTCGACATTGCCATCGACTCCCGTGGCATCCAGATCTGTTTTCGAATAACCGCCCAGAACACCCAATCGCCATTGCGGATTGAGCGCCCAGTCGGCCCCGAGCACGCTGCCTTTGGTGCGCTGCTCCAGGCCGCTGCTGCCATGCTCGCCATCGAGCTTGCCGTAGCCACCGATGGCTTGCAGCCAGAGTCGGCCTTGGGCGTTCGGGTCATTGAGGTTGCGGGCTTCAGAGGGAACGCCAGCGGCGGCGAGTACTGGGGTGTCGCGCTGATCCAGGCCGACCAGCAATCCTGGACCACCGCCCATTTGCTGCATCGCCGACAGCATGCTGCTGCCGATCTGGCTGCTGGCGCTGAGGGTGGCGCTGGTCAGGTTAGCGTTGCTGGCGCCGGCGAGTTGCTCGATCGCCGCGCCGGCCGTGGCGCTGGTGGTGTTCAGCAGTGCGTTGTAGAGCGCGTTGTTTTTGCCCATCGAGGCCAGGCTGTTGGCGGCGTTGCTGCCGTTACCCGTGACCGCGAATTGGTTGAAGGCGACATCGTTGCGCGTGTAGGTCAGGTCGACTTGTGTCGGGGTGTAAGCGAGGGTCGGCGTGATGAACGCGTAGTCGCTGGTGACCTTGCCGAAGGTGCCGTTGATGCTCGCGGCTTGCAGGACGGTGTAGTGGCTCTGCCACGGATAAGTGCCGCTGCCAGGGTTCACCGCCAGGGTTGAGCCGTTCAGGTTGGCTAAGCCGCCGACCTGGATCGGCGCGCTGCTGCCATCGGCATTGACGCCGTAGGCCAGGGTCGCGCCGCTGCCCATGGTCAAGTCGTGGGTGATGGTTGCTGTGCCGAGTTGAGTGTTGGTCCGTAACGTCCCGTTGACCAGCAAGTTGCCGACCGAACCACCACCTGCGTATACACCGCCCGCATCGACGGTCAAAGTGCCAGCGATGCCGCCCTGGTTGATCAGCGTTGCACCATTGCGCACCGCGCCGCCCTCGCTGAAATCACCGCTGCCGGTCAGCGTCCAGGCCCCGTGCTTGACCTCCAGCCATTCGAAGTTGCGACTCGCACCGAAATGGCCGCCCGCCGCGTCGTCCATCACCACGTGGTCGTCACCGCTGCCGCCGTCGACCATGCCGACGAAGCGGCTGCCATTGCGCACTGTCAGGTTGTCGTTGCCGCCACCCAAATCCAGCGCCAGGCCATTGCTGCCGCTGATCGTGCCGCCGTTGATCACGCTGTCATCGAACCCGCCGACGAACTTCACGCCGAATCCGTCGAGGCCCTGAATGGTGCCGAAGTTTTCCAGCGTGGTCGCGGCCACGCCCGAACCGCCGCTGCCGTCGTCCACCAAAATGGCGCTGTTGGCGCCGCTGATCAGCGCCCCGTTGGCGTTCAATACATAGCCGCCACCCAACGCGATGCCTTCGCTGCCGTTGGCGAACCCCCCCTTGTCGACACCGCCGGCACCGACACCTTGAATGGTGCCGTAGTTTTCGATGTGGGCGAGCTTGTCGATGTCCACGCCATCACCGTCGCCATTGGGTTGCAGGCCCGAATAAGCACCGGTAATCGTGCCGTGGTTGATGACGGTGCCGTCGCCATCGGAGCCGAAGCCCGAGCCATTGCGGCCGGTGATTTGACCGTAGTTGGTGAGTGTCGCGCCCAGGTCAGTGGTGATGCCATGGCGGCCACCGGAAATGCTGCCGTAGTTGGTCACCGTCACGCCGGTCGCGGTGTCGATGTCGATACCGTCGAATTTGTTGTCAGCGATTCGAGCGTCGCCGGTAGAGATCTCGCCATAGTTGGTGATTATCGCGTTGGCGCCGGTCTTCATGCCATCGCTGGCGTCCCCGCGAATCAACCCGTCTGCGCGATTGATGATCGTCGTTTTGACCCCGGCACTGCGCAGCGCATCCAGGTCCAGCCCTTGGCCGGTGGTCGAGCGGATAATGCCGCTGTTGTCGATCAGCAAGCTGCCGCTGGCGAAGTTGCTGTCGATGCGCAACGCGTCGTTGAAGCCGAGAATCTGCCCACCCGCGCGGTTATAAATGCTGTAGTTGCGTGCCTGAGTCAGGTCACCGCTGCTGTCGATCGCCCGGCCGCCGGTCGAGATGATCCTGCCCGAGTTATCGATCACCACACCCACGCCGCTGGTGCTGTCTTTCAGGCTCACTGCCTTGCCAGCGTTGGTGATGCTGCCCGGCGCCGAAATCGTCAGCGTGTCTGCGCCGCCGAGGGTTTGCGCAGCGGTGGTCGGCGTGTCGATCTGCACATTCTTGAAGGGTGCGGCGTGGGCGCCGGTGCTGATCAACAACGCGATGCTGAGTGCCAGGCGCTGGGGGGAGAAGGGCATGTGAGACGGCCTTTTTGTTATAAGCGGGCCGTCTGGTATAGCGGAGGGTGTTTACAGAATGATGTCTGCGCGCCCTCTGTATCTGCATTATTTTGCATTCTAAAACGGCTAATCGTGATCTATCTGCATTTTAATGCGTTTAAGCGTAAACTTGGGGCTTCACAAACGCACTATAGTGCACTCAAGGCTTAAGAAATCCTCAAGAAATGCATTTATGCAGGTGCTGATGGCATGTACGACCTGACTTTACAGATTTTCATTACAGGGAAATGGCACGACGCCATGGTCTTGAGCTTCGACAGCCCTGAAAAAGGATTCGAAAGTCGATGTAACTTCGGCTACGCAACACCTTATCTCATCGAAAATATTGAGGACATCGGAGCTCCATTTGCCAAGGCGGTGAGTGCCAGGTTTCCCCTTGAATGGGAGGGCAAGCGATCCAGTGCACCAGCATTTCTGCACGATATTGCACCTTCCGGTGCAGCCAAGAGATTTCTTCTGGCGCGCATAGGTCGCGACAAGCCTGCTGATATAAGTACTGATCTTTATTTAGTGGCCAGAAGCACTCCGGCACCGATTGGCAATATGCGCATAAAGGAATCCGTCGAGGCGGTAGATCAGCGTGAGGCTATAGGGTTTAAACGCCAAGAGGTCATTAGTCGTGATAACCGGTTTCTCGAATATGCCTATGAGCAAGGCGCCGCTATTGGTGGAGCAACGGGGGCGGGTGGCGAGGCGCCCAAACTTTTGTTAGTTCAGGGTAAGGATGGACATTTATACCCGGACGCAGTATTGGACGACGCAGACGTTACCCAGCACTGGTTCGTGAAGTTCTCTCGCAACAAAGGAAACAGGAACGATCAAGATATCCTCAGAAGCGAATACCACTACTACAAAGCACTACAGAAACTAGACATCGAGACGGTGGCAGAACAGGGCTTGGCGTTGGAAGAGGCGACCAAACCTAGTTTGTGGATGCAGCGTTTTGACCGACAAGTAACCCCTCAGGGGGTCGAGCGTTTTGCCGTGGAGTCGATCTATTCTTTGGCGCAAATAACCACGCCCGGTAGCGCAATGGACCACATGGAGGTTATCCGGCTACTTGCGAGACTCTGGCGTGAAGCGGGGCAGACGGACCAAATCCCGAATCTTGTTGCTGACTACCTGCGTCGGGATCTGATCAATAAAATCCTCGGCAACTCAGATAACCATGGCCGCAACACCGCAATCCTTCGGGACACAGCTTCGTTTCGTTTAGCACCGATCTATGATCTGGCGCCTATGGTGATGGACGACGAAGGTGTGACACGCACTACCAAATGGCCAAAAGAGCTGGAGAGAGCGGGTGACGTTGATTGGCGTGGCGTATGTCGAGCATTGGCTGACATTGCCGATCCTAATGATCCATTAGCTGCGGTGAGTGACGCGTCGAATTCTTTCGAACGATTGCGCGAGGATGCCAAACATCTGGCAGCACTCCCCGACATTTTGACCGCCAGTGGCTTGCCCGACGCAACAATGAATCACCCGCGAATTGCCTTGAAAAATCTGGAGCAGCGTTTGAAAGAGTGGGACCTGAAATGAGCATGACCGTGGCCGAGCGTACTGTACTCATTGAAAGTATCCAGGAAGGGCTGGCTCAAGGCACTCTTGAGATAGGCGAGGCAGTTCGTCGATTACGAGTAGAGGCCACAGGGCTGCACCAGACCCAATTCGCAAAAATGTGCAAAATTTCGGTGCGCACGCTGGTACATATCGAGCATGGGGAAGGGAATCAAACGTTGAAATCGCTGAATGCCGTGTTCAAGCCGTTTGGACTGAAGATGGGTGTAGTGCGGATTCGGCGAGACTTGAACTAAGAAAACTCAAGCTCCGCTTTTGCTTAATGGGTGTAGCAACGGACTGAAGTTGCGGGTATGGGCATTTATTCATAAATGCGCCTGCATTTCGCCAATGTTGATTGAGGACGGTTGTGATACTTCAGGTTCGCTGGGCTGGAGGCGGGATTTAGCGAGGCGTTAATGAACATCCAAAACTTCGCGGGCGATCCGGCTCGCCCGCGAAGCCGTACGTCCAGACTCTGAAAGCTACCCGCGGCACTCGACCAGTGTTTTCACCTGCCCGGACTCCGTCTGGTTTTCATCGGATAGCCACTGCTCAAACCCCGCGCCAATCGCCGGCCATTCTGAATCCAGAATCGAATACCACGCCGTATCCCGGTTCTGTCCCTTGACCACCATGTGCTGACGGAACACGCCTTCAAAACTGAACCCAAGCCGCTCGGCCGCGTACTTGGAGCGGGCGTTGCCGTTATTGCATTTCCACTCCAGGCGCCGGTAGCCCAGTGCAAAGGATTCCTTGGCCAGTAAGTAAACGGCCTCGGTGCTTTTCGGCGAACGCTGCATCGGCGCGCCGAAGGTGACGTGGCCGATTTCGATGCGACCTTGGGCCGGGACGATCGACATCAGACTCAGGAGGCCCTGTACATCACCGCTGGCACGGTCGATCACGCTGAAGAAATACGGGTCGCTGTTGGCCGCATGGTTGTTCAGCCAATCATTGAAAGCGCTGCGCTCCGGGAAAGGACCGTAAGGCAGATAGTCCCAGAGTTTCGGGTCTGATCCCGGGCCTTGCAGGGCTTTCCATAAACCCTCGGCGTGACGCGACGGGTCGAGTTTTTCCAGGCGGATGAAACGCCCTTCGATGGTTTGAACCGACGGCGCCGGGGCGCCTTTCCAGTCTGCGAGTGAAGTCGACATAGTGTTCTCCTTGAACCTTAAAGGGCTTTGCGAAACTGGATGAAACCGGGGCGTTCTGCGATGCGCTCGTAGAGCTGGATCGCGGTGGCGTTGGTTTCGTGGGTCAGCCAGTGGACCTTGCAGCAACCATCCGCTTTGGCGGTGGCGTACACAAATTCGATGAGCTTGCGGCCGATGCCGGTGCCCCGGGTTTGCGGCGTTACCAACAAGTCTTGAAGGTAGCAGGAGTTTTCGATACTCCAGTTCGAGCGATGGTAGATGAAGTTCACCATGCCAACCGCTTTGCCATCGACCCAGGCCAACGCCGAGTGAGTCGGTTCATTCGGGTCGAGCATGCGCTGCCAGGTGCTGTCCGTGACCGCCTCGGGCAATTCGGTGTTGTAGAAGCGCAGGTAGGCTTGCCACAGCGGCAGCCAGGCGGCGTGATCGTCTGCGCTGACCGGGCGAATTTCAATCTGACTCATGTTCATTCCTTAACGCATCAAGTGGGCGAGGGCCTGGTCATGCACATCAGGGCTGGCGGCGAGCCCCTCGCGCACACCGGCGATGTCTGCAGCGCTGCGGTTCTGACTGAGCTTGCGCTTGCCTTCCAGGCGCTGGATCGGCAGGGCAAACCCGACGATGGCATTGAGCATGCCGTCGATGTAGTCGGCGGGCGCGTCGGTGACTTTCCACGACTGCTGGCGACTTGCTTCGTGACGATCGGTCAGCGCACTCACCAGGTTGAGCAGGCGATCGGCCTCGGTGAACACGTCCGCGGTTCCGTAAGCGTGCACGGCGACGTAGTTCCAGGTCGGCACGACTTTGCCGTGCTCGGCTTTGCTCGGGTAAAACCCCGGGCTGACATAAGCGTCGGCACCGGCAAAAATCACCAGGGCTTCGGCGCCGTTCTGCAGTTCCTTCCACTGAGGATTGCCCCGGGCGAAGTGGCCGTAGAGGGTGCCATTCGGGCCCTGCTCAGGATTGAATAACAGCGGCAGATGACTGGCTTGCAAACCTTGCTCGCCGTGGGTGACCATCAGGGCGAGACGCGTGTCGATTATCTGCTGCTGCAGTTCATGCAAATCTTTGATGGCAAAGCCGCTGGGGTTGTACATGGAAATATTCCTTGGCGAATGCATCCATCCTAGGCAGGCTATTGGTCTGTTGTAAGAGCCATTAATGACCAGTTTCATAGGTCCATTGTCATGAGCGAGACGTCGCTTTCATTGTCCTTCAACCCCGCGGGTATCGAACTTGACCGTCGCCAAGGTCTGAGTCGCCAGCTCTATCAGGCCTTGCGCCTGCGGGTACTCGACGGACGACTGGCCAGTGGCACGCGATTGCCGGCCACCCGGGATCTGGCGGCGGCGTTGGCAATTTCCCGCAACAGTGTGGTGCGGGCCTACGATCAGCTCTATGCCGAGGGGTTTATCGAAGGGCGGGTGGGTGACGGGACTTACGTCGCGCAATTGCCTCAAGCCGCGGCACCCGGGAAAAAATTATCCACAAAAGTATCCACAGGGTTGTCAACAGGGTTACCCACAGCCTTATCCACAAATTGGCTGGATTTACCTGTGATTTCATCCAGTAAAGTTATCCACAGTGGCGCGTTGGGGCGCGTAGAAAAGAACCATTTGGCCCTGCCGCCGAGCGGTCCGCCGCGGGCTTTTCGGGTGGGTGTTCCGGCGTTCGATCTATTTCCTTTCGAGGTCTGGGCCAAGCTGAATGCCGCTTTCTGGCGTAAACCGGATTTACAGCAACTGTGTTATGGCGATCCGGCGGGGGACGAGCGTTTGCGCGGCATGATCGCCGCGTATTTGCGCAGTTCACGAGGGATGCAGTGTTCGGCTGAGCAAATAGTGATCACCAGCGGCGCGCAGCAGGGGATTAGCCTTTGTGCACAGCTGCTGGTGGAACCGGGCGATGGGGTGGCGATCGAGAATCCGGGGTATCGGGCGGCAGGTCATGCCTTCGCCGTGGCCGGTGCGCGATTGCATGGCGTGGCGGTGGACAGTGAGGGCATCGACTGCCAGGAATTGAATGGCCTCAGCGATTGTCGACTGGCGTATGTCACGCCGTCGCATCAATACCCGACCGGGGTGGTGATGAGCCTGGCGCGACGTCTTGAGTTACTGGCCTGGGCCGAACGTACCCAAGGCTGGATCGTCGAGGACGACTACGATGGCGAATACCGCTACAGCGGCGCGCCACTGGCCCCGTTGGCCGCACTCGACCGGCAGGGCCGGGTTTTGTACGTCGGGACGTTTGGCAAAGTTGCCTTCCCGGCGCTGCGCCTGGGTTACCTGGTGTTGCCACCAACGCTGGTGCAGGCGTTCTCGCAACGTCGAGCGGTGGACGTCCGGCACTCCGAGGTCAGTACCCAAGCGGTCATGGCCGAGTTCATGGCTACCGGGCATTTCCAGCGGCATATCCGCCGCATGCGTCGCGCGGCCCTGAGCCGGCGCAATACCTTGCTGGCCGGTTGGCCGCGGAATATTCCCGGCGTCGGCAGCCTGCCGAGTGTCGCGGCAGGGCTGCATCTGACCGTGGCGGTCGACTCACAGGCCCGCGAGCGCGAGCTGGTAGAACAGGCGGCGAGTGTCGACGTCGAGATCAATGCCCTGAGCGGTTATTGGTTGCCGGATTCGACAACACCTATGGACCAGCGCGCGGGGCTGGTCCTGGGTTTCGCGGCGGTGCCCGAGGCGGCCATCAGCGCCGCGCTCGGGCGACTGGAAAAGGTCTGGCGTCCTTAGGTGGCTGCAATGACGAGGCCGGGAAAGCCTCTTGGTGCATCGACGGTAATCAGGCGTCGGCCACTGGAGGTGGTAGATAGATATCGCGGGTAAAAAAAGACCCGCGAATGCAGGTCTCGGGTTCAGCACGGTTTATGACCCTGAGGCCGAGGCCGGTACTTTTGCGAAGAACAGGGACGTCGCCAGTTGCGGGCTGATCTCGCTGCGGTAGATCGAGATCGCCTGGAGGTCGTCGTTGGCGTGGCGGGACTCGGATGCGCCACCCAGCAGTCGTTGTTGCACGGTTTTCAGGTGTGCCGCGGTGAAGGCTTGTGCAGGTGAAGCGGGCTCCGCATAGTGAAAGTGGGCATACCACAGAACACTTTGGCTGCTGTGATCGCGGACCTCATATTCCTCGAGATAGTCTCGTTTACGGCTTTTGAGCAAGCGTCGGCCTGGATTCTTGACGATGTCGACCTGACCTTCGCTTTGCAGCCAGCGGACGCGCTCCGCTGTCGGCGGCTGTAGTTTGGTCATGCTGATTCGCGTGACGCGTCCCTGGTTATACAGCTTGGTCGCCGCGTCGTTTAGCTGCTTGACCAAAACGACGACGGATCCCGGACCGCCCTCGGTGGCATTGGTCGCGACCAACGCTGCGTCGATTGCGCTGGCGGCGTCCTGCAGCCGGTGAGCCTGCTGATGAAACATCTCCTCGATTTCCACGGGGATTCGACGCATCCCTTTTGAATGGGCTTGCGTTCGACGAATGAACGCTTCCAATCCCTCCAGCAACGCCTGCCCTTGAGCGGTGCTTGCACTCAAGTCGGGTTGGAGAACGACGGCGGAAACCGGTGGCGGGGCCACTCTTTCAACCCAGACCCCCGGGGTTTTCTCATGAAAAGTCGAGATGACTTTACCGGTCAACGCCGAGGTCACGTCGATCAGTTCTGAACCGTGTGTCATGGAGTCGGCACGAGGCTGGCCCACCACAGTACCTTTGTAGCGGGTCTTGATGATTCGCTTGGCGGGCGCGGTCGGTGGACGGGAAGGGCCGGGTAGCGGCTCGAGTGCCTTGCGCTCCCGCAGCAAGCTCGCCAGGTGTTTCACGGTGCGCTGTTGAAAACCGTCGAGACGTTGGCGCATCACGTCGAGGGCTGGTTGCAGGAATTGACCGGGAAACTCCGTGGGCAGATCGACGATGCGCTGGTCGGTGATCGTCAGTTGCTCCACCAGATCGCTGAGCCCGTCGATCCGATCCGGCAAGTGCAGCACTTCTTCGTCAGCGATCAGGTCCAGTGAGGCCTGAATCGCAAGGCCTGCATTTTCGACAACGCTCTCCAGTGCCTGGCGCGCTTCAGGTGCGGGCTCAACGCTGTTGTCGAGGCACAACTCTTGGCCGAGTGTGATCTGAAACAGTTTGAGGTCCTTTAAATCGAACGACGGCATGTTGGCTTTAACGTCGCGGATAACTTCGATGGCTTCTTTGCCGAGCAGGTTCAGTTGCTCGAAGCACGCCTGTGCCGACTCGATTTTATTGATGTAGTTGGCGGTCAACTCGCCGGTGAGTTGATGGGTTTGCCGGGTGGTCTGTGTATTTTCCGTTGACGGGTTGTCGAGAAGATCGAGGGAAAAGCGCATTTGATTGCCGAAAACCGACTGCTGTTGAACGAACCATCTTTGCAGCAGCGACAGCTGGAAATCCAGGCGACTGATCATTGCTTTTCGGTAATTGGGAATCGCCTCGCGAGCATTGAAGGCTTTCATCTGTTCCATGTTGGTGCTGAGGAGTGACATCTGCGCGTCGAGCATTTCAAGGTACACGCGGCGATGGGTGTCGGTGGCGGTCGTCGCCTGGGCGTTTTTTTGAGCTTCCTTGAGCTCTGTTTCGCGGCTTTGGGTCTGGCTTTCGAACGCGATCATTTGCTGTTTCAGTTCAGCCTGGCGTTGCCGGTTTTGTTGCTCCAGCCGTTGTTTCTCCTTGCCTCCGGCCTTGAGCCTCAGCCGCGTATCGATAAACCATTCACCCCTGGCGTTCTTGATCAGCAACGGCCCCGTGCGTGCGGGAGACCGGCGTGAATCAATGATCTGCACATCGTCATTGTCGTTGAGGGTGACCTCGAACCATCGCTGGCCAACCTTCGCATACCATTTTCCCTTGAGCGAACCGAGGTGTTGGTGAAGGCCGGGCTCGCTGGAGGCGGCGGCCATCCCTTTGGGTTCGGCGACGGCCAGTTCATCAAGCAAGACGCCCAGGGATGAAGGCGGCAGCGTGGCGATGGCGTGCATCGCTACCTCATGGGAGGGTGGAGGCTGATTGAGGTCGGGCAGATGACTCACCGTGATGGTGTGCGCAGGCTTGCTTTCGGGTATGACGCGTGGCGGCTCGACCTTCTCGGGCAACCGCGAGACGGGTTTGTTGCGAGTGGCGGCGCGATGAGCCAGCACCATGCCAAGGGTCAACAGCAGATCGGTCAGGGCGGACCAGGCGAGTGAGCTGTCATCGTTCTCAGCGGCCTCGGTAATGTCCTGCAAGTCGTCCATGATCTGCCAGATCCACGCAGCCACCCCGGCGGTGCGACCAAGAAAGGGCAGCGCGACATTGAACAGCATCCATGTGCCTTGCTTGAGTGTTGCCCAGCGGGCTTGCGCATTGGACACCGATTGTTGGTCCGCCAAGGTAATCATGGCGTTGGCGTTGGCCTTGAACAGGGCGGCCAGCGGCGTGTCATCAAGGGCTGCTGCACTGAGCGTCACCGTGCCCATCTTGCCCAGGGCTGACGTGGGATCGACCAGCAATTGGGTCAACGTCCAGACCGAAGGCAAATCACCCGAGAACACATACTGGGAATAGTTGAACCGAACATCGTCGGACAGCCAGGCCAGGATCGATTGGCGAAGTGATTTTTCGTGTTTGATGGCATACAGCAGATTGGCCTCGCTCGGGTATTGCATCAACGAGGGGGTGAGCAATGGTCGGTAGAGCAGGCACGGTCCTTGATCGGTGAGCCTGGGGCCGATGACGAACATGTTGGCGACTTCATCGCCTTGGCTGCCGGCGCGATCACCGGTCATAAAGGCCAGCGGTCGAATGACAATCTCCTGCCCGTTTACCCTGCGGTCGGCAGCGTTTTCCAGCATGACGGCATTAACGTACTGGTAACCACGTTCATCAATACCCGCCTCGCCGCGCATCTTCTGTTGCAGCGCCTGCAAGGGCAGCTGGATACGCAGATGGCGGGTGTAGAGCGTCTGTCGTCGCAACGTTTCTGCCGGGTCGTCAAGCAACTTGCGCTTGATCAGCGCCGGGTAAACCTCACCGATATTGACCTGTGTGACGAGCTTTTCAAGATAGGCAGGGGTCATCCAGATGGGCACTGCGTCGCCGTTTTTGCAGTTCACCGTCTTGTTTCCCAGCGGAACGGCAATCAGGTTTTGCAGCGCCAGCTCGATCAGCGACAGCGTGGTGGTCTGCGTCTTGCCGGGTATCACGACAGCGCCGAGCACCACGACGCTGGTGATGCTGATTTCAATGTCTTGCAGGTCCAGGTCGGCTGCCGCGGGATGATCCTTGATCATCTGCTCTCGCAGGGTCTGCAGCGCAAACGCCGGCAGTGACGCGATGTCCTCGTCGAAGGTTTTTCCAGCGTCCTGTTCCCGCAGCTGTGCCAGGTCCATCAAGTGTCGGCTATAGCGGGAGAGGTCCGCCGACGAAGCGTTTTTCAGCCAGTCGGTCAGCAACCCCTGAACCCTGTTGAAGCGTGACGACGGCAGGGCTTCAAATTCAGTGAAGCTTTTTGCCGCCGCACTGATTTGTGGCGAAAGAGGTGTGGCAGACGCGCGCTGGACCGCACCGAATGCACCGATGGCTTCGACCTCGAGCGCAATCAGCGCGCAGGCCTGGTGGTGAAAGAAGTTGCCCTCGGGCTCATACAGACGCCATTGCAGGGTCTGCTCGACGCTTGACGTTCCAGGGTGTTTGAACACGGCTTCACCCAGCGCGGCAACCGAGTCGTAACGCTTGAACCCTTCGGCTATCGAGTGCGTCAGCACCAAGGTGCGCGTGCCCGATGTGCCCACGAACACGGCGATATCCAGAACGCGCAGGTGTTCGCTGACGGCGTTCTCAAGCCGATCGGTGTCGATCAGGCAGGCCTTGGTCAGGTACTTGTCCTGTGTCCGAGTTGCGCGATCCGGGTGATCGAAGATGGCCTGGGCCATGGCTTTTTCATCCGCATCCCAGTCCAAGGCGGGATCGGGGCTCCAGATGTCCTGCAGCGATTTCGCGAGCGAATGCCAGCGCGGCGTCGAAGGGCTTGTCTCCTGGTTCCAGTAATCAAGCTGCTGTTGCTGATAGGCGATAAACAACTGCGGTGCGAGCGCATTGAGCAGGCAGCCGATGGCATCGATTTTCACCGGCAGTTGAGCCTGCGGTTCCGCGCCCGGTTGCAGGGTCAGGAAGTGTTCTCCATCGATGAGCGTCACCGTCGGTCCTGACAAACCGAGTCGTACCAACACATCGGTGAGCGATTCAAACACGTTGGGGCCGGGCACTACCTCGGTGCCGGTATCGACCCAGGTCGGGGTGACGACCGTGGCGAGTGTCGGGTCAATCCTCAACAGCGGATACAGCGCGTTGAGCGCAGGACTCAGCGCGGCCGCTGCGACTTCTCTGATCGAGGGGCCGGTGACCAGTTGGGTCAGTAGCTCTTCTGCACTCGGGGCAACGGTTTCGGACATGGTCGTCTCCTGACTGAGAGCGCGCCGCTGCTGATTGCGCAGCGCGGAATCGGGAGAAGGTATCGGGCGGCCCCCTGTGTCGGGTGGTACATAAATATCGCAGGCAAAAAAAGACCCGCGTCGCCGCGAGTCTTCGGTTTGCAGTCGGGTATCAGGTCCCGGACTTGATCTTGGTCCAGGCCCGGGTCCGCGCGCGTTCGGCATCGCGCGGCAACGGTTGCAGGGTGTACAGCGTACCCATCGCCGTTTCGGTCGGGTACAGGTTCGGGTTGTTGCGGATCGCCGGGTCGACCAGTTCCGTGGCGTCCTTGTTCGGGTTCGGGTAGCCGACGAAATCGCTGACGGGTGCAATCACCTGGGGTTGCAGCAGATAGTTGATGAAGGTGTAGGCGTCTTCCGGGTTCTTCGCGCCTTTGGGGATTGCGAGCATGTCGAACCAGATCGGCGCGCCTTCCTTGGGCAGGCGCATGTCGACGACCACACCATTCTTGGCTTCCTTGGCGCGGTTGGCAGCCTGGGAGAAGCTGCCGGAATAACCGACCGCGACGCAGATGTCGCCGTTGGCAATGTCCGCCATGTATTTGGAGGAGTGGAAGTAGGTGATGTACGGACGGATTTTCATCAACAGCGCTTCAGCCTTTTCGTAGTCCGCCGGCTTCTTGCTGTTAGGGTCCAGGCCGAGGTGTTGCAGGGCCAGGGGCAGGATTTCCGACGGCGAGTCGAGCAGGGCGACGCCGCACTGCTTGAGCTTGCTGATGTTCTCTTCCTTGAAGATCAGGTCCCAGCTGTCCACCGGCGCCTTGTCGCCCAGCGCGGCTTTGACTTTGTCCGGGTTGAAGCCGATCAGGATGGTCCCGTACATGTACGGCACGGCGAATTTGTTGCCCGGGTCGTTGCCTTCGAGCAGCTTCATCAGCTTCGGATCGAGGTGGTTCCAGTTCGGCAACTTGCTACGGTCCAGGGGCTGGAACACGCCGGCTTCGATCTGCTTGGCGAGGAACACGTTGGAGGGCACCACCACGTCGTAGCCGGAGTTACCAGTCAGCAGCTTGGCCTCAAGTGCTTCGTTGGTGTCGAAGATGTCGTAGACCAGTTTGGTCTGGGTGTTCTGCGCCTTGAAGTCTTCCAGCGCCTTGGGAGTGATGTAGTCGAACCAGTTGTAGACGCGCAACGTTCGCTCTTCAGCGTGGGCGGCGCCACCGAGTACTGTGGCGCACAGTACCGGTGCGATAAAACGCGTGAGTCTGTTCATTGTTCTAATTCCTCATTGGGCGCTTTCAAAACCTTCGAGAACGTTCACGGCATTGATGCCGATTTCTTCTACCGCGTAGCCGCCTTCCATCACGAACAGCGTCGGCTTGCCGAGCTTCGCGATGCGCGCGCCCATGGCCAGGTAATCGGGGCTGTCGAGCTTGAACTGGGAGATGGGATCGTCCTTGAACGTATCGACGCCCAAGGACACGACGACGATGTCGGCGCCGTATGTTTCGATCTCGTTGCAGGCTTGCTCCAGCGCTGCACTCCAACGGTCCCAGCCGCTGCCAGCCGGCAAAGGGTAGTTGAAGTTGAAGCCTTCACCGGCCCCTTCGCCGAGCTCGTCTTCATAGCCGAGGAAGAACGGGAATTCGGCTTCCGGGTGGCCGTGAATCGAAGTGAACAGCACATCGCTGCGTTCGTAGAAAATCGATTGGGTGCCATTGCCGTGGTGGTAGTCGACGTCGAGGATCGCGATCTTTTTGTGGCCTTGATCGAGGAACGCTTGAGCGGCGATGGCGGCGTTGTTGAGGTAGCAATAACCGCCCATCAAGTCGCTGGCGGCGTGGTGTCCCGGTGGACGGCACAGGGCAAAGGCACTGCGAGCGCCGCGCTGGATGGCGGCTTGCGCGGTGAGGGCCACTTGCGCTGCGCTGTATGCCGCTTGCCAAGTGCCGGCGGTGATCGGCGCGCCGCCGTCGAAGCTGTAATAGCCGAGCTGGCCGTGCAGGCTGGTGGGGATGATTCGGCGCAAGGTGCGGGCTGGCCAGGTGTAGGGCAGCAAATCGCCGTCGGTTTTGAATTCGGTCCAGCGTGCCCAGGCACCTTTGAAGAAGTCGAGGTAGTCGCGGCTGTGGATGCGCGCGATCGGGTCGAGGCCGAAATCCTTCGGCGCTTCGACAGGGCCGAGGTTCTGCGTTTGCACGCGTTGCAGCACATGGTCGGCACGCGAGGGCATTTCGAAGCAGGGCATCAGTTGCCCGTCCATCAATTCACAACGGCCGTGGTGCAGGTGGTGATCGTCCGAGTAGATCGTCAGCATTTCTTGTTCTCCGCAGGCTGATTCGGTTGAACACAGTCTTGCGGCGCAGCGCGATTCGGAGAACGGCAGGAAAGGCCAAAAGGGGATCGATATGGCCAAAAGATCTGACCGGAATTCGCCCTTTATTGGCGCGCAAGTGCCCCGGTGTTGGGCAACCACCTGTAGGCGCGAGGCTTGCCCGCGAAGCGTTTGGCGTGCTTGAAGACGCTTTCGCGGGCAAGCCTCGCTCCTACAGAGAGTTGGGGGTCAAGGCCGGAACTGACTCGGTGCCACACCACTCCAGCGCACGAACGCATGGCGGAAACTCGCGGTTTCGCTGAAGCCCAGCGCCTCGGCGATCCGGTAGATCGGCAGCTGATCCTCACAGAGCATCTGCTTGGCCTGCTCGAAGCGCAGTTCATCGAGCAATTCCTGATAGCTGCACCCCAAGTCCTTGAGATGGCGACGCAAGGTGCGCGCCGAGCAATTCATCTGCAACGCCAAACCTTCCAGCCCCGGGGCTGCATTCAGTTGCGCACGAAGCAACTGCCGAATCCGCCCCAACCACGCCTGACGCCCGGTGAATTCGGTGTTCTGCTTGCGGCAGCGGTCGACCATGGCCTGATGGGTGATGACATCGGCCAGCGGCAAGGGCTGGTCGAGCCAGCGCTTGTCGAATGCGAAGGCGTTATCTCGCGCGTCGAAGTGCAGCGGGCAGTCGAAGTGTTCGGCGTAGCTCGCCCGATAATCCGGCGCCGTATGTTCCAGGCGAGCGGCGAGCAATGGCAGCGGGTGCCCGAGCAGGTCATCGCAAATGACTTTCAACGACACCAGGCAGAACTCGGCGTTGAACACGGCCAGCGCCGGGTTCTCTCGATAATCGGCAGCCACGAACCACACCCGCTCGCCGTCGACTTCCAGGCTCAACTCGAAAAGTGTTCCCAACAGCGCCGGATAACGCATCGCCAGGCGCAAAGCGTCACCGAAGGTGGCAGAGGTGAGTAGCGCATAACCGAGTATGCCGTAGGACGAAACGTGCATCCGCCGGCCCAGTTCCAGGCCGATATCACGCTTGAGCGCGACGGCGTTGGCACACACCTGCATCTCCTGGTTGGTGGTGATGCGCGTGTCCGCCCGGCTCAGATCCGCCGCGCTGATGCCACTTCCCGCCAGCAGTGCTTCGCTGGACAAGCCTTCGGCCTTGAAGGTGTTGAGCACCAGGGAGACGGCGTTGAGGGTGGTGAGGTGGGAGTGGAGCATGGGAAGTTCCAGCGATTGGATGCTGGAATCGAGCAAGTTGTATGCCGCGAATGAATACTTGTAGGAGCGAGGCTTGCCCGCGAAGCTTTTGGCGCCTTCAAGGACGTCTTCGCGGGCTAGCCTCGCTCCTACAGGTCCTGCGGTGTATCAGACCAGTTCACCGCAAAGGTCGAGCTCGACCAGACGCCGGACTTCAGAGGTGTCCAGCCCGGCACCCAGCAACCCATGCAACTTGCCCAACGCCGCCTCACGGGTCATGCCGCCGCCCGAAAGCACACCCACGCCTCGCAACCGGCTACCGGCCTCGTAGACATCCAGCTCAACGCCACCTTCATGGCATTGGGTGACGGCGACAACAACTACACCTTTGTCCCGCGCCCGCTCCAGAGCGGCGAGAAATTCAGGGTTGTCGCTCGGCCCGGTGCCGCTGCCGTAACACTCCAGCACCAGGGCTTGAATACCGCTGTTCAGCACGCCATCAAGCTGCTCGGCGCCGATGCCTGGGAACAACGGCAGCACCGCGACTTTCGCCAGTTGCTTGCTCTGGTTGTAATTCAATTGAGCCGGCAGCGAAGTGGCTTTCACACCACCGCCCTGACGCTCCAGGCGCTTGAACGGATGGCGACCGAAACTACGAACCTTCGCGCAATGAGTCGGGTCCAGCAGTTCGCCGTGGAAATACAGATGAACGCCCGGCGCCAGGCCATGGCCCAGGGCAACCAGCGCACCGCTGAGGTTTTCCCAGGCATCGCTGTCGGTCACGCCGGCCGGCAGCATCGAGCCGGTGAACACCACGGGGGCATTCAGGCCGAGCAATTGAAAACTCATCGCGGCGGCGCTGTAGGCGAGGGTGTCGGTGCCGTGCAGGATCAGCACGCTGTCGCAGCCTTGGACATCAACGGCGTCGACCACCGCTTCACGCAGTTGCTGCCAGTACGTCGGGCTCATGTTGGCGCTGTCGATCAGCGGCGACATTTCGCGAAAGCGCCACTGCGGCACGACCACGTCGGGCTGGCTGTGCAGATATTCACGCATCCGCGCTTCGAAACCGGACGCCGGGGCCAGGCCATTGGCGCTGGCTTGCATGCCGATGGTGCCACCGGTGTAGAGCACCATGACGTGCTGGGCGGCTGGGTAGGAGTTGGGAACCATGGGAAAGTCTCCGCAAGAGATGACATGTGGGAGCGAGCCTGCCCGCTCCCACAAGTTGTGCACTTTAACTGACGGGCGCAGAGGATGCGCCCGTCGTTTACCCATCAGCGTTGCGCTGCGGGTACGCCTTGCAGTTCGGCTTCAGCCTTTGGAGCCGCGGCCGGCGGATTGGCTGGCCAGGCGTTCAAGTCCAGGTCCAGATCCGGGAATTTGCTCGAATCGAACACCGGCGTCTTGATCCCGGCGGCACGCTGGTCATCGTAGTCACGCAGGATGCGCATGCCGACCTTGAACAGCAGGAACAGCGCGATCAGGTTCACGAACGCGAGCATGGTCATGGTGATGTCGGCGAAGGCGAACACCGTGCCGAGGTTTTCGATGGCGCCCCAGAAAATCAACACCAGCACCAGCGTGCGGTAGCCAATCAGCGCCTTGCGGTTTTCACCGATCAGGAAGCGCAGGTTGCTCTCGCCCAGGTAGTAGTTGTAGAGGATCGAGGTGAACACGAACAACGACAACGCCACGGAAATGAAGCTGCGGCCCCAGTCACCGACCACGGCGGCCAGCGAGTTCTGAGTTAAAGCAATGCCGTCGCCTTCGAAGCCTGGGGTGTAGAAACCCGAGAGCAGGATCAGCAATGCGGTGCAGGTGCAGATCACGAAAGTATCGAGGAACACGCTGAACGCCTGAACCACGCCTTGTGCCACCGGGTGCTCGACGGAAGCCACGGCCGCCACGTTCGGCGCACTGCCCAGGCCCGCTTCGTTGGCGAACACGCCACGTTTCACGCCCATGACGATTGCGCTGCCGATCAGGCCGCCGAACGCCTGGTCCAGACCGAAAGCACTTTTGACGATGGTCATCAGCATGCCCGGAACCTGATCGAACTGCAGCACGATCACGTAGATGGTCACGCCGATGTACACCAGGGTTTTCACCGGCACCAGCAGGTCAGCGACCTTGGCGATGCGCTTGATCCCGCCGATGAATACCAGGCCGAGCAGCACCGCCAGGGCCAGGCCTGTGTAGGTGGTGTCGAGGCCGAACGCGTTGTTCAGCGAGTGAGTCACGGCGTGGGATTGCAGGCCGTTGAAGGCAAACCCGAAGGTCACCAGCAACAGGAACGCCATGATCATGCCCAGCCAGCGTTTCTGCAGACCGTGCTGGATGTAATAGGACGGGCCGCCACGGTAGGTGCCGTCGGCATCGCAGCGCTTGTAGAGCTGGCCGAGGGAACATTCGAAGAAGCTGCTGGACATGCCGACCAGTGCGGTCACCCACATCCAGAACACCGCCCCCGGGCCACCCAGGGTAACGGCGATGCCGACACCGGCGATGTTACCCGCGCCGACACGGCCGGCGAGGCTGAGCATCAAGGCCTGGAACGAACTGAGTTGGCCGGCGCTGCTTTTCAGGCTGTCGCGGAACACCGCGAACATGTGGAAGAAATGGCGCAATTGAACGAAACGCGAGCGGATCGTGAAGTAGCTACCGAGCCCGACAATGAGCACGATCAGTACTTTCCCTGAGAGGAAGTCGTTAATGACTTCGAGCATGGATTATTCCTCGCTGTTTTTTGTGTAGGCAAATGTTGGGCAGGCAGAAACATCGCGTTACACCGGTGTGCACGTGGCACAACAGTGAGGCGAGTGTTCGTCCCGGGCCCATATCGCAGGTTTGTTATTAGTTCGGGTTTCGCATGGGTTTGGGCCTCGTTACCGACGACCGCTCACGCGAAGAGGGGCGGCACTATACCTAGGAGAGTGCCGTCCGTCTGCACGGTTGTGGTGCAAGCGACGAAACGAAGCCTTTGAAACACCTGACTTTTTGAGCCAGGCCTTTGTAGGCGTGAGCCTGCTCGCGATGCAGGCACCGCGGTATTTCAGTTACACCGCGTTATCGTTCATCGCGAGCAGGATCACTCCTACAGAAGACGGTTTTCCTTACAAAAGTTAAAAAAAAGGGCTTGGGGAATAAATCCCCAAGCCCTCAAAAGGTGAGAGGTGTCTAGTCCCTCGACCTGGTGAGCGTGTGGCTCCTGGTGCTCTTCGTTAAAAGAGCAAGAGTCTGCGTTCGGTCAAGCCTTCAAAGGCACCAGACGCGGAGCAATCATGTTTTCCGGGCGCAGGATGTCGGCGAGCATTTCGTCGTCGAGCAAGCCTTCTTCGCGCACCAGTTCCAGCACGCCGCGGCCGCTTTCGAGGGCGATACGGGCGATGCGGGTGGCGTTTTCATAGCCGATGTACGGGTTCAGCGCGGTGACCAGGCCGATCGAGTGCTCGACCAGCTCACGGCAACGCTCTTCGTTGGCGGTGATGCCGACGATGCAGTGCTCGCGCAGCATGTCCATGGCGCGTTGCAGCAGGCGGATCGAGTCGAAGATCTTGAAGGCGATCAGCGGCTCCATCACGTTCAGTTGCAACTGGCCGCCTTCGGCAGCGATGGTCAGGGCCAGGTCGTTGCCGATGATCTGGAACGCTACCTGGTTAACCGCTTCCGGGATTACCGGGTTGACCTTGCCGGGCATGATCGAGCTGCCTGGCTGACGCGCCGGCAGGTTGATTTCGTTGATGCCGGTGCGCGGGCCGCTGGACAGCAGGCGCAGGTCGTTGCAGATCTTCGACAGCTTGACCGCGGTGCGCTTGAGCATGCCGGAGAACAGCACGAAGGCGCCCATGTCGGAAGTGGCTTCGATCAGGTCGGCCGCCGGAACCAGCGGTTGACCGCTGATCAGGGCCAGGCGCTGAACGGCCAGGTGCTGGTAACGCGGGTCGGCGTTGATGCCGGTACCGATCGCGGTGCCGCCCAGGTTCACTTCGGTCAGCAGTTCAGGGGCCAGTGTTTTCAGGCGTGCCAGGTCTTCGCTCAACGTGGTGGCGAAGGCGCGGAATTCTTGACCCAGGGTCATCGGCACGGCGTCTTGCAGCTGGGTACGGCCCATCTTCAAGACGTGGCTGAACTCAACACCCTTGGCAGCGAACGCCTGGATCAGGCTGTCGAGGCTGGCCAGCAGCGCGTCGTGACCCAGCAGCAGACCCAGGCGGATCGCGGTCGGGTAGGCGTCGTTGGTCGACTGCGCCATGTTCACGTCGTTGTTCGGGTGCAGGTATTGGTACTCGCCCTTCTGGTGACCCATGGCCTCCAGCGCGATGTTGGCGATGACTTCGTTGGCATTCATGTTGGTCGAAGTGCCAGCGCCGCCTTGAATCATGTCCACCACGAACTCTTCGTGGAAATCGCCGCGGATCAGACGGGCACAGGCTTCGCTGATGGCCGCGTGCTTGGCTTCGCTCAGGTGACCCAGCTCGCGGTTGGCGTCAGCGGCGGCCTGTTTGACCATCGCCAGGCCGACAACCAGCTTCGGGTAATGCGAAATCGGAACGCCGGAGAGACGGAAGTTGTTCACCGCTCGCAGGGTCTGGATGCCGTAATACGCTTGAGCAGGTACTTCGAGTACGCCAAGCAGGTCTTTTTCTGTGCGGAAAGATGCAGCGGAGGACATGATAGAAATCATCTCGATAAGGACCCGGTCTGTGCCGGAACGCTGCAAATGCTAGGCTTGTAGAGAATTTTCGGCCAATGCTGTTAAACACTGGCCTATGCACATTCGGCATAATGCCGGTGTGACGCCGTGTGTGCGGCGAGCGTGTGACCTAAATTGGTGCGTGTCCGGGAGGACGTGATGAATCTGGAAAGTAAATGGCTCGAGGACTTCAGCGCCTTGGCCGCCACCCGCAGCTTCTCCCAGGCTGCGGAACGCCGCTTCGTGACTCAGCCCGCGTTCAGTCGCCGAATCCGCAGCCTGGAAGCCGCGCTGGGGCTGACGTTGGTCAACCGCTCGCGCACGCCGGTCGAACTGACGGCGGCGGGGCAGTTGTTCCTGGTGACTGCGCGGACTGTGGTTGAACAGCTCGGCGAAGTGCTGCGCCACCTTCATCACCTGGAAGGCGGGCAGGGCGAAGTGATGCAAGTGGCTGCCGCTCACTCTTTGGCCTTGGGTTTCTTTCCGCGCTGGATCGCGCAGTTGCGCAATGAAGGCCTGAACATTGCCACGCGGTTGGTGGCGACCAACGTCGGCGACGCGGTGCATGCGCTGCGCGAGGGCGGTTGCGACTTGATGCTGGCGTTCTATGACCCGGACGCGGCCTTGCAGATGGACCCGGAAATCTTCCCGTCGCTGCACCTTGGCCACACCGAGATGTTGCCGGTGTGCGCGGCGGATGCCGAGGGCAAACCCTTGTTCGATCTGGAAGGCGAGGCCAGTGTGCCGCTGCTCGCTTACAGCGCCGGTGCGTTTCTCGGGCGTTCGGTCAATATGCTGCTGCGCCAGCGTGCGCTGCGCTTCACCACCATCTATGAGACCGCCATGGCCGACAGCCTGAAAAGCATGGCGCTCGAGGGGTTGGGGATTGCCTGGGTGCCGCAATTGAGCGTGCGTGCCGAACTGGCGCGCGGTGAACTGGTGGTCTGCGGCGGCCCGCAATGGCATGTGCCGCTGGAGATCCGACTGTATCGCTGCGCGCTGGTGCGCAAGGCGAACGTTCGTTTGCTGTGGCGCAAACTGGAAGGCGGCGCCGCCCAAGGCACGACGGGTTCCTGAAACCATTGAAGATCAAAAGTGGGAGCGAGCAGGCTCGCTCCCACAGGGGATTTGTGGTGTTCTTTCGCTGACCTTCAAGTCAATAAAACCGGCACTTTGCGCCGTATGACAGATGGTCGTTTCAGGGGCTGTTTATCTGCTTCATTGAGGTATACTGCGCGGCCTTCGGCCGGCTTGACTGGCCATAATTCGTACAATCAAGCCACGCATTTTGCGTGGCTTGTTGTTTTTTGACGCGCCTGCGGGCGCCCAGAGAGAAGAGGCACGACGATGAGTGCACTGGTTGGCGTGATCATGGGCTCCAAGTCCGATTGGTCCACCCTTAGCCACACCGCCGATATGCTGGAAAAGCTCGGCATCCCTTACGAGGTGAAAGTGGTCTCTGCCCACCGCACCCCGGACCTGCTGTTCCAGTACGCCGAAGAGGCGGAGGCGCGTGGCATCGAGGTGATCATCGCCGGTGCCGGCGGCGCGGCCCACTTGCCTGGCATGTGTGCGGCCAAGACCCACCTGCCGGTGCTGGGCGTGCCGGTGCAGTCGTCGATGCTCTCGGGCGTCGATTCGCTGCTTTCGATCGTGCAGATGCCAGCGGGCATTCCGGTTGCCACCCTGGCCATCGGAAAGGCCGGCGCGATCAACGCAGCCCTGCTGTCGGCGAGTATCCTCGGCGCCAAGCACCCGCAGTTCCACGCGGTGCTGAAAAAATTCCGCGCTGAGCAGACAGACAGCGTCCTGGAAAATCCAGACCCACGCATCGCCTGAGGTTGTTGACGATGAAGATCGGTGTAATCGGTGGCGGCCAGTTGGGCCGCATGTTGGCGTTGGCGGGCACCCCGCTGGGCATGAACTTCGCTTTCCTGGACCCGGCACCGGATGCTTGCGCAGCCGCGTTGGGCGAACACCTGCGGGCCGATTATGGCGATCAGGACCACCTGCGTCAGCTGGCTGATGAAGTCGATCTGGTGACCTTCGAGTTCGAAAGTGTCCCGGCTGAAACCGTGGCTTTCCTGTCGCAATTCGTCCCGGTCTACCCGAGCGCCGAAGCCCTGCGCATCGCCCGCGATCGCTGGTTCGAGAAGAGCATGTTCAAGGACCTGGGGATTCCCACCCCTGCGTTCGCCGACATTCAATCGCAAGCCGATCTGGACGCTGCCGTGGCGTCGATCGGTCTGCCGGCCGTGCTGAAAACCCGCACCCTGGGTTACGACGGCAAGGGCCAGAAAGTCCTGCGCAAACCGGAAGACGTGGTCGGCACCTTCGCCGAACTGGGCAGCGTGGCCTGCCTGCTGGAAGGCTTCGTGCCGTTCACCGGCGAGGTCTCGCTGATCGCTGTGCGTGCTCGCGATGGGGAAACCAGGTTCTATCCGCTGGTTCACAACACCCACGACAGCGGCATCCTCAAACTGTCCGTGGCCAGCACCGACCATCCGCTGCAAGCCTTGGCGGAAGACTATTCCAGCCGCGTGCTCAAGCAGCTGAATTACGTCGGCGTTATGGCGTTCGAGTTCTTTGAAGTCGACGGTGGCCTCAAGGCCAACGAAATCGCCCCGCGCGTGCATAACTCGGGTCACTGGACCACTGAAGGCGCCGAGTGCAGCCAGTTCGAAAACCACCTGCGGGCTGTTGCTGGCCTGCCGCTGGGTTCGACGGCGAAGGTCGGCGAGAGCGCGATGCTCAACTTCATCGGCAAAGTCCCGGAGACTGAAAAGGTCCTGGCCATCGCCGATTGCCATCTGCATCACTATGGCAAAGCGTTCAAGGCTGGCCGCAAGGTCGGTCATGCCAACCTGCGTTGTGCAAACCGCGAAACACTGGCCGCGCAGATCCTCAAGGTCGAAGCGCTCATCGCCGAATAAACAGTTTCATGTGGCAGCGGCGGAACCATTCTAGGTCCGCCGTTCTCTCATGGCAGGATGCGAAAGTCTGACTAGGCTTCTGCATTGCCATTCAATCAGAGGGAAGTGCCATGGGAATTATCGGAACCATCTTTATCGGCTTGATCGTCGGCCTGCTGGCTCGGTTCCTGAAACCGGGTGATGACAGCATGGGCTGGATCATGACCATCCTGCTCGGTATCGGCGGTTCGCTGGCGGCCACTTATGGCGGCCAGGCTCTGGGCATCTATCACGCAGGCGAAGGTGCAGGCTTCATCGGTGCGCTGGTCGGTGCGGTGGTGCTGCTGGTGATCTACGGTTTGATCAGAAAGAACTGATTCAAGCGACGAAGTCCTCTCCGCGCCGCACGCGGGGAGGGCTAGAATGCTCGGCGTTGCACAGACCTCTCCTTATGCCGAGCACCTTCATGCGCCGTTTTCTGCTGACTATTCTTTTACTGGGTACGGGCCTTGCCCATGCCGGCGAACTGCCGGAAACCGACTGGCTCGAACTGATGCCCAAGTCGGACCAGAAAGCCCTCGAGGCCATGCCCGAAATCGACCACAACTCCCCCGAAGGCGATGGCACCTTTACTGAAAAAGGTGGCATGAAGCAGAGCAAGGGCTTGCCGGCGGTGATGTATTCGACCAAAACCGTGCCGTCGATGAACGACAAGAACATCCGCATCGGCGGTTATCCGGTACCGCTGGAGTCCGACGCCAAGGGCCGCAGCACGCTGTTCTTCCTTGTCCCGTACCCGGGCGCCTGCATCCACGTGCCGCCACCGCCACCTAACCAATTGGTGTTGGTGCGTTATCCGAAGGGTTTGAAGCTGGACGATATCTACACACCGCTGTGGGTGACCGGCACGCTGAAGGTCGAGAAGGTCAACAATGATTTGGCTGACGCGGCGTATGCGCTGGATGCGGCGAAGGTGCGGGTGGTGCAGGAGTCGGATTTGTAACAGCGCCAACCAGACTGGCAAAGATCCACTGTGTGCGAGCCTGCTCGCGATAGCGGTGTAACAGCCAATATTGATGTTGGATGTTATGACGTCATCGCGAGCAGGCTCGCTCCCACATTGGTTTTGTGGTGTTGATTATAAAAGGTTGCTGGCGATGCTGACTTCGAGAGTGTGGGTGGCGCCGGGTTTCAGCGTCACCACATCATCCATCACATTCGCCGTCTCGATGCACAGCATCTTCTGCCAGCCATCGTCGGCCATGTCGCTGAACGCCACCGCGCGTTCGATCCACGGGTTCCAGATCACCGCCGAGCGCGAACCACTGCTGGTCAGCTCAATGCGCCGTTTCCAGGCCGGGTCGACAATGCTCAGCTTCGCCGGGGTATCGAGGTAGATACGGTCGGTTTCGCCGGTAAAGCGCAGATCGCCGGTCTGGGTCACGGTTTTCCAGTCGTCCAGCGTTTCGATATAGCTCAAGCCATCCAGCCCTTCGACATGCACCGTGCGCACATCACTGACAGCGAAGTAACTGTGCAACGCCTGGCTGATGGTGACGGTATCGGTGCCCTGATTGTGGCTGGTCAAGCTGATGTGCAGTTGCTCATCCAGACGGATGCTCAACTTCAGATCCACCTGATGTGGCCAGCCTGGAAAGCCGCCTTCGGGGTAGGGCAGGACGAATTCCACCTTCAGGCTCTCACCCTCGGTTTCTATGCCGCCCAATTCCCAATCCATCGCCCGGACAAAACCGTGGGCAGTCGGCGGTTCGTTGCTGACGCGCATCGCCTGGACGCTTTGCGGGTTGCGCTTGAAATTGCCGAACCACGGCCAGCACACCGGCACGCCGGCGCGGATGCTCTTGCCAGTCTTGAACACGGCCTCATCGTTAAGCCAGATCAGCGGCGGTTGGCCGGCCAATTGATAACTGAGGATGTGCGCGCCTTGCTGCGCAACCAGCAATTCGGCCTGACCGTGGCGGATGCGCCAGCAGTTCAGTTCATCCAGTTTCACGGCTTCAACGTTGGGCGTGCTCATGGGGCAACTCTCGATCAGGAACAATGACTGCAATGGACCGCAGAAAGGTCGCCGTGTTTAACGCGCGCGTGGAGGAACCGAACGAGTACGGCCGCTGCCATCAATCGCGACAAACACAAACACGGCTTCAGTCACTTTACGCCACTCGCTGGACAGCGGATCGTCGCTCCAGACTTCGACCATCATCTGAATCGAGCTGCGGCCGATTTCCAGCGCCTGGGTATAGAAGGAAAGCTGAGCGCCCACCGCCACCGGGACCAGGAACGCCATGCGATCAATCGCCACGGTTGCTACGCGCCCACCCGCAACTTTGCTGGCCATTGCGGTGCCGGCCAAATCCATCTGTGCCACCAGCCAGCCGCCGAAAATATCGCCAAAGCCGTTGGTTTCACGCGGAAGCGCGGTGATTTGCAGGGCAAGGTCGCCTTGCGGAATTGGATCTTCTTGTTCGAGCTCTATCATGCCGGGGGTGCCTCTGACCCGTGACTCTTCATTGGTACTTCAGGTGAATAGCCGTCTCAAGAAAAAACGATTCAGCCCCGAACATACTACGTTCGTCACGTTTTTCGAAAGGCGCCTAAAGGGAAACTCTGCGAAACCGACTGAGCCACGCAATGACCTTGCCAGTCATCCAGCGCGTTTTCGCACAGCAACCCCTTACAAATGCTGCAACGCAGCGAGTATATCGATCGGTAGACTCCGAGACGACCGTCCGGTTCTCATTTTGACCGTCAAATACGCACCTCTATGTGCTTTTTCGAACAATTTGCTATCGTGCCGGACCTGCCCAAGCCCTCGCCAGCGTTGTTGGGGTTGCAGATCCGACTATAAGAGAAGCCCTTGCCATGACCACAGCGCCCTCTAGCATCGCGCAGCCGACCCAGCCCGCACGCCCGTTAACCCGTAGCGACTACAAGACGTTATCGCTGTCTGCCTTGGGCGGTGCACTGGAGTTTTACGACTTCATCATCTTCGTGTTCTTCGCCACGGTGGTGGGCAAACTGTTCTTCCCGGCGGACATGCCCGAGTGGCTGCGCCTGATGCAGACGTTCGGCATTTTCGCCGCCGGCTACCTCGCTCGTCCGTTGGGCGGCATTGTGATGGCCCATTTCGGCGACCTGCTTGGCCGCAAAAAGATGTTCACCCTGAGCATTTTCATGATGGCGGTGCCGACCCTGATCATGGGTCTGCTGCCGACTTATGCGCAGATCGGCATGTGGGCGCCGATCCTGTTGCTGTTGATGCGGGTGATTCAAGGCGCGGCGATTGGCGGTGAAGTGCCGGGCGCGTGGGTATTCGTTTCCGAACACGTGCCGCAGCGACATATCGGTTATGCCTGCGGCACCCTGACGAGCGGTCTGACGGCTGGCATCCTCCTGGGTTCATTGGTCGCCACGGCGATCAACAGCATTTACACCCCGCTGGAAGTGTCCGATTACGCCTGGCGGATCCCGTTCCTGCTGGGTGGCGTGTTCGGTCTGTTCTCGGTCTACCTGCGCCGCTGGTTGCACGAGACCCCAGTGTTTGCCGAACTGCAACTGCGCAAGGCCCTGGCCGAAGAAGTGCCGCTGCGCGCGGTGCTGCGTGACCATCGCGGTGCGATCCTGATTTCCATGTTGCTGACCTGGCTGCTGTCCGCCGGCATCATCGTGGTCATTCTGATGACGCCGACCGTGCTGCAGACCGTTTACCACTTCTCGCCAACTACCGCGTTGCAGGCCAACAGCCTGGCGATCGTGTTCCTGAGTGTAGGTTGCGTGGCTTCCGGTGCCCTGGCTGACCGTTTCGGCGCTGGCCGAGTGTTTGTGTTTGGCAGCGCCGCGCTGTTGATCAGCTCGTGGACGTTCTATCACAGCCTGTTCAACCACCCGGACTGGCTGTTCCCGATGTACGCCTTGACCGGTTTCCTGGTCGGGACCATCGGTGCAGTGCCCTACGTGATGGTCAAAGCCTTTCCAGCGGTGGTGCGCTTCAGCGGGTTGTCGTTCTCCTACAACCTGGCCTATGCGATTTTCGGTGGTTTGACGCCGATGGTGGTGACGCTGCTGCTCAAGGAAAGCCCGATGGGACCTGCCTACTACGTGGCGATCATTTGCGGGGTCGGGATTCTGGTGGGTGCGTATCTTTGGAAGAAGGGTCGCTGATCCCCGAAACTGTCTGTAGCTGTACCGGCCCTATCGCAAGCAGGCTAGCGCCCACATTGAATTGCATTGCAATGTGGGGCTAGCCTGCTAGCGATTTGGGGCGCATGAATTATCCGGTAAAAACTCGAATGCTGGCCTTTCATCCAATTGTCATATTTCAGCCATAGAGTGTTCACACGGCCTGCTGATACTTGGCCCCGACTAACACACCCTATCTGCTAGGAGTAAGGCATGAAACTGAAGCGTTTGATGGCGGCAATGACTTTTGTCGCTGCTGGCGTTGCGACTGCCAACGCGGTTGCCGCTGTTGACCCTGCTATCCCGAGCTACACCAAGACCACTGGTGTGTCGGGCAACCTGTCCAGCGTCGGCTCCGATACCCTGGCCAACCTCATGACCCTGTGGGCTGAGAACTACAAAAAAGAATACCCGAACGTCAACATCCAGATTCAGGCTGCCGGTTCCTCTACCGCGCCACCTGCGCTGACTGAAGGCACCGCTAACCTGGGCCCGATGAGCCGCAAGATGAAGGACAACGAGCTGCAAGCCTTCGAAACCAAATACGGCTACAAGCCAACCGCTATCCCGGTTGCCGTGGACGCCCTGGCTGTCTTCGTACACAAAGACAACCCGATCCAGCACATGACCATGGAGCAAGTCGACGCGATCTTCTCCTCGACTCGTCTGTGCGGTGCTAAAACCGACGTGAAAACCTGGGGTGATCTGGGCGTGACGGGCGACCTGGCCAACAAGCCGGTTCAGCTGTTCGGTCGTAACTCGGTATCCGGCACCTACGGCTACTTCAAAGAAGAAGCCCTGTGCAAAGGCGACTACAAGCCAAACGTCAACGAACAACCAGGTTCGGCTTCGGTTGTGCAGTCGATCAGCTCCTCGCTGAACGGCGTGGGTTACTCGGGCATCGGCTACAAGACCGCTAGCGTGAAGACAGTGGCTCTTGCCAAGAAAGGCAGCACTGAGTTCATCGAAGACAGCGAAGAAAACGCCCTGAACGGCAAGTACCCACTGTCGCGTTTCCTCTACGTTTACGTCAACAAAGCCCCGAACAAGCCTCTGGCCCCGCTGGAAGCTGAGTTCGTGAAACTGATTCTGTCCAAACAGGGTCAGGAAGTTGTAGTGAAAGACGGTTACATCCCACTGCCGGCCAAGGTTGCTGCAAAAGCACTGGCTGACCTGGGTCTGCAAGAAGGCGGCAACGTAGCAAAAAAGTAAAACCCTGAGCCCGGGGTAATCCCGGGCTCTGCAGGAGCGAGGCTTGCCCGCGAAAGCGGTGGTTCAGTCAACGTGACGTTGAATGTAATGACGCCTTCGCGAGCAAGCTTCGATCCTGCAAATGCCGGTACGCCGGCCCCCAAATTTCCGGTCCACTGCCAGTTCCCGCTGGCGGCGGATTTGTTGCGTCACTGCATTGTCATCTTTCTGTCATACAGGATCGCTAGGGTGTGCGCATGAATGATCTGGCCAATTCCACCATGACTACTAATCCCCCCAAGCGAATTGATTTCAATACGCCTGAGCTGCAACGCAAGCGCCGCATCCGCGCGCTCAAAGATCGCCTGACCCGCTGGTACGTCCTCGTGGGCGGCCTTGCCGTTCTCGGCGCGATCACGCTGATCTTTTTCTTCCTCGCCTACGTCGTCGCGCCGCTGTTCCAGGGTGCCGACCTGACTGCCAAGGACGCCATCACGCCTGCCTGGATGCAAGACGCCGGCAAGCCGCTGATGATCTCCCTGGAAGAACAGAATCAGGTCGCCATGCGGGTTTCCGACAAAGGGCAGGCGCTGTTCTTCGATATCGACAGTGGCGCCGAACTCAAGCGCGTCGATCTGCCGATCCCGGCCGGCACCACCGTGACTTCCATCGGCGAAGACCAACCGGGCCATCCCTTGGTGGCTGTAGGTTTGTCCAATGGCCAGGCGCTGGTGTTCCGCCACACGTATAAGGTCAGCTACCCGGACGGCAAGAAAACCATCTCGCCAGCCGTCGAATACCCGTACGGCGAAACTCCGATTGCGCTGAACGAGGCGGGCGGTGCGCTTGAGCACGTCAGCCTCAACGCCACCGACACCACTCTGATGCTGGTTGGCTCCACCGGTTCGCAACTCAATGTGCTCTCGCTGACCAGCGAAGAAAACATGATGACCGGCGAAGTCACCAACGAGCAGAAGCGTATCGAGCTGCCGCAGATGACCGAGCCGGTGAAGAACATCTTTGTCGACCCGCGTCAGCAATGGCTGTACGTGATCAACGGTCGCGCCCAGGCCGACGTGTTCAGCCTGCGCGACAAGAGCCTCAACGGTCGCTACAAATTGCTGGAAAACGGTGACGCCGAAATCACTGCCAGTACTCAACTGGTGGGCGGTATCTCGCTGATCCTCGGCGACTCCAAAGGCGGCCTCGCCCAGTGGTTCATGGCCCGTGACCCGGATGGCGAGTTGCGCCTGAAGCAGATCCGCACTTTCCAGATGGGCACTACGCCGATCGTTGAAATCACCGCTGAAGAACGTCGCAAAGGCTTCGTGGCCCTCGACGCCTCCGGCAAGCTTGGCGTGTTCCACAGCACCGCCCACCGCACCTTGCTGGTGGACCAGGTGGTCGACGGCCAAGGTGTCTTCGGCCTGTCGCCACGGGCCAACCGTGTGATCGTCGAAGCGGGCGGCAAGATTCAGCCGCTGCTGCTCGACAACCCGCACCCGGAAGTGTCGTGGAGCGCGTTGTGGAGCAAGGTCTGGTACGAGAACTACGACGAGCCTAAATACGTCTGGCAATCGACCGCCGCCAACACCGACTTCGAACCCAAGCTCAGCCTGTCGCCGCTGACCTTCGGCACCCTGAAAGCCGCGTTCTACGCCATGCTGCTGGCCGCTCCTCTGGCCGTCGCTGCCGCGATCTACACCGCGTATTTCATGGCCCCGGGCATGCGCCGCAAGGTCAAGCCGGTGATCGAGCTGATGGAAGCGATGCCGACGGTGATCCTCGGCTTCTTCGCCGGCCTGTTCCTCGCGCCTTATGTGGAAGGGCATTTGCCGGGCATCTTCAGCCTGCTGATGCTCCTGCCGATCGGCATCCTGGTCGCCGGTTTCGTCTTCAGCCGCCTGCCTGAGTCCATCCGCCTGAAAGTGCCGGACGGCTGGGAAAGCGCGATCCTGATCCCGGTGATTCTGTTTGTGGGCTGGTTGTCGCTGTACATGAGCCCGTACATGGAAACCTGGTTCTTCGGCGGCGACATGCGCATGTGGATCTCCCACGACCTGGGCATTACCTACGACCAGCGCAACGCTCTGGTAGTCGGTCTGGCCATGGGCTTCGCGGTGATCCCGAACATTTACTCCATCGCCGAAGACGCCGTGTTCAGCGTGCCCCGCGGCCTGACCCTCGGTTCCCTGGCCCTCGGTGCGACGCCATGGCAGACCATGACCCGTGTGGTGATCCTCACCGCCAGCCCGGGCATCTTCTCGGCACTGATGATCGGCATGGGCCGTGCGGTCGGTGAAACCATGATCGTGCTGATGGCCACCGGTAACACCCCGGTCATGGAAATGAACCTGTTCGAAGGTCTGCGAACGCTGGCCGCCAACGTCGCGGTGGAAATGCCCGAGTCGGAAGTCGGCGGCAGCCACTATCGCGTGCTGTTCCTCTCGGCACTGGTGCTGCTGTTGTTCACCTTCGTCATGAACACCCTCGCGGAACTGATTCGTCAGCGTCTGCGCAAGAAATACTCGTCGCTTTAAGAAAGGTAGAAGTCTGTGAAACAGAACTCCCTGAAAGGATGGTTCAAGAGCGGCGCCCCAGGCGTCTGGATCAGCGGTGGCGCGGTGTCCATCGCGGTCATCATGACCATTGGCTTGCTGGCGGTGATTGCCGTGCGCGGTCTGGGCCACTTCTGGCCGGCAGACCTGGTGCACGCCAGTTATGACGTGCCGGGCCAGGCCAACCACCTCGTCATCGGCGAAGTGGTGCAGAAAGAAGAAGTGCCGCGCGAGCGCTTGAAAAGCGCTGGTCTGCCGGTGCCCGATCAGGGCCCGGAGTTCATGACCCGTGAGCTGATCAAGGTCGGCAACCGCGACCTGAACGGCAACGACTTCACCTGGATCGTCGGCGAGTGGCTGACCAACCAGAAGACGCCGCCGGAGCTGATGGCCGTCGAGCGTCGCGAGTGGGGCAACTTCTACGGCTACCTGGTCAACGTCAAGCAGGACGGCAAAGTCATTGCTGAGGGCGAAGCCGCATGGCCCGAGTTGCAGGCCCGTGTCGATCGCGTGAACAAGCTTGCAGCACAGCTCAAGACCCTGGAAAAAGTCGACATTGGCGCGATCAACGCCGGTCTGGAACGTGTGCGTCTGCACGGTCGCAAACTGGAACTGGCCGGCCAGCTCGACGCCGCCGCGCAAGCGGACATGGAATCCGAGCGCGCTGAGCTCAATGCTCGTTATCAGGACATCGAAGCCCGCCTGAATGACCTGCACGCCCAGTTCAACCGCGACAGCCTGACCGCCCGCGATGCCAACGGCAAAGAGATCGAGATCGGCATCGGCAAAGTGGTCCGCGCCTATCAGCCGAACGCCATGGGCACCTTCACCAAGATCGGCTTCTACGTCAGCAAGGTCTGGGAATTCCTCAGCGATGACCCGCGTGAAGCGAACACTGAGGGCGGGATCTTCCCGGCCATTTTCGGCACCGTCATGATGACCTTGATCATGGCGATGATCGTGACGCCGTTCGGCGTGTTGGCGGCGGTTTACCTGCGTGAATACGCCAAGCAGAACGCGTTGACCCGGATTATCCGCATCGCGGTGAACAACCTGGCGGGCGTTCCGGCGATTGTCTACGGCGTGTTCGGCCTGGGCTTCTTCGTCTACGTACTTGGCGGTTCGGTTGACCGGTTGTTCTTCCCGGAAGCGTTGCCGGCGCCGACCTTCGGTACACCGGGTTTGCTTTGGGCGTCCCTGACCCTGGCGCTGCTGGCGGTGCCGGTGGTGATCGTGGCCACGGAAGAAGGCCTGGCGCGGATTCCTCGCACCGTGCGTGAGGGCTCGTTGGCCCTCGGCGCGACCAAGGCTGAAACCTTGTGGAAGATCGTGCTGCCAATGGCCAGCCCGGCAATGATGACCGGCATGATCCTCGCCGTGGCGCGCGCCGCGGGTGAAGTGGCGCCGCTGATGCTGGTGGGTGTGGTGAAACTGGCACCGTCGCTGCCACTGGACGGCAACTACCCGTACCTCCACCTGGACCAGAAGATCATGCACTTGGGCTTCCATATCTATGACGTCGGCTTCCAAAGCCCGAACGTTGAGGCCGCGCGGCCGCTGGTGTACGCCACGGCGCTGCTGCTGGTGCTGGTGATCGCCACATTGAACCTGTCGGCCGTTTATATCCGTAACCATCTGCGCGAAAAATACAAAGCTCTAGACAGCTAAAGCCATTAGCCACAAGCGGCAAGCTATAAGCCGCTTTTGCTCAAAACTTGCAGCTTGCAGCTAGAAGCTTGCAGCTACGAACGGAGTGAGACCCCATGCAGCACGAAGCACATACCCACGGCATCAACATGTCTGCCCTGGGCCGCGACAAACAGAGCTTGAGCCTTGAACAGGAAACCGTGGCCATCGAAGTGCCGGGCCTGAACCTGTTCTACGGCGACAAACAAGCGCTGTACGACGTCAGCCTGAACATTCCGAAACAGCGTGTGACCGCCTTCATCGGCCCCTCCGGCTGCGGCAAGTCCACGCTACTGCGTACCTTCAACCGCATGAACGACCTGGTCGACGGTTGCCGCGTAGAAGGTGAAATCAACCTGTACGGCCACAACATCTACCGTAAGGGCGAAGACGTGGCCGAACTGCGTCGTCGCGTCGGCATGGTGTTCCAGAAGCCGAACCCGTTCCCGAAAACCATCTACGAAAACGTGGTGTACGGCCTGCGCATCCAAGGCATCAACAAAAAGCGCGTTCTCGACGAAGCGGTCGAGTGGGCGTTGAAAGGCGCGGCGCTGTGGGACGAAGTCAAAGACCGTCTGCATGAATCGGCACTCGGCCTGTCCGGTGGTCAGCAGCAACGTCTGGTCATCGCGCGCACCATCGCTGTAGAGCCGGAAGTGCTGCTGCTCGACGAACCATGCTCGGCACTCGACCCGATCTCCACGCTGAAAGTCGAAGAACTGATCTACGAATTGAAATCGAAATTCACCATTGTCATCGTGACCCACAACATGCAACAGGCCGCGCGGGTTTCCGACTACACGGCGTTCATGTACATGGGCAAACTGGTGGAATTCGGCGACACCGATACGCTGTTCACCAATCCGGCGAAGAAGCAGACCGAAGACTACATCACTGGTCGCTACGGCTAGCCGTACAGCTGCAAGCCGCAAGTTTCAAGCGGCAAGTAGGAAGCGGTGCGATATCAGGACTTATACATAACTGCTTGAAGCTTGCAGCTTGAAGCTGGCAACTTTCGCGGAGCGAACCGAATGATTAGTAAAGAAGGCCTTACCCATCACATCTCCGCGCAGTTCAACGCTGAGCTGGAGGAAGTTCGCAGCCACCTCCTGGCCATGGGCGGTCTGGTGGAAAAGCAGGTCAATGACGCGGTGACCGCGCTGATCGAGGCCGACTCCGGCCTGGCCCAGCAGGTTCGCGAGATCGACGACCAGATCAACCAGATGGAACGCAACATCGACGAAGAATGCCTGCGCATTCTGGCCCGTCGTCAGCCGGCCGCATCCGACTTGCGTCTGATCATCAGCATCTCCAAATCGGTGATCGACCTGGAGCGCATCGGTGACGAAGCGACCAAGATCGCCCGCCGCGCCATTCAGTTGTGCGAAGAAGGCGAGGCCCCGCGCGGCTACGTCGAGGTTCGCCACATCGGCGACCAGGTGCGCAACATGGTGCGTGACGCGCTGGACGCCTTTGCCCGCTTCGACGCCGACCTGGCGTTGTCGGTGGCCCAGTACGACAAGATCATCGACCGCGAATACAAGACCGCACTGCGTGAGCTGGCGACCTACATGATGGAAGACCCGCGCTCTATCTCGCGGGTCTTGAGCATTATCTGGGTGCTGCGTTCGCTGGAGCGGATCGGTGACCACGCGCGCAATATCTCGGAACTGGTGATTTACCTGGTGCGCGGTACGGACGTGCGTCACCTGGGCCTCAAGCGCATGAAAGAAGAAGTTGAAGGCACAAGTGGCGAAACCGCTAATGTTCCGGGCAAAGCTGACGATAAGTAAGACTGCCCAAGAAAAACGCCCGGTCCTTTGGCCGGGCGTTTTTGTGTGTGGCTTTCGACTTCAAAAGCAGCACCCGCGAACGAAAAGTCCCGGCGTGACTGAAGGTTTTTGGCAATGTGCCATCAGCAAAACGGTATGCTTGCCGGGATTTTTTCGAGGGGTGATGGATGAGCAAGATCAGTGTGTTGGTGGTGGACGATGCAGCGTTCATTCGTGACCTGGTAAAGAAGTGCCTGCGTAACTACTTCCCGGGTATCCGGACCGAAGATGCCATCAACGGCAAAAAAGCTCAGGCCATGCTGGCCAAGGAAGCGTTCGACCTGGTGCTGTGCGACTGGGAAATGCCGGAAATGTCTGGCCTGGAACTGCTGACCTGGTGCCGCGAGCAGGACAATCTCAAGACCATGCCCTTCGTGATGGTGACCAGCCGTGGCGATAAAGAGAACGTGGTCCAGGCGATTCAGGCCGGCGTTTCCGGCTACGTCAGCAAGCCCTTCACCAACGAACAACTGCTGACCAAGGTCAAGCAAGCGCTGAACAAGGTCGGCAAGCTCGACGCCTTGATGAACGGTGCGCCGACCAAAATGAACTCGGCTTTCGGCAACGATTCCCTGAGCGCATTGACCGGCGGCAAGGCGGCCGTGGTCGCACCTGCAGCGACGCCGGTCAACCCGTTCGCCAAACCTGCTGCCGCCGCGCCGACCCCTGCCCCGGCTGCGTCTCGCGGTTTGCTCAATAGCCCGCCGGTCAAGGCACCGGGCGCTGCTTCCGCTCCCGCCAGCGGTCGGGGTCAAGGCCAGCTGCGTTTGCCAAGCGGCATTCAGCAGTGCGTGATCAAAGCCTTGAGCATCAAGGAAGCGCTGCTGGTGGTAAAGCGCACCGACACGCTGCCGCAAGTCCTCGACAGCGCCGTGCTGGACCTGGAGCAGGGCGACAACGCTGAAGTCGCCCGCCTCAATGGCTACTTGCACGCCATTGTCGCGTTTGAGCCGAAACCTGACAGCGACTGGCTGCAACTGACCTTCCGCTTTGTGGATCAGGATGCGCAGAAGCTCGACTACATCTCCCGATTGATCGCACGTGGCACGGCGCAGAAGCATTTCGTCCCAGGCGCGTAATCTTCATCGCCTGAGAGTCCGTCTTCGCGGGCAAGCCTCGCTCCTACAGATCACACCGACCTGTAGGAGCGAGGCTTGCCCGCGAAGGGGCCATCAAACTCACCGCACATCCCCTTTGCTGCCCATTTTGAAACATCTGCCGACTACCCGGGTCCATTGCAGCTGCTAGGCTCCTTCCCAGGCCTTACTCGACAGACTCTTGCCCATGCTCGCGCGCCTGCTGTTTTTCTGTGGTCTTTTCATGGCCTCCACCTCGGCTGTGGCCATGACGATCTACAAGTCCAAAGACGCCAATGGCGTGGTCTCCTACAGCGACCGCCCCACGACAGGCTCCCAGGTGTTCGTTTTTCGTGATCGCATGGTCGAGCACCTTGAGCGCCAGGTGTACCTGGAGATCAAGAAGCAGAAGGGCGTGGACAACGTGTACGTGCGCAACGACCTGTATGCGCCGGTCGAGATCGAGCTGAGTTTTGCCGGGTTGAGCAATGTCAGCGGCGCGCCGAGCCGACCGATCCGCCGGGTGATGCCGGCCCGCAGCAACATCCGTCTGGCGCTGCTCACGGCGACGAAGGCCGGAAGGCCGCTGACGTACACCCCAAGGTTCGAATACTCCCTGGGCGACCCTTCAGGGGCTGCCATGGCCTATCGGTATCCGCTGCCCTGGCGTGGTGGGCCGTTTCGCTTGAGTCAGGGTGCCAACGGCCAATACAGCCATTTCGGCGCCAAAAACCGTTACGCCATGGACATCGCCATGCCCGAAGGCACGCCGATCATTGCGGCGCGGGGCGGGGTGGTGGTGAAAACCGAAAATGCCCAGACCGGACGTGGCACCGATCCTTCAGGCAATTTCGTGCGGGTGCTGCACGATGACGGGACGATGGGCGTGTACCTGCACCTCAAGCAAGGTTCGGTGGGCGTTCGCGAGGGGCAACGGGTAGCGGTGGGGAGTGCGCTGGCCCTGTCGGGCAACACCGGCAACAGCAGCGGGCCGCATTTGCACTTCGTGGTGCAGCGCAATACGGGGCTTGGGTTGGTGTCGATTCCGTATCAGTTCAATCAGCCAGTGGGCGCGTTGCCCAACTTTGCGTTGGGCAAGCAATAGCCGGATCAGCACGATTACTGTGGCGAGGGAGCTTGCTCCCGCTGGGCTGCGAAGCGGCCCCAACGCCTGCAACCGCACACCGCATTCATCGGTTTACGACTGCTACGCCCTGGCGCGGATCGGCCGGCGCGAGCAAGCTCTCTAGCCACAAGAGCTCGCTCGCCGCCCGTGTCGCGCTTAATCGAGCATCAACACCTTGGCCAGAATGATCTTCGGCCCTTTCATCTTCTTGATGATGATCCGCAAGCCTTCGACTTCCAGCACTTCTTCCTCTTCCGGCACCCGTTTCAGGGTTTCATAGATCAGCCCGGCGAGGGTTTCGGCTTCGATGTGGTCCAGGTCGATGCCCAGCAGGCGTTCGACCTTGAACAACGGCGTATCGCCGCGTACCAGCAGCTTGCCCGGCTGGTACGCGAGAATGCCGCGCTCAGCCTTGCGGTGTTCGTCCTGAATGTCGCCGACCAGCACCTCAAGCACGTCTTCCATGGTCAGGTAGCCGATGATGTTGCCATCGGCTTCTTCGACCAGGGCGAAGTGCGAGCCACCCTTGCGGAACTGCTCCAGCAACTGCGACAGCGGCATGTGCCGCGACACGCGTTCCAGCGGCCGGGTCAGTTCGGCGAGGTTGAATGACTCGGGAATGTGGTCCAGAGCCGCCAGTTCCAGCAGCAGATCCTTGATGTGCAGCAAGCCGACGAACTCTTGGCGATCGCTGTCGTACACCGGATAGCGGCTGAACTTGTGGCGACGGAACATCGCCAGGATTTCCTTGAGCGGCGCGTTGAACTCCAGCGTCACCAGGTCTTCACGGGAGTTAGCCCAGTCGACCACCTCCAGCTCGCCCATTTCCACGGCGGAAGCCAACACACGCATGCCTTGGTCGCTCGGGTCCTGGCCACGGCTGGAGTGCAGGATCAGTTTCAGTTCTTCACGGCTGTAATGGTGTTCGTGATGCGGGCCGGGTTCACCCTGGCCGGCGATCCGCAGGATGGTGTTGGCGCTGGCGTTGAGCAGGTAGATCGCCGGGTACATGGCCCAGTAGAACAGGTACAGCGGCACTGCGGTCCAGAGCGACAGCAACTCGGGTTTGCGAATGGCCCAGGATTTCGGGGCCAGCTCACCGACCACAATGTGCAGGTACGAGATGACGAAGAACGCAGCGAAGAACGATACGCCTTTGACCACTTCGGGCGACTGCACGCCGGCGGCTTCAAGCAGCGGCTCCAGAATGTGTGCGAACGCCGGTTCACCGACCCAGCCCAGGCCCAGGGAGGCGAGGGTGATACCCAATTGGCACGCTGAGAGGTACGCATCGAGCTGACTGTGAACGGTGCGCAGGATGTGTCCGCGCCAGCCGTTTTTCTCAGCGATGGCCTCGACCCGGGTCGAGCGCAATTTGACCATGGCGAATTCCGCCGCAACGAAAAAGCCGTTGAGCAAAACCAGGATCAGAGCAAAAAGAATCATGCCGAAATCGGCGAAGAGTGTCGCGAGGGTCAAGCCTGGGGAAGGGTCCATGATGGAGTTTTGCGGGTTCCGTGTATTCGAATAGGGGGTCAATGCGGTGCCTGAAGGGCAGGCACAAGTCAGCCAATGTAGCGGCTGACCGGGCGATTGCCTAGTGGCGAGTGCTGGCCGGTATCAGTCGGCGGTGCTGATGACCCGGGTTTTTGTGACCTGAGCGGGCGCGAAATGGCAGGTAAAGGTGCTGCCGTGGCCCGGCACGCTGCTGATTTCCATCCGTGCGCGGTGGCGCAGCAGCACGTGTTTGACGATTGCCAGGCCGAGGCCGGTGCCGCCGGTGTTGGAATTGCGGCTGGAGTCGACGCGGTAGAAACGTTCAGTCAGGCGCGGCAGGTGTTTGCTGTCGATGCCGATCCCGGAATCCTGCACGCTCAGGTGCGCGCCTTGCTCATCGCCCCACCAGCGAATGCGGATATTGCCTTCGGCCGGCGTGTATTTCACTGCGTTGAACACCAGGTTGGAAAACGCGCTGCGCAACTCGGCTTCGCTGCCCTTGAGCAGGATCGTTGGATCAGCTTCCAGGGTGATGCGCTGGTTTTTCTGGCCGGACAACTGCTGGGCGTCACTCGTGATCGATTGCAGCAAGCCGTCGATGGCCACGGGCTGGTTGTCCGAGGGGTAATCGGTGGCTTCCAGTTTGGCCAGCAACAACAAGTCGTTGAGCAAGGTCTGCATGCGCCCGCCTTGCTGCTGCATTTGCTGCAAGGCACGGGTCCAGCGCGGGTTCACTTCCTCGGCGTTATCCAGCAAGGTTTCCAGGTAACCGCAGATGACCGTCAACGGTGTGCGCAGTTCATGGGAGACGTTGGCGATGAAGTCTTTGCGCATCTGTTCCAGCTGATGGATACGCGTCACGTCGCGCACCAGCATCAGGTGTTCGTTGTTGCCGTAGCGGGTGATGTACAGCTGAATGCGCAGGCGATCGTTGATCGGCGAAGGGATTTCCAGCGGTTCGGCGTAGCTGTCCTGCTCGAAATATTCCTTGAAGCGCGGATGGCGCACCAGGTTGGTGACCGGTTGGCCGCTGTCTTGCGGCGTCTTCAGGCCAAGCAGTGTTTCGGCGGCGCGGTTCCACCACTCAAGGTTGCCCTCGCTGTCGAGCATGATGACGGCGTCTTTCAGCGCGGCAGTGGATTCCTGGACCCGATCGATCACCGCTTGCAGGCGTCCGCGCACGCGTTGGTCGCGACGTTGCAAGTGGTAGATGCTGTCGAACACTTCGCCCCACAGGCCATAGCCGTCGGGTGGTGCCTCGTCGGGTTTGTGCAGCCGCAGCCATTCGTGCAGCCGCAGCAATTGCTTGAGGGTCCAGGCCAGGTAAAGGCCCAGGCCCGCGGCGAGGCTCCAGCCGTAGTAGCCGGTAATCAGGCCGATCACCAGACACCCGGTCACCAGCAACAGCATGTGGCGGATCAGGGTGCCATGCCAGTTTTGGTTCAATTGAACACGCGTCCTTGTCAGCTTGTCGGGCGGGAAAGCTCTTGGTCAGGCTTTGGTAGAAAAGCGGTAACCGGTGCCACGCACGGTTTGTACCAGATTCTCATAGGCATCACCGAGGGCTTTGCGCAGACGGCGGATGTGCACGTCGACGGTGCGCTCTTCGACATACACGTTGCCGCCCCAGACCTGATCCAGCAACTGGCCACGGGTGTAGGCCCGTTCCTGGTGAGTCATGAAAAACTGCAGCAGACGATATTCGGTCGGGCCCATCTCGGCGGGTTTGCCGTCGATGGTCACACGGTGGCTGATCGGGTCCAGCAGCAGGCCGCCGACTTCGATCGGTGTCTCGCCATCGGTAGGACCGGCACGGCGCAGCACGGCTTTGAGGCGCGCCACCAGTTCACGGGGGGAAAACGGTTTGGTGATGTAATCATCAGCGCCGACTTCCAGCCCCTGGATCTTGTTGTCCTCTTCGCCCTTGGCGGTGAGCATGATGATCGGGATGTCCCCGGTCAGCTCATCGCGCTTGAGACGGCGAGCCAGCTCGATACCGGACGTGCCGGGCAGCATCCAGTCGAGCAGGATCAGGTCCGGTTTGCGGTCGACGATGATGGCATGGGCCTGTTGGGAGTTCTCGGCCTCCAGGCAGTCATAGCCGGCCATTTCCAACGCAACGGCGATCATTTCGCGAATGGGCGCTTCGTCGTCGACGATCAGAATGCTCCTGCCAACCATGCCTTAATCCTCTTGTCATTTAACTGTCTTGCGCCGCATTAGATAACGGAATTATTGCAGTCGTGTGACAGCAATTTAGCAGGTCGGCGGTGGTCATGATCCTGAACTAAGCTCTAAGTCCGAATCCTGACAACCACAAAAGGAAGGTTTCCATGAATCACATTGCTCAATCCTGGAAGGCATTTTTAGTGACTGCAGCTCTAACGCTGCCGACCATGGCCTTCGCCGCCGACCCGGCGATGATGAAGGACGGGATGATGGTCGACCACAAGGGCATGACCTTGTACACGTTTGACAAGGACAGCGGCGGCAAGTCGATGTGTAATGACGATTGCGCCAAAAACTGGCCACCCATGATGGCACCGGCGGGTGCCACGGCCGCTGGCAAGTGGAGCGTCATCAAGCGCGATGACGGCACGAGCCAATATGCCTACGACGGTAAACCTCTTTACACCTTCGTGAAGGACAAAAAACCCGGCGACATGGTGGGCGACAAAATGAAAGACGTCTGGCACGTTGTTCACGAGTCGCAAAAATAGACGACTCAACGCCTGTAGCCGTTGCCGACACATAGCGTCGGCAACGGCTTGGGCGGTCAGCGAGTGGCGTAATCCAGCACAATCCCGACAAAAATCGCCAACCCGGCCCAGTGGTTGTGCAAAAACGCCTTGAAGCAACGCATCCGGTCCTTGCCGCGGGTGTACCAGAATTCCCACGCGAAACAGCCCGCCGCCGCCAGCAATCCCAAGTGGAACCAGCCCCCGAGCTCGAATTTCGATCCTGCCAGCAACAGACACCCCAGCGCCAAGCCTTGCAACGTCAAAATGATCACCCGATCCGCATCGCCGAACAGAATGGCGGTGGATTTCACGCCAATCTTCAAGTCGTCGTCGCGGTCGGTCATCGCGTAGTAAGTGTCGTAGCCCACGGTCCACAGCAGGTTGGCGATCCACAGCAACCATGCCGCTGCCGGCAGCTCGCCGGTTTCGGCGGTGAACGCCATCGGCATGCCCCAAGAGAACGCCGCGCCCAGTACCACTTGCGGGTAATAGGTGTAGCGCTTCATGAACGGGTAGCTGAAGGCCAGCGCCAAACCGCCGAACGACAACCAGACCGTGGCCGCATTGGTGCACAGCACCAGCAGGAAACTCACGCCCATCAGCACCGCGAAGAACACCAGGGCTTCTTTGGAGCTGATCTTGCCGCTGACCAAAGGGCGCTGCTCGGTGCGCTTCACGTGGCCGTCGACCTTGCGATCCGCCCAGTCGTTGATCACGCAACCGCCCGCACGGGTCAGGACCACGCCGAGGACGAAAATCACAATGTTGGCCAGGGAGGGCGAGCCTTTGCCGGCAATCCACAGCGCCCACAGGGTCGGCCACAGCAGCAGATAGATGCCGATCGGCTTGTCCATGCGCGTCAGCTGAATGAAGTCCCAGGCCCGAGGGTTCAAGCGGTTCAGGGACTTGAGCAGGCTCTGGTACATCAGCAGTTCTCCGGGTGGGCGCGGGCGGCGAGCCACAAGGTCGGCAGGAAGATTTCAGCCACCAGCACGCTCAAGGCGCCACGGTCGAACCGCGAACGACGGCCCCACAGTTCGGGGGCCCGGGACGCCAGCGGCAGCCATTCCTGAGGATAGTGACAAACCTCGATGGCGCGACGCTGGAACGCCTGATCGCAAAACAGCAACTCACCCAACGAGCGGCTACCCAGTTCATCCATGTGCAAGCCGTCGCCCTGCAAGGCGCTGCGCGCCGCCACGCTACGGGCAAACACCCAGGCTTCGCCGTGCCCCCGCAAATACACCTCGCGCACCCAGCCTTCACTGCCTTCCTCCAACTCCAGCGCAGCACATTCGTCGGCGCGCAGCGTTTGCCAGCCTTCAAACAACGGCGTGACGCTGAAGCCGTCATTCGACAAGCGGATCAGGCGTCGGGTCAGGGAGCCTTCGTCGAACAGCCAGTCGAGGGTAGACGTGTCGGGGAGGGGCGTCAGTTGGCTTTGAGGGAGCCACAGCGGGGTAGCGGAGGGGAGTTTTGAGTGCGGCACAGTGAGTCATTATTGGCAGCAAATGAGGCGGCGAGCTTACCATGTCAGCCAGCGATTTTGATTGATCGGGGCCGCCGTTGCGCGGAACGCGCTTGCATCTGCCGGGCCCGATCAGTACAAAACGCCCCTGAGCCGGACGGCAGCGCTCCAACCATCGACCGTTCGCGCCGGCAATAAGCCTGAATCCTGAGGAAGTACCTGAATGAAAAAGTGGCAATGTGTGGTCTGCGGCCTGATTTATAACGAGGCCGAGGGCTGGCCGGACGACGGCATTGCGGCGGGCACGCTGTGGCAGGACGTGCCGGAAGATTGGCTGTGCCCGGACTGCGGCGTCGGCAAGATGGATTTCGAAATGATCGAAATCAACTAACAAAACACCAGAGGAGTAAGGAATGAACGCACCTGTCGTGATCGTCGGCACCGGGCTGGCTGGTTACAACCTGGCCCGGGAGTTTCGCAAACTCGATAGCGAAACCCCGTTGCTGCTGATTACCGCCGATGACGGACGCTCCTACTCCAAACCGATGCTCTCCACCGGTTTTGGCAAAAACAAAGACGCTGACGGCCTGAGCATGGCCGAGCCGGGTGCCATGGCCGAGCAATTGAGGGCCGAAGTGCGCACCCACACGCGCATCAGCGGCATCGATCCGGGCCACAAGCGCCTGTGGATCGGTGAGGAAGCGGTCATTTATCGCGACTTGATCCTGGCCTGGGGCGCGGAAACCGTGCGGGTGCCCATCGAAGGCGATGCGGCGGATGTGGTGTTCCCGATCAACGACCTGGAAGATTACGCCCGCTTTCGCGCCGCAGCGGCAGGCAAACACCGGGTGTTGCTGCTAGGCGTCGGCCTGATCGGTTGCGAGTTTGCCAATGACCTGATCCTCGGCGGCTACGAGGTGCAACTGGTTGCACCGTGCGAGCAAGTCATGCCGACCCTACTGCACCCGGCGGCGGCTGCTGCGGTGCAGGCCGGGCTGGAAAGCCTGGGGGCGCGTTTCCACCTGGGTCCGGTGCTCAACCGCTTGCAGCGCGTCGCAGACGGCGTGGAAGCGCATCTGTCCGATGGTCAGGTGATTGCTTGCGACGTGGTGGTCTCGGCCATCGGCCTGCGTCCGCGTATCGATCTGGCGGCTGCGGCCGGTGTGCAGGTCAATCGCGGCGTGATGGTCGATCGACACCTGAAAACCTCCCACGCCAATATCTACGCGCTGGGCGACTGCGCCGAGGTCGATGGGCTGAATCTGTTGTACGTCATGCCCCTGATGAGCTGTGCGAGAGCGCTGGCGCAAACCCTCGCCGGCAACCCCACCGCCGTGAGTTATGGCCCGATGCCAATCACCGTGAAAACCCCGGTCTGTCCGTTGGTGGTTTCGCCACCACCACGGGGTGCCGAGGGTGTCTGGACCGTTGAAGGGCAGGGCGCGGACATCAAAGCTTTATGCCGCGATGCCAGCGGGAAACTGCTCGGTTATGCCCTGACAGGCGCGGCGGTGATGGAAAAACTGGCCCTGAACAAAGAGCTTCCGGCACTGCTGGCGTAAATACCGGTCGTTCTGTCGGAATCACCCCGCTTTTGCCCCTACAAAGGTCGCGCCGAGACTGGCGCGGCTCTTCCGTGCGTGCCATTCTCACTCCCGTCTGCCGCAGAGTAGAGCACCTGCGGCGCTTTGGGCGCTGTTCCAACGAGAACAGCACGGACATAACAACAAAAAACCGTCAAAGGGGCTTCACTAATGCGTAAACCAGAACTCGCCGCTGCAATCGCTGAAAAAGCAGATCTCACCAAAGAGCAGGCCAACCGCGTTCTCAACGCCGTTCTCGAAGAAATCACCGGCGCTCTGCACCGCAAAGACAGCGTCACGCTGGTGGGCTTCGGTACCTTCCTGCAACGCCACCGCGGTGCCCGCACCGGCAAAAACCCGCAAACCGGTGAACCTGTCAAAATCAAGGCCAGCAATACTGTCGCGTTCAAGCCAGGCAAATCGTTGAAAGACAGCGTTAATCCGTAATTGCGGCGAACTCCCTGAATAATGGGGAGAACCGTATTGAAAAATGGGCATACCGATTAATTCGGATGCCCATTTTTTATAGGTGCTGTTCCAATGTGTATATATGCCGGGATGGACTGATTAATACACTCTGGAAAACTAATGCTCACTTGCTCGCTGTTTCAAGTCCTTCACTGATATCTCCCGATATATTAAGTGCCATCATGGCGATGGCACTTTCCTGCGTCTCCGTTGTCGCGCCTCATTCTTTTCCATGATGACCACAACCTTTCGGACGATTCCTACATTCATTGTCTTTTATTGTTGGCATGCTCTACGGCTATGAGGGGAAAATGTTGCCAACAAATCGGCGCATCCCTCTCGGGGCGCTCTGGCTCAGTGCTTTCAGGGGTTGCCGTAAGAGCGTGAATATTAAATCGGCATCGGGGAATCCCCTGTCTCATATAGGGAAACCTCTTACACGCAATAAAGCGCACTTCGTCTTGTTGTTTAATCAGATGCTTGCTAGTGGCCATCATCGTGAGTACGATGCGCGCACTTGAAAGAGCACGAACTCAATTGGATGAGACTCATCGCAGCTCTTTGATACTGTCCCGCGCCGCTGCAACTGCAATTGGCGTTCGACCGTAATCCTAATTAAAGGCCATGGATGTCCTACTCAAGCAAACTTTCCGCTCATTACCTCGAACTCGCAAAAGCCTCTGTTTCCAAAGAGAATTTCGCGGGCGAGGACGTTCGCTTTTCGAGCGAATATGAGGCACTGGAAAGCGAGCTGGCGAAAGCCTCGTCCATGCACGAAAGCGGTCAGATCGACTGGCTGAAAATCCGCGAAAACAGCGAAAACCTGCTGCGCACCCAGTCCAAGGATTTGCGGGTCGGCGCCTGGCTGACGTGGGCCTTGTACCAGCGCGAATCGTTCCAGGGCTTGCTGGCTGGCCTCGGGTTGCTGCACCACCTGTGCGAGAACCACTGGGCTGACCTTCACCCGAACAAGGCCCGCACCCGCTCCGCTGCGATCAGTTGGCTGGTGCCGCGTCTCGAGCAGGTGCTGACCGAAAACGTCGCGATCAAAGAGCAGTTGCCGATGTTCCGGCGGCTGGTCGAACATCTGGAAGGCCTCGATGCCGCCTGCACCGAGCATTTGGGTGACGATGCGCCGCTGCTGCTGCCGATCTCCCGCCGTCTGAAAAACATGGTGCAACGCGCCGCCGACAACCAGCCGGAACCCGGCGTGGTTGGCGCCGCAGTGGCCCAGGTCAAACAGGCCGCGACGCAGCTGTTCGCCCCCGGCGCACCGATCGACAACGAAAAAGAAGCCCACAAGGCCCTGCGCGCCCAGCAGGAAAGTGCCCGTCCGTTGTGTGCCTGGTGGCTCAAGCAGAAAGCCACTGATCTGCGCGCCCTGCGCCTCAATCGCACGCTGCTGTGGCTGCCCATCGACGCAGTGCCCGAGCGTAACGCCGAGCAAATCACCGTGTTGCGCGGCTTGCCCGCCGACAAGCTCAAGGCCTATCAGGACCGCTACGATCAAGCCAAATACGCCGACTTGCTGGTGGAACTGGAGGCGAGCCTGGCGAAGGCGCCGTTCTGGTTCGATGGCCAGCGAATGGTCTGGGAGTGCCTCCAGGGCCTGAACGCCGAGATGGCAATGCGCGAAGTGGAAATCCACTTCGCGCTTTTGATTCAGCGCCTGCCCGGCATCATCGAATTGCGTTTCCACGACGGCGCGCCGTTCGCCGATCCGGCCACCCGCGCCTGGATCAGCGCCAGCGTCATGCCGCACCTGCAAAGCGCCAGTGCGCCGCGCAAGGTTGAAGTCGCCGACACCCAGCCAGCCTGGGAAGTGGCCCTCGAGGAAGTCCTGCCGATCCTGCGCAAGGACGGCCTCAAGGCCGCCGTGCAGATCCTCAAGCAGGGGCTGCAAAGCGCCCAGGGCGGACGCGTCCGGTTTTTCTGGCAGTTCGCCCTCGCGCGGCTGTGCTTCATGGCCAAGAAATACGAACTGGCCAAGACCCAACTCGAAACACTCGACCAAACATTACAGGACTCAGGCCTGAACGCCTGGGAGCCCGATCTTGCGCTGGAAGTGCTGCATTTACTGCATAGCTGCTGCGAGTTGTTGCCGCAGAACCATGCCGTACGTGAACGCAAGGAAGAGATTTATCGCAGGCTGTGCCACCTCGATCTCGAAGTGGTACTCGAATAGGCCCCAGGGCCACAACCGCAAGGAGAAAAGCCATGGCCAAAGAAGGCTCGGTAGCCCCCAAGGAACGCATCAACGTCACCTTCAAACCTGCCACCGGTGGTGCACAGGAAGAGATCGAACTGCCGTTGAAACTACTGGCAATCGGTGACTACACCCACCGCAAGGACGAACGCAAAGTCGAAGATCGCAAGCCGATCAGCATCGACAAGATGACGTTTGACGAAGTGCTGGCCAAGCAAGAGCTGAGCCTGACACTGAGCGTACCGAACCGTCTTCAGGAAGAAGGTGACACTGAAGAACTGGCCGTGAAACTGCGCGTCAATTCGATGAAGGACTTCAACCCGGCCTCGCTGGTCGAGCAAGTGCCTGAGCTGAAAAAACTGATGGAACTGCGCGACGCGCTGGTGGCCCTCAAAGGCCCACTGGGTAACGCGCCTGCGTTCCGCAAAGCCATCGAAGGCGTTCTCGCCGACGACGAATCCCGCGGTCGCGTACTGGGTGAGCTGGGCCTGAACGCCGCAGCCCAGGACGCCTGAGTCTCCATCAGCCTAAGGAAGCCAACACCATGAGCACTAGCGCAGCACAGCAAAAGAACAAAGAGAGTGGCGAATACAGCATTCTCGACAGCATCATCGCCGAAACCCGCCTGACGCCGGACGACGAAGCCTACGACATCGCCAAGCGCGGTGTGTCGGCTTTCATCGAAGAGCTGCTCAAGCCGCAGAACAACGGTGAGCCGGTCAAGAAAGCCATGGTTGACCGCATGATCGCCGAGATCGATGCCAAGCTCAGCCGTCAGATGGACGAAATCCTGCACCACCCTGACTTCCAGTCCCTGGAATCGTCGTGGCGTGGCCTGCAGTTGCTGGTCGACCGCACCAACTTCCGCGAAAACATCAAGATTGAAATCCTCAACGTCTCCAAAGAAGACCTGCTGGACGATTTCGACGATTCGCCGGAAGTGATGCAATCGGGCCTGTACAAGCACATCTACACCGCTGAATACGGTCAGTTCGGTGGTCAGCCTGTGGGCGCGATCATCGCCAACTACTTCATGTCCCCAAGCTCGCCGGACGTGAAACTGATGCAGTACGTTTCCAGCGTTGCCTGCATGTCCCACGCGCCGTTCATTGCGGCTGCCGGCCCGAAATTCTTCGGCCTGGAAAGCTTCACCGGCCTGCCGGACCTCAAGGATCTGAAAGATCACTTCGAAGGCCCGCAATTCGCCAAATGGCAGAGTTTCCGCCAGTCGGAAGACTCCCGTTACGTTGGCCTGACCGTGCCGCGTTTCCTGTTGCGTAACCCGTACGACCCGGAAGAAAACCCGGTTAAATCGTTCGTGTACAAAGAAACCGTCGCCAACAGCCACGAGCACTACCTGTGGGGCAACACTGCCTACGCGTTCGGCACCAAACTGACCGACAGCTTCGCCAAATTCCGCTGGTGCCCGAACATCATCGGCCCGCAGAGCGGTGGCGCGGTTGAAGACCTGCCGTTGCACCACTTCGAAAGCATGGGCGAAATCGAAACCAAGATTCCTACGGAAGTATTGGTTAGCGACCGTCGTGAATACGAACTGGCCGAGGAAGGCTTCATCTCCCTGACCATGCGCAAAGGCTCCGACAACGCGGCGTTCTTCTCCGCGAGCTCGGTGCAGAAGCCGAAGTTCTTCGGCATCAGCGCAGAAGGCAAGGCCGCAGAGCTGAACTACAAGCTCGGCACCCAACTGCCGTACATGATGATCGTCAACCGCCTGGCTCACTACTTGAAAGTGCTGCAGCGCGAGCAACTCGGTTCGTGGAAAGAACGTACCGACCTCGAGCTGGAACTCAACAAGTGGATCCGCCAGTACGTGGCCGACCAGGAAAACCCAAGCGCCGAAGTCCGTGGCCGTCGTCCACTGCGCGCTGCCCAGATCATCGTCAGCGATGTCGAAGGCGAGCCTGGCTGGTACCGCGTCAGCCTGAACGTGCGTCCGCACTTCAAGTACATGGGGGCCGATTTCACCCTGTCGCTGGTTGGCAAGCTGGACAAAGAGTAAGAGGAGCCTGAGTCATGACTGGATACGGCAGCCTTTTCGAACGCCTGGGTGGCGACGCGGACAAACGCGTCGGCTGGAGCCGCGAGGTCTCCGCCATGGCGTCCGTGGCTGCCCATCTGGCCAAGATGCTCAGCACCCGTGCGGGCAGCGTGCAAACGCTGTCCGATTACGGGCTACCCGATCTCAATGACATGCGTCTGAGCCTGCACGACTCCCTGAGTCAGGCCCGTCTGGCCATCGAAAATTTCATCGAAGCCTACGAGCCACGCTTGAGCAATGTGCGTGTCATCTCCCTGCCGCGTGATCACGATCAGCTTCGCCTGTCCTTCAGCATCGAAGGCCTGCTGGAAGTTGATGGTTTCAAGCGTCAGGTCAGTTTCGCCGCGCGCCTGGATGGCAGCGGTCAAGTCAAGGTCAACTAAGGAGATTCGTATGTCCGGCAAACCCGCAGCACGTGTCACCGACCCCACCGCTTGCCCGCTCCCCGGCCACGGCACCAACCCGATCGCCGCCGGTTCCGGCGACGTCTTCTTCGACGGCCTCGCGGCCGCCCGCCAAGGCGATGCCTCGGCGTGTGGTGGTGCGATGTCGGGCGGATTGGCGACGACGGTTTTGATCAACGGCAAACCGGCTGTGACGGTGGATTCCGTCGGGACCCATGGCAACAAGGTTACAGCTGGGTCCGGGACGGTGATTATCGGGAATTCGCATTCGCCGGTGCCGTTTGTGGCGCCGTTGCCTTTGATTCTGCCTGGTTTTGATGAGCAATTTGTCCTGACTGACAAAAGCGGAGCGCCTATGGCAAACCGTCGATATCTCTTGGTCCGAGAAAATGGTCTTCAAGAAGAAGGCGTTACTAGTGATACAGGTTTGACTCATCGAGTGACGCGGCACGCGAGTGCGGAAAAAGTCGATATTTACGTTGCATCAGAGGATTGATGCAAATGACGACAGACGTGTTGGAAACATCAACAGGGATATTTAAAAAGGTTGCTTCGACCAGCAGTACTGCTACTGCGGACAGGACACCGAAACATATCGTTCTGGAAGAAGGTCTGACTGTTTATCTCGGTGGTGCTGGGATGACCGGTGGGTATATTGATGACCAGATTAAGTCACTGCGTATGGTGGGTATTAGTGGCGCAGTAGTAGGGCGTAATACTGAGGGTCAATATGCTGATGCTGTTGCTGGCGTCAATAAGCACCGTTACAGGCTTAAGAAAATTAACGGCATGTCGGACACTGGACCGTATAGCGTTGAGGCGGACTGGAGTCTGAAGTCGTTAGGCGTTAGCCGATCTTTTCCAACCGGAGGGCAATTTAATCTTATTGGTTATTCCTTTGGATCGCTGGTAGCCGCCCAATCTGCTCTTTATTACGCAGATAAAGGGCAGGCCGTTGATTATCTTGTACTGATAGGTTCTCCAATTTCTGAAGAAATGCTTGGGGAAGTTAGGCAGCAATCCCTGATCGAGCATGTAGTCATTCTTGACTTGAAGGAGCATGGCGACCCTATTCATGCAGGCATGTCATTTTTTGACTTGGCTGAGCATGCTCCTTTGCTCGGCTCGCAGATGACCGAGTCCAGCGAGCGTAAAGAAGGTGTGGGACATTTTTACTACGGTATTGACGGTCCTTCAGGTGAGCAGCGCCGACTAGAGCTGGCAAAGTTCCTCTATGCACAGGGCTTGCGTTGATGGGTAGCGCAAAAACAGTCAGAGCAATGATCATCATCGCCAACGCTTTGATCGCACCGTTTGCATTGTTCGAAATTTATGCGGTTATCCGGTTCGGGTTTGCGGAGCCTTATAGTTATTTGCTTTCCGTTCCGCTGGGAATTATCTCGTTCTTGCTATTACAGTTCGCTATTGGTTATGGAGTGGTTAAAGGGTGGATGGCCTGCAGAATGCCCAGTAACTATTATTTGCTCGTGCTTTGGATAATCGGTTTGCTGGTGTTGTTCGTGCTTCCGAAGTTTTTTTCAGATGGGCCGATGTCGTGATTAGTTATGAAACTAACCCCATTCCAAAGATTGCGCTTGAGCTGCTGCATTCGAAAGATTTGGTCGTGTCGAAAATTCTTAAAATGATCAACTATTTTTATTTTTTGACCTCCGCGGTTTTTCTGTTGATGTCGTGCACTGATCCGAAAACTAAGTGGTCAATAGCTGGGGTTGATGTCTACGGAGGCTTATTTGTTTTTTGTATGTTTTTTTATATTCCGATGATGGCGTTTTCTTTTTACTATTTTGTAAGAGCGCTAATGAGTTTCTTCAAATATAAACGCTCGCACGATGGCTTTTCGTTCTTGGTTTCCTCCGTTGTAGGTGTTGTTGCTCTTTACAGTTTCAATCACTGGGTGTTCAGTGAAATTTACTAACGATTCGGCGCAGAACATTCGAAAAAGCGAATGCTGCGCTAATCCAAATTTTTTCAGAGTAGCGCTCTGGTCTCCGCTCCTGGTGATGTTGGCTTTGACACTGGTCGAGCAGGGCGACGAATACGCGGCGGTTCTGGACTGGCAACAAATGCTGTTGATCTACGTTCTCTCATTCGGAATCCCGGCCTACATCGCATTTGCCCTGTGGGCAATGCGAGCACTGAACGGAAAAACCGAACAGCAGATTTTGAAAAGCGTGTGGCGCGCACCACTGACCTTCATCCCTTTTTACGCTGTCCCGTGGGTGATTTATGGGTTGGCCCATGTGCTTTTGGGGAGCCTTGCCGGGTTCCCGATGATGTTGGGCTGGCTGGCTTTTTTACCGTACCTCCTCATTGCGGGCTACGTGGTTTCCGGTCTGACAGTCGCGCTCTACAGGACAGTTTTTTCATGAGATCCACCACCAGGAAGGTACCCCGTGTCCTTTAACCACTACTACCAAAGCGAACTCACCGCACTTCGCCAGTTAGGTCGTCGATTCGCCGAGCGTAGCCCGGCATTGGCGCCTTTCCTTGGCCAGGCCGGGCGAGATCCGGACGTGGAGCGGTTGCTTGAGGGCTTCGCGTTCCTGACCGGGCGCCTGCGCCAGAAGCTCGATGACGAGTTGCCGGAGCTGAGCCATTCGCTGATGCACTTGCTGTGGCCGAACTACATGCGGCCGTTGCCGGCGTTCAGCATTTTGCAGTTCGATCCGTTGAAGCGTTCGGGTCCCGCGTTGATGGTCGAGCGCGACACGCCAGTCGAGAGTGTGCCAATCGACGACGTGCGTTGCCGTTTCCGCACGTGCTACCCGACCGAAGTCTTGCCGCTGGATCTGGCTGCGCTGAATTACTCGGTGAAGGGCGACGGCTCGCTGTTGAGCCTGCGTCTGGAGATGAGCGCTGACGGTCATCTCGGTGAATTGGAGCTGAGCCGCCTGCGGCTGCACTTCGCCGGCGAGCGTTACATCAGCCAGATGCTCTACCTCAGCCTGCTGCGCAATCTGGAAGGCATCGAGCTGATCCCGCTGGACGGCGCCGGCAAGCCCATCAACGGCGTCAACGGCATGCCGATGGCGTTCAAGATGCCCGGCGACCGCGTGCAGCCGGTGGGTTTCGCCGAAGAAGAAGCGTTGATCCCGTATCCGCTGAATACCTTCCGTGGCTATCGCTACTTGCAGGAATACTTCGCTTTCCAGGACAAATTCCTGTTCGTCGACGTCAACGGCCTGGACATGCTCAAGGCATTGCCGGAAGACACGCTCAAGCAAATGCGCGGCCTCGAGTTGCGCTTCGACATTCGCAAGAGCGGCATCATGCGCATGCGCCCGACGCTGGACAACGTGAAGCTCTACTGCACGCCGATCGTCAACCTGTTCAAGCACGACGCGCTGCCGATCCGCCTCGACGGCAAGCAAGACGAATACCTGCTGCTGCCCGCCGAATTCGATTTGCAGAACTGCGGCGTGTTCTCGGTGGAAACGGTCACGGGATGGAAGCCCGGCGGCCTCGGTTATCAGGAATACGTGCCGTTCGAATCGTTCGAGCACGACCCGAGCTTCGACGTGCCCAACAGCCGTCCGCATTACAGCATCCGCCAGCGTTCGTCGCTGTTGCACGACGGCCTCGACACCTACCTGAGCTTCGGCATCCGCCACACCGAAGCCCACGAAACCCTGTCGATCGAGCTGATGTGCACCAACCAGAATCTGCCCAAAAAGCTCAAGCTCGGCGACATCAGCATGGCCTGCGAAGACACGCCGGAGTTCCTGAGCTTCCGCAACATCACCCCGGCCACACCCAGTTACGCGCCGCCGCTGAACCGCGACTTTCTCTGGAAGCTGATCAGCAACATGTCGCTCAACTACCTGTCGCTGGCCGACGTCAACGCGTTGAAGGTGATTCTGGAAACCTACGACCTGCCGCGCTACTACGACCAACACGCTGAAAAAGTCAGCAAACGCCTGCTCGGCGGGCTCAAGTCGATCAAGCACAAACACGTCGACCGGTTGCACCGAGGGTTACCGGTTCGCGGGTTGCGCACCGAACTGACCATCGACCCGGAAGGGTATATCGGCGAGGGCGACCTGTTCGTTTTCGCCTCGGTTCTTAACGAGTTTTTCGCGCTTTACGCCAGTCTCAATTCGTACCACGAGCTGCGAGTAAAAAGCACACAGGGAGAGGTGTACCAATGGACACCACGTATGGGCCTTCAGCCGCTTCTTTAAGCGGGCTGACCCGAGGAATACGCGAGTACTCGCTGTTTCAGGCCGTGCTGCTGGTGGTTGACCGGCTGCGCGAGGCCCACCCGCACCTGAGCCAGGACGATCTGTACGATCAGCTCGAATTCCAGGCCAACCCGAGCCTGGGTTTCCCTGGCAGCGACGTCGATCGCGTGGAGTTTTTCCACGAGCACGGGCAGATGCGCGCGCGCCTGCGTTTCAACCTGATCGGCCTGGTCGGTTCCGGCTCGCCACTGCCGGCGTTCTACGGTGAACAGGCCCTGGGCGACAGCGAAGACGGCAACCCGACCCGCAACTTCCTCGACCTGTTCCACCATCGCCTGCAACGGCTGATGCTGCCGATCTGGCGCAAGTACCGCTACCGCGCCAGTTTCGAGAGCGGCGCGCTCGATCCGTTTTCTTCCCAGCTTTTTGCCCTGATCGGCCTTGGCGGCGAAGAGATCCGCAAGGCCCAGGAACTGAACTGGAAACGTCTGCTGCCGTACCTCGGTTTGCTCAGTTTGCGGGCGCACTCGGCGGCGCTGATCGAAGCGGTGCTGCGTTACTACTTCAAGCACGCTGAACTGACCATCGAGCAGTGCATCGAGCGTCGCGTGGAGATTCTCGACGAGCAGCGCAATCGTCTGGGCCGCGCCAACAGCCTGCTTGGCGAAGACCTGGTGCTGGGCGAGCACGTGCGCGACCGCAGCGGAAAATTCCGCATCCACATCCGCGAGCTCGACTGGCAGCGCTTCCACGAATTCCTGCCGATCGGTTTCGGCTACCAGCCGCTGTGCGCGCTGGTGCGGTTCACCCTGCGTGACCCGCTCGATTACGACATTCGCCTGGTGCTGCGCCAGGAAGAAATCCGCGAACTGCGCATCGGTGAGCAAAACGCCTGTCGCCTGGGATGGACCAGTTGGCTGGGCCGCGAAAAAGCGGACGGCGTGGTTACCCTGGGCAGCAAAATTCATTAAGGACAGATGACCCATGATCAACGTAGACCTGCAACAACTTATCCAGGCGCTGGACGCCGAAACCCGTCGTGACCTGGAAAGTTCGGCCGAACGTTGCGTCGCCCGTGGCGGCAGCAAAATCCTCGTCGAAGACTTGCTGCTCGGCCTGCTGGAGCGCCCGCAAGGCCTGCTCGCACGCGCGCTGCAAGACGCCGAAGTGGATGCCGGCGAACTGAGCGCCGCGTTGCAATCGCGGGTCGAGCACAGCGCCTCGCGCAACCCGGTGTTCGCCCCGGAACTGGTGCAGTGGCTGCAAGATGCGTTGCTGGTGGCCAACCTTGAACTGGGCCAGAGCCAGGTCGAGCAAGCCGCGTTGATCCTCGCGCTGCTGCGCAACCCGATGCGCTACGCCGGCAGCCGCTACCAGTCGTTGCTGGCCAAGCTGAACATCGAGCGCCTGAAAGAATTCGCCCTGTCGCAGAAAGAACAACCGGCCACCGGCAAGCCTGCCGTGCCGGGCGAATCGCTGCTGGAGCGCTTCACGCACAACCTCACTCAACAAGCCCGCGACGGCAAACTCGACCCGGTGCTGTGCCGCGATGGCGCGATTCGCCAAATGGTCGACATCCTCGCCCGCCGTCGCAAAAACAACCCGATCGTGGTCGGTGAAGCCGGTGTCGGTAAAACCGCCATCGTCGAAGGCCTGGCCTCGCGCATTGCTGCCGGTGAAGTCCCGCAAGTGCTCAAAGGTGTCGAGTTGCTGTCGTTGGACATGGGCCTGTTGCAGGCCGGCGCCAGCGTCAAAGGTGAATTTGAACGTCGCCTCAAAGGCGTGATCGACGAAGTCAAAGCCTCGCCGAAACCGATCATTCTGTTCATCGACGAAGCGCACACGCTGATCGGCGCGGGCGGCAATGCCGGCGGTTCCGACGCAGCCAACCTGCTCAAGCCAGCCCTGGCCCGCGGCGAATTGCGCACCATCGCCGCCACCACCTGGGCGGAGTACAAAAAATACTTCGAAAAAGACCCGGCCCTGGCCCGTCGCTTCCAGCCGGTGCAACTGCACGAACCGACCGTCAGCGAAGCGGTGACCATCCTCCGTGGCCTGGCTCAGGTGTACGAGAAGAGCCACGGCATCTACCTGCGCGATGACGCGGTGGTGGCGGCGGCGGAATTGTCGGCACGTTACCTCGCGGGCCGTCAGCTGCCGGACAAAGCCGTCGACGTCCTCGACACCGCTTGCGCCCGTGTGCGCATCAGCCTCGCCGCCGCCCCGGAAAGCCTCGAACGCCTGCGTGGTGAACTGGCTGAAGGTGGCCGTCAGCGTCAGGCCCTGCGCCGTGATGCCGAGGCCGGTTTGCTGATCGATCACGAAGCGCTGGACGCGTTGGAAGATCGCCTGGCCACCGCCGAAGAGGAAATGGTCGCACTGGAAACCCTGTGGACCGAACAGAAAGAATTGGCCGAACGCTTGCTGGATCTGCGTCAGCAACTGGCCAAGGCCCGTGAAGCAGCAGCCGTCGAGCCAACCGTCACGGTTGAAGAAGACGCCGAAGGCACCGTGATCGAAACGCTGCCGGTGGACGAGGCGCACAGCGTTGAAACCCTGGAAGCCGCACTCAATGAAACGCACAAAGCCCTGACCGAGCTGCAGGTCAAAGAACGTCTGGTGAGCTTCGAAGTGTGCCCGCGTCTGGTCGCCGAAGTGATCAGCGCCTGGACCGGCGTGCCATTGGCTCAACTGGCCCGCGAGCACAACGCCAAAGTCGCGAGCTTCGCCACCGATTTGCGCACCCGCATTCGTGGTCAGGAACAAGCCGTTCACGCGCTGGACCGCTCGATGCGCGCCACCGCTGCCGGCCTGAACAAACCGGATGCGCCGGTTGGCGTGTTCCTGCTGGTCGGCCCGAGCGGCGTCGGCAAGACCGAAACCGCGCTGGCCCTGGCCGACTTGCTGTACGGCGGTGATCGTTTCATCACCACCATCAACATGTCCGAGTTCCAGGAGAAACACACCGTCTCGCGCCTGATCGGCGCACCGCCGGGCTACGTTGGTTATGGCGAGGGCGGCATGCTCACCGAAGCCGTGCGCCAGAAACCGTACTCGGTCGTGTTGCTCGATGAAGTCGAGAAGGCCGACCCGGACGTGCTGAACCTGTTCTACCAAATCTTCGACAAAGGCGTGGCCAACGACGGCGAAGGGCGCGAGATCGACTTCCGAAACACGTTGATTCTGATGACCTCGAACCTGGGCAGCGACCGCATCAGCGAACTCTGCGAAAACGGCGCACGGCCGAGTGCCGAAGTGCTTGAAGAAACCATCCGCCCGGTGCTCAGCAAACACTTCAAACCGGCGCTGCTGGCGCGGATGCGCGTGGTGCCTTACTACCCGGTCGGTGGCCCGGTGCTGCGCGAGCTGATCGAAATCAAACTCGATCGTCTGGGCGAGCGCCTGAACCGTCGCCAGCTGGATTTCACCTACTCGCAAGACCTCGTCGATCACCTGGCCGAACGTTGCACCCAAAGCGACAGCGGTGCGCGTTTGATCGACCACTTGCTCGACCTGCACGTGCTGCCGCTGGTGGCCGACCGTTTGCTCGATGCGATGGCCACGGGTGAAAGCCTCAAGCGTGTCCACGCGACGCTCGACGGTGGCGCCAGCGTGACGTGCGAGTTCGCCTGAGGTGGGTGTGATGTTCACTCAAGTGCCGCAACCGCTGGTGTATGCCGAAGCCTTGCTGGCGCAATTCGCCAGCCTGTCGCGCGCAGCGGACGGTGCTGCGCTGCTGGGTGACTTCGTGCGCGGGTTGGCCGAGCTCAGTGGTTGCGAATTGACGCAGCTGTACCTGCTGGACGCGACTCACACGTGCCTGGGGATGAACGCCGAGTGCCTCAACGGCATCCTGCAACCCCGGGAAGCGGCGAGCCTGCCGGCGGATTACAACGGTGAACAACTGCTGCAATTCGCCCTGTGCCAGAACCGCGTAGTGAGCCTCAGCGAGTTGAGCGGCAGCCTGCACGAAACCAGCTTTTTGCCGCCACAGGCCACGCCTTGGCAGTCGCTGTTGTGCGTGCCGCTGGTCAATCAGCAGAAAGCCGTCGAAGGCTTGCTGCTGTGCGCCAGTCGCCGGCACGTCGACCTGCAAGGCTTTGCCGATTCCCTCGCTCAACTGGGTTCGTTCGTGCTGGGCCAACTGCATCTGTTGCAGCGTTTGCGCCAGCCGGCGGGTGAGACGAGACCGTTGAAGGCCAGCGTCCCGAGCGCCAGCGGTTATGGCCTGATCGGCAAGAGCAAGGCCATGCGCGAGACGTATTCGCTGATCAGCAAAGTCCTGCACAGCCCGTACACCGTGCTGCTGCGCGGCGAAACCGGTACCGGCAAGGAAGTGGTCGCACGCGCCATCCACGACTGTGGCCCGCGCCGTTCCCAGGCGTTCATCGTGCAGAACTGCGCGGCGTTCCCCGAGAACCTGCTGGAAAGCGAACTGTTCGGCTACCGCAAAGGCGCGTTCACCGGCGCGGACCGCGACCGTGCCGGGCTGTTCGACGCGGCCAATGGCGGCACCTTGTTGCTCGATGAAATCGGTGACATGCCGCTGTCCCTGCAAGCCAAGCTGTTGCGGGTTTTGCAGGAAGGCGAGATTCGTCCGCTGGGTTCCAACGACACCCACAAGATCGACGTGCGCATCATTGCCGCGACGCACCGGGATTTGTCGGTGCTGGTCAGCGAAGGCAAATTCCGCGAGGACTTGTACTACCGCCTCGCGCAATTCCCGATCGAGCTCCCGGCCCTGCGCCAGCGCGAAGGCGACATCCTCGACCTGGCCCGGCATTTCGCCGACAAGGCGTGCTCGTTCTTGCAGCGCGATGCGGTGCGTTGGTCCGATGCGGCACTGGATCACCTATCCGGCTATGCGTTCCCCGGCAACGTGCGCGAACTCAAAGGCCTGGTCGAACGCGCGGTGTTGCTGTGCGAGGGCGGTGAGTTGCTGGCCGAGCATTTCTCCCTGCGCATGGAGGCCATGCCCGAAGACAACAGCCTGAACCTGCGCGAACGCCTGGAGCAGGTCGAACGCAGCCTGTTGCTCGATTGCCTGCGCAAAAACGACGGCAACCAGACCCTCGCCGCCCGCGAACTCGGCCTGCCACGCCGCACGCTGCTTTATCGCCTTGGGCGCCTGAATATCAACCTGGGGGATTTCGATGGTTAACGTATTTCGCGGCCAACAATTACCTGTGGCGAGGGAGCTTGCTCCCGCTGGGCTGCGCAGCAGCCCCAAACCCATGCGCCGCGGTGCATCAGTTAAACCGCATCTGCTGATCTACGACTGCTGCGCAGTCGAGCGGGAGCAAGCTCCCTCGCCACAAAGGCGACGCGCCAGGCCTCTGGCTAGAGCGCTCGGCCTAACCTCATCCGCTTCTAACAGCGCCGCCCACCCGGGTCGGCGCTTTGTGCTTTGTCTACCCATGGAGACCCTCTGATGCCTGTTCGTCACTGGCAAGCCGTCCTGCTGACCCTCGTCGTTCTATGCGGCCTCGGCGGCTGTAGCGGCAATTACAAATACAACGACAACACCTATCGCCCATTGGGTGATCCGCAGGCGGTCAATCGCGGCAAGTGACCGCAAGGAGTATCACCATGGAACTGGTTTTCGAAATGCTGAACACCAAGCAATTCGTGCCCACGGATTTGTGCCAGAAGACCTTCAAACAGGCTGGTGGCGTGATTGGCCGGGGCGAGGACTGCGACTGGATCATCCCTGACCGCAAGCGTCACCTGTCCAACCACCACGCGTTGATCAGCTACCGCGAAGGCACGTTTTTCCTGACCGATACCAGCAGCAACGGTATCCAGGACAGCGAGAGCGGCGCGCGCCTGCGCAAGGGCGAAGCGATGCGCATCGAGCACGGCAGCGTGTACGTGCTGGGTGATTTCGAGATCCGTGCGCGACTGGTCCGCGATCCGGCGACCTTCGACGTCGAAGTCGGCCGTCCGCAAGCGGCCGGCAGCATCATTCCGGACGATGCGTTCCTCGACCTCGATCCGCTGAACGCTCTCGATCAGCAAGAGCGCGTGTATTCGGAAATCGACGAACTGATCTCCCCGAGCACGACCATTGAGGACACCCGTCAGCGCGCCGACTACGCCCGCATCGACATGGAAAGCCTGATGGTCCCGGAGCTGATCAACGCCCCGGCCGAGCCAGCCCCTGCTCCACCGCCCAAAGCGGTCGAGCGTCAGAGCGAAGGTTTCTGGGAGCACTTCGGCGCCGCGCTGGGCGTGGACCTCAAAGGCCTCGACCACGACGCCCGCGAAGCCATGGCGCTGAACGCTGCGCGCTTGCTCAAGCAGAGCGTCGGCGGGTTGCAGCAGAGCCTGCGCACCCGCAGCGAACTGAAAAACGAACTGCGACTGGCCCAGACCACGGTGCAAGGCACTCACAAGAACCCGCTGAAATTCGCCGTCGATGCCGGCGAAGCGCTGGGCATTTTGTTGCAGCCGAACAAGCCGGGCCAGATGCCGCCCGAGCAAGCGATCTCCCGTGCGTTCCGTGATTTGCAGGCGCATCAGGTGGCATTGCTGACCGCCAGCCGCGCCGCCGTTCGCGGCACGCTGGAACACTTCTCGCCGCAGCAACTGACCCTGCGTTTCGAGCGCGACAACAAGCCGTTGCTGGCCACATCCGGCAGCCGCTGGAGAGCCTACGGTCGTTATCACCAGGCCCTGCGCCAGGACGATGACTGGAGCGAGCGCCTGCTGGCTCGCGATTTCGCCCAGGCCTACGAAGAACAGATCCGCCTGATTTCCACCCTTCACACCGACCACCAAGGATGATGCGCATGTCTCGCTGCTCGACCGCTTTTTTCAAGACGCTGACGGCGTTCGCGGCCCTGGTGCTGCTGGCTGGCTGCTCGTCGCTGTCGCCGTATTCCCACGTCACCAAGCTCAACTTGAAGCTCACCGCCAGCGATCAGCTGAACCCGGACCTCAATGGGCGTCCGTCGCCGATCGTCGTCCGCCTGTTCGAGCTCAAGCACCCGGTGACCTTCGAGAACGCTGACTTCTTCAGCCTGTACGAGCGCGCCAAGGAATCCTTGGCCCCGGACCTGGTGGCCAGCGAAGAACTCGAACTGCGCCCGGGCGAAACCGTCGAGCTCAAGCTCAGCGTGGAGGAGGGCAGCCGCTACGTCGGCATCCTCGCCGCCTACCGCGACCTGCCGGAAACCAAATGGCGCTATACGGTGCAAATCACCCCGGTGGAAGTCACCGACGCAGACCTGACCCTCGATCAGGCCGGTATTCGCAACAGCAACGAAACGCTCGCCAAGGCGGATGACTGAACATGAATTCCCATAAAGTCATTTGGCAGGAAGGCATGCTGCTGCGTCCGCAGCACTTCCAGCATAACGACCGTTATTACGAGCACCAGATGAAGACCCGCACCCAGTTGCTGGGCAGCTACACCTGGGGCTTCCTCAATCTGGAAATCGATTTGCAGTTCCTCAACATGGGCAAACTGGTGATCAGCCAGGCCTCGGGGATTCTGCCGGACGGCAGTCTGTTCGAACTCGGCGGCAACACCGAGCCGTTGGCCCTCGACGTGCCGCCGAACACCGGCAACACGCCGATCTACCTGGCACTGCCGCTGGTCACCGGCAATCACATCGAGTCCCGCCGCCCGGAGCAATCCGACGTGCTGGCGCGCTATACCGCGTATGAAGCGGAAGTGGCCGACTCCAACGCAGGCGATGACTCCGCCAGCCAGGTCAGCTGTGGCCGCCCGGACTTCAAACTGTTGCTCGGTGAGCAACAGAGCGACCAGGCTTACGTGAAGCTGAAAATCTGCGACGTGCTCGACACCACGCCCGACGGCGTAATCAGCCTCGACCCGGATTTCGTGCCGACCTACATTCAGGCGCATGCCTCCAGCTACTTGCTGTCGTGCCTGAAAGAAGTGATCAGCATGCTCGGTCACCGTGGCGACACCATCGCCGAGCGCATCCGTTCCAACGGCAAGGTCGGTGGCGCGGAAGTCGGCGACTTCATGATGCTGCAACTGATCAACCGCACCGAACTGCTGCTGCGTCACTACCTCGGCCTGGAGCAGGTTCACCCGGAAGAGTTGTACCGCACGCTGCTGACCATGCTCGGCGACTTGGCAACCTTCTCCAGCGACAGTAAACGCCCGCGTCTGGACAGCCGTTACCAGCACAGCGACCAGGGCGCGAGCTTCCGCAAACTGATGGAAGCGATTCGTCAGGTGCTGTCGATGGTGCTCGAACAGCACGCCATCGAACTGGTGCTGCAAGCGCGTCAGTACGGGATCATTGTCTCGCCGTTGCACGACCACAAACTGCTGGGCTCGGCGTCGTTCGTGCTTGCCGCCAGTGCCAACTGCGACTCCGAAGAATTGCGCCACCGCTTGCCGGCGCACCTCAAGGTCGGCCCGGTGGAGCGCATCCGCCAGCTGGTCAACCTGCACCTGCCGGGGATCAAGGTCAAACCGTTGCCGGTGGCACCACGGCAGATCGCGTTCCACTCCAACAAAACCTATTTCATTCTCGAACTCAGTTCCGAAGACCTGGCACAACTCGAGCGCTCCGGCGGCTTCGCGTTCCACGTGTCCGGCGAATTTGCCGAGCTTGAACTGAAATTCTGGGCCATCAGGAACTGACCGACATGATCAAGGACATGGAACATAACCAGGACGATAAAACCGTCCTGCTCGACCGCCAGGGCCACGGCCCTGCTTCGAGTCCGCTGACAGACTTCGCTGCACCGCCGCGCTTCGAACAGCTTGAAGAACGGATGATTTATGCCGCGCGCCTGCGCCCGGCGGAATCCTTCAACATCAGCCTCAATTCGCTGGTGGCCGCGGCGTCCGATCTGTTGTCGGAAGTGGTGCGCCTCAAGCACAGCGATACCCGCGAAGACATGTACGCGCTCAACGAGCGCCTGACTGCCGGGCTGAAACTGTTTGAAGTGCGCGCCCTGCACAACGGCGCCGAAAGCAGCCAGGTGATGGCCGCGCGTTACGTGCTCTGCACCGTGGTCGACGAAGCCGTCGTGACCACGCCGTGGGGCAACGAAAGCGAGTGGTCGCAGATGAGCCTGCTCAGCAGCTTCCACAACGAAACCTTCGGTGGCGAGAAGTTCTTCCAGCTGCTGGATCGCCTGTCGAAAAACCCGGTCAAGCACCTGCCGATGCTGGAGCTGATGTACCTGTGCCTGTCCCTCGGTTTCGAAGGCAAATACCGGGTGCAAGCCCGCGGCATGCTCGAACTCGAAGGCATCCGCGACGCCTTGTATCGCCAGATCCGTCAGTTGCGCGGCGATGTGCCTCGTGAGTTGTCGCCGCATTGGGAAGGCTTGAACGATCAGCGCCGCAGCCTGGTGCGCATCGTGCCGGCGTGGATGGTGGTGCTGTTCACCGTGGTCTGCCTGGTGGTGATGTATTCGGGTTTCGCCTGGGTATTGGGCGAGCAACGCGAAACCGTTCTGCAACCTTTTCAGCAGCTAGATCCGGCCGCGGTCCAGCCGCAGTCGCAGCCGTAAACAGGGACGTGTGATGAAAAAGTTTTTCAAGAAAGTCGGCGCATTCTTGCGCAAGACCTGGGTCTGGACCTTGCTGGTGGTGCTGTTTGTCGCGCTGCTGGTGTGGTTTGTCGGGCCGCTGCTGGCCGTTGATGACTACAAGTTCTGGGAAGGTTCGACCTCCCGCCTGCTGACCATCAGTGTGCTGTTCCTGATCTGGGGCCTGACCATGGTCTTCGTCAGCTGGCGCGCTGGCGTACGCAAAAAGGCTATCGAAGACACCGAAGACGGCCAGGATCGTATCCGCCGTGAAGAGCTGATCGACGAAGAGCAGAAAGAACTTCGCGTGCGCTTCAAGGATGCGTTGAAAACCCTGAAGACCTCGAGCCTGTATCGCGGTCGCAGCGAACGCTGGCGCAGTGACTTGCCGTGGTACTTGCTGATCGGCCCGCAGGGCAGTGGCAAGACCAGCCTGCTGGACTTCTCGGGCCTTGAGTTTCCGATCAACAAGATCGACCGCAAGCTGACCCGCGACACCCTCGGCACCCGTCATTGCGACTGGTACTTCGCCGACCACGGTGTGCTGATCGACACCGCCGGGCGTTACCTGACCCAGCCGGATGCCGAAGTCGATGGCAGTGCCTGGAGCACCTTGCTCGACCTGCTGCGCAAGCGTCGCCGCAACCGTCCGTTGAACGGCGTGCTGGTGACCATCCCGGTTGAATTGCTGCTGGGCAACACCGAGCAGGACCTCGACACCCTGGCTCGCCAGGTGCGTGCGCGTCTGCAAGACGTGCATCAGAAACTGCACGTCGATGTGCCGGTTTATCTGGTGCTGAGCAAGGCGGACAAGCTGCTCGGTTTCGACGAGTTCTTCGATCAACTGACCCGCGAAGAAAGCGATCAGGTGCTCGGCACCAGCTTCCGCAAAGAGCAGAGCGGCACCGACGTCGCCGTCCTGCGCGCCGAGTTCGAAGAGCTGCTGCGTCGCCTGAACAGCCAGGTGATCATGCGCATGCACCAGGAGCGCGATACCCAGCGCCGTGGCCGCATCCTCGACTTCCCGCATCAACTGGGGCAGATCGGCGAGCGCCTTTGCCTGTTCGTCGACATGGCGTTCACCGGCAACCGCTACCAGCGTGTCAGCCAGTTGCGTGGTTTCTACCTGACCAGCGCCCCGCACCTGACTCAAGAGATGGACCAGACCACCGCCGGCATCGGCGCCAGTCTGGGCATGAGCGCCGGCATGCTGCCGACCTTGCGCAGTGGCCGTTCGCGGTTCATTCACCATTTGCTCAGCCGGGTGATTTTCCCCGAGGCCGACCTGGCCGGTCTGGACAAGCGCGAACGCAGCCGCATCCATTGGGGGCAACGTGCCCTTTACGTGGGCGCACTGGCGGCACTGGCGCTGTTCGGCATGCTCTGGGCCGGCGGTTTCTCCGCCAACTACGAGCGTCTGGAAAACCTGCGCAACCTGGCGACCAACTGGACTCAGCAGCGCTCGGCCCTGACCGCGCGCGATGATTCCATGGCCGTGCTCAAGACCCTCGACACCAGCTATGCGGCGACCCAGGTCTTCCCGAAAAAAGGTGACGTGTCGTACCACGAGCGTGGCGGCCTGTACCAAGGTGAAGAGGTCAACCCGGTGGTCAAGGACGCCTACGAGCGTGAGCTCGAAGCGCAATTGCTGCCGAAGGTTGCGACGCTGCTGGAAGGGCAGATCCGCGCCAATATGAAGGACCGCGAACGCTTGCTCAACAGCCTGCGCGCGTACCTGATGCTGAACATGAAGGATCGTCGCGATGCGGCATGGCTCAAGGATTGGGTCGCCACTGACTGGTCCCAGCGTTACGCCGGCAACACTGCGGTGCAGAACGGTTTGAACACGCACTTTGAGCGTCTGCTCAAGCAGCCGTTTATCTACCCGCTGAACGATCAACTGGTGGCCCAAGCGCGTCAGGTATTGCGCAGCGAGTCGCTGGCCAACGTGGTTTACCGGATGCTGCGCGAGCAGGCCCGCAACCTGCCGGAATACCGTCTGAGCCAACACATCGGTCCGCAGGCTTCGCTGTTTGTCGGCACCGATTACGTGATCCCGGGGTTCTACACCCAGCAGGGTTATCAGCAGTATTTCTCGGTTCAGGGCAGCGCGCTGGTCACCGATATCCTGCGTGACAACTGGGTACTGGGCGAAGGCGCGGGCATCAGCGGCATGGACTTGCGTCGCCTGATGGTCGAACTGGAGCAATTGTACTTCCGCGACTACGCCAACTTCTGGAGTGAGGCGGTCGGCCAGGTTGCCCTGCCACCGATCAACGATGCGGGCGAGGGCGCCGAGCAACTGGCGGGCCTGACGTCGGCCAATTCCCCGGTGCTGCAACTGCTGGTGGAAGTGCGCGAGAACACCCGGTTCCCGGCAGAAGCCGAACCGGCTGAGCAAGCGGCTGAAGCCGCTGGAGCACTGGCCGATCAGAAAGGCAAATTGGGCAAGCTGGGCAAACTGGCGTCTGCCGCAGCGGACCAGGCTTCGGAGATGGCGGCGATCAAAAACCTGCCGGATACCGCGAAGAAATCCCTGCAACGCCGCTTCGAACCGTTGCACCGTCTGCTGGATGACAACAACGGCCCGGCCGCTGATTTGACCCCGGCACTGACGGCGCTCAACGACCTGCAACTGCAACTGGCGAGCCTGGCGCGTGCCAGTTCCCCGGATCAGGCCGCGTTCGAAATGGCCAAGACTCGCATGAGCGGCCAGCGTGATGCGCTGAGCAACTTGCGCAATGCCTCGAACCGTCTGCCGCGTCCCGTCAGCGTTTGGTTCAACGTGCTGGCCGAAGACACCTGGCGTCTGGTGCTGAACGATTCCTACCAGTACCTGAACCAGCGTTATCAGAGCGAGCTGTACAGCTTCTACGGCAAGGCGATCAACAAGCGCTACCCGTTCAGCGCCCACAGCACCAGCGACGTCGCGATCAGCGACTTCCGCGAGTTCTTCAAGGCGCAGGGCATCAACGATCGCTTCTTCGAGACCTACATGCGTCCGTTCGTCAGTGGCGATCCAGGCAATTACCGTCTGCGTTCCATCGACGGTCACAGCATGCCGATCTCCAAGGTCTACCTCGACCAGATGGCCGCGGCCCAAGTGATCCGCCAGAGCTTCTTCTCGGTCAACCCGGCCGAGCCGCAAGTGCAGTTCAAACTGGAGCCGTACACCCTCGACCCGGCTGTCAGCCGTTCCGAGTTCAAGTTTGGCGACAAGACCATCGAATACCGTCACGGCCCGATCGTGCCGGTGTCCTTCAAATGGCCGACCGACGCTGAAGACGGTCGCACCAGCCTGGTCCTCGACAAAATGGCTGGCCGCCCGATCGGCATCGAGAAGAACACCGGCCCGTGGTCGCTGTTCCGTCTGTTCGACCTGATGCAGACCGAGTACCTGAACGGTCGCGACGTGATGGTCCTGAAAGCTGACGTGGGTGGCCTGCGCGCCAATTACCTGCTCAGCAGCCAGCGCACGCCGAACCCGTTCGACATGGGCGTGCTGCGCACCTTCCGTATGCCGGTGCAGCTCTGATGCTGGTTGCCAGTCCCTGGCGCAGCGCTGCGCGTACCGATCCGGGCAAGGTTCGGGCGCGCAACGAAGATGCTTTCCTCGACTGTCCACAGCAGGGGCTGTGGGTGGTCGCGGACGGCATGGGCGGTCATCAGGGTGGCGACATCGCCAGCCAGTTGATCGTCGCCAGCCTGGCGGAATTGCCGGTGCAGGACGACTTCGACGAACGACTCAAAGGCATTCGCCAGTGCCTGCACTGGTTGAATCGCCGCTTGGGTCAGGAGTTGACCGTCACCGCCGGGCGCCATGACAGCATCATGGGCAGCACCGTGGTGGCGCTGCTGGTGGAAGGCAATCGAGCGGCCTGTATCTGGGCCGGCGACAGCCGTTGCTACCTGTGGCGCGGCCAGCGTTTGTATCAGCTGTCCAAGGACCATTCGCTGCAACAGCAACTGATCGACGAGCAAAACATGAGCGTCGAGGACGCCCGTGCGCATCCGTCGGCCCATGCCCTGACCCGTGCGGTCGGGGCGGCTGATGTGCTGACGCTGGACGTGCTCGAACTCGAGGTCTACCCCGGCGATACGTTTCTGTTGTGCAGCGACGGTTTGTACCAAGGGCTCAGCAGCGATGCCTTGGGCAACGCCCTGAGCCTGACCGCGCCGCACGTTGCGCTGGAGCGTCTGTTCGACGGCGCCTTGCGTGGCTCGGCCCGGGACAACCTGACTGCCGTGGTGATCCGACAATGACCCAACTCATGCCGCCGCTCGACGACCTGCTGGTGACCGACGAGGAAGCCAATAACCTGACTTACTTCGCGTTCGCCAAGTCGCATAAAGCTGAGCCCGCGCTGGCGCCAACCAAGGCCAGCATCGGCGAAATGCCCGACGTGCTCGCAGGCCGTTACCGCATCGAGCGTCTGCTCGGTGCCGGCGGCATGGGCGCGGTTTACCGCGCACGGGACTTGCTGAGCGAACAGTTCGGCGATCCCGACCCTTACATCGCGCTGAAAATCCTCAGCGAAGAATTTGCCGAATCGCCGGACGCCAGCGCCTTGCTCTACAGCGAGTTCGCTCTGATCCGGCGCCTGCGCCACGACAACGTGCTGCGCTTGCACAGCTTTGAAGTGGACACCGATTGCCAGCGCGCCTTCATCACCATGGAACTCATGCGTGGGCTGACCCTGGACAAACTGCTCTGCGAGCGCCCCTTGGGCCTGCCGTGGAAAGAACTGCGCGACATCGCGCTGCCGCTGCTCGACGCGCTGGCCTACGCCCACGCTCGCGGCGTGCTGCACGGTGACATGAAACCGAGCAACGTGATGCTCAGCGAAGAAGGCGTGCGCCTGTTCGACTTCGGCCTCGGCCAGGCTGAAGAGGGCATCCTGCCTGGCTTGCCACACCTGAGCCGCGACCGCTTCAACGCCTGGACCCCGGGCTACGCCGCCCCCGAACTGCTTGAAGGTCAACCGCTGTCGGCCAGTGCAGATGTTTACGGCGTGGCCTGCGTGCTCTACGAACTGGCGGGCGGCAAACACCCGTTCCGCCGCTTGCCGTCGACCGAAGCCCGCGACGGCCACCTCGAACGCGAGCTGCACGCTCCACGAAATCTACCGAAACACTGCTGGCCAGCCCTGCGAACGGCGCTGGCTTTCGATGCGGCCAAGCGCACCATCACCGCCGCCCAACTGCGTGACGCCCTGGGCGCCACTTCGTCTTTGCTGCAACGCCTGCGACTGCGGGCGTAACGGATGACTACCGAACAGGGAGCAAGCAATGTTCAACTCAGCTAACGAAACCCACTTCAGCCTCACTGTTGAAGACTACGTGGGCGACCTGCAAGTGCTGTCGTTCACCGGCACTGAAGGCATCAGCCAGCCGTATCGCTTCGACCTGGAACTGGTCAGCGAAAACCCCGATCTGGACCTGGAAAAACTCCTGCACAAACAGGCGTTCCTGGCGTTCGATCCGCAGGGCTCCGGCATCCATGGCCAGATCTACCGCGTCGCCCAAGGCGATGCCGGCAAGCGCCTGACCCGCTACAAAATCTCTCTGGTGCCGCAACTGCAATACCTGCATCACCGCACCAACCAGCGCATCTACCAGCAGATGTCCGCGCCGAAAATCATCGCGCTGATCCTCGACGAGCACGGCATCAAGGGCAACGCCTACCGCTTCCAGCTCAGCCAGCCGTGCCCGGATCGCGACTACTGCGTGCAGTACGACGAAACCGACCTGCACTTCGTCCAGCGCCTGTGCGAAGAGGAAGGTATTCACTACCACTTCCAGCACAGCGACAAAGCCCATCTGCTGGTCTTCGGCGACGACCAGACCGTGTTCCCGAAGCTCGGGCAGCCAACCGCGTATGTGCAAGGCAGCGGCATGGTCGCCGACGAGCCCGTCATCAAAGGCTTCAAACTGCGCCTCGAAACCCGCACCGGCCGCGTCACGCGCCGCGACTACGATTTCGAAAAACCGCGCCTGCAACTCGAAGCCGCCTACAAACCCGACGGCGAAAGCACCGAACCGGATCTGGAAGATTACGACTACCCCGGCCGCTTCCTCGACCGCGCGCGCGGCAAATTCCTCAGCCAACGCGCCCTCGAACGCCACCGCGCCGACTACCAGCAAGCCGAAGGCCACGGCGACCAGACCACCCTCGTTAGCGGCCACTTCCTGGAAATGTCCGACCACCCGCGCACCGAGTGGAACGACCTCTGGCTGCTCACCGAAATCGTCCACGAAGGCAAACAGCCGCAAGTCCTCGAAGAGTCCGTGACCAGCGACACCACCGACAACAAAGACGACTTCCACCAGGGCTACCGAAACCGCTTCCTCGCCACCCCATGGAACGTCTTCTACCGCCCCGCGCTGGAACACCCGAAACCCCGCGTCCTCGGCAGCCAGACCGCCATGGTCACCGGGCCCAAGGGCGAAGAAATCCACTGCGATCAGTACGGCCGCATCAAAGTGCAATTCCACTGGGACCGCGAAGGCCAGGCCGACGACAAAACCAGTTGCTGGATGCGCGTGTCTTCGAGCTGGGCCGGGGATCGCTACGGCGCCATCGTCATTCCGCGTATTGGGATGGAAGTGCTGGTAACGTTCCTTGAAGGGGATCCCGATCAGCCGTTGGTGACCGGGTGCCTGTACCACAAGGAAAACCAGGTCCCCTACGAATTGCCGGCGAACAAAACCCGCACCGTCTTCAAAACCCTCAGCTCCCCAGGGGGCGGTGGGTTCAATGAACTGCGGATTGAAGACAAGAAAGGGGCCGAGCAGATCTTTATTCACGCCCAACGGGATTGGGATGAAAACATTGAGCATGATCAGAAGATTCGCGTGGGGAATGAACGCCACGACACGGTGGTGAAGAACACCTACACCGAGCTGAAAGCCGAAGAACACCGCACCACCATCGCCGACCGCAAGGTTGAAGCGCGGCTGGATGATCACCTGACGATTGGGCAGAACCAGCACGTGAAGCTCGGGACTGCGCAGCTGACGAGTGTCGGGAAAGAGATTCATCTGAAGGCTGGGGCGAAGATTGTTATTGAAGCTGGCAGCGAACTCACCATTTTGGGGGGAGGGAGCTTTATCAAGCTGGATGCTGGCGGGGTGACGGTTGTTGGGCCGGTGGTGAAGATTAATGCGGGTGGTTCGGCAGGGAGCGGGACGGGGATTGGGATTAAGCCGCCGGTGTTGCCGGGGGCGGCGGATAAGGATAAGGCGGGGAGTTTGATGGATCAGGCGTTGGGGAATGCTGTGCCTGAGAAGGTTAAACCGAAGGCTTTTTTTGTGTTTTCTGAGTGATCGACATGGATGATGTTTCGAAGAAGATAAATGGCTTCGCTGTAGCAGTTTTCACCGCGTCGCTGCTTAGCCTGTTTCATGGCAGCGTTTATGCTAATGAATGCCCATCCGAGGACTTTGCACAGTTCCTTCCGGCGTTTTCTGCGGACGCAAAAACCCAGCAGCGCCTCACTGCCATGACAGTGAAGTCGCTCGTTTTAAAGCCCGCGGGAGAGAGCGGTAATTTTGAGCCGCAAACGAGGGGAGTCAACAGCTCCACATTGGCATTTCCACTGATGGCACCCATAGCCACAGATAAGACAAAAGGTGTCGAAGTCGAAGAGGTCGACGCCACTCACTTCAATGTTGTGGATAAACGTGCGGGCAACAGCAACATCAAAATCTTCAACTTTTCTCGCCAGGCGTGCTGGGTGCTTGTGGGGGTTGAAGATTGGTCGATCAGTGAGAAAGACCTGGTTGTGGCGAGTAAGCCGAGTATGAGCAAGGCGGAGAATTTCTGCTTTCAGCGTGCGGAGGTCTACGGGGGACTAGGGGGGCTGGAGCAATACCGGTTGACGGGCGAATTTTTTGAGGCCTCGCTGGAAAACTATCTGTGTGCGGCGGCTTCAGGGGATCCTCAATCCAGCTTGAATGCTGCCAGTTTGAGTCTTTCGGGGATGGCCCCGCAGTTGGAGACGGAGAAGGTTGAGGCGCTTTTTAAAGCGGCAGCGACCACTCTTGCTGATGGGGCCGCCTCACTATCCACGTTTTATTGTTACGGAAACAACCCTGCGGCTGAAGGCCCTTGCCAGCATCCTGAACAATCTGAAAAGGAGCTCATTCGCGCAGCCTCAATGGGCTCTGCGAGCGCAATGAATTACTTGGGTTACTCCTTTGAAGAAGGAAGGCTTGTTACTAAAGATATGTCGAGAGCTCTGGCGTGCTATCGGCTAGCTGCCGATCAGGGTAACGACACCGCCATCAGAAACGTGAAACGTTTGAGTACGCAAAACGCTGATGCTACCAAAGCCAGCTATTGCTATTAATTTGCAGGAAGCAGAAATGACCGAACCACTTGATTTAAGAAACCAGTACACCGGCGGTGATTACGTATACCTGATGGGTGGTGATGGCCAGCAAACAAACGCTGCGGGAAAAAAGCTGATTGATTGTTCACATATGGTGAACCTGTTGCTCACTGGCGCGGGGTACCAAATTCCGTATGAGGAGACGAGAACGATGAATGTCTCCTCCTATTACACGGAGGTGGCTCCAGCAGAGGTCAAGAAGGGCGATATCGCCCTTTGGATCGATATTCTTCCCCTTAGGGGCACCCGTCGTTTGTTTCATACCGGCATCGTAATGGATTTCAACCCGGCTACTAGCGGCGGCAAAATCTTTGGTGCTCAAACCACGAACGGGCCTTCGGAGGCTTTTTTCGGTGATAACCCTCCGGCGCATTACTGGCCTGTACCGACAAAGTTCTTGAGAGCAAAAGAGCAATATAGGTCGGGTGCGGCACCAGCGGCCGCTCCCGCACCGACTCCTGCTCCTGCGTCGGCAGTTCCAGCGCCCCTTATGAACTTCCAATATCCGTTCCGTAAGGCTGACGGTAAACAGTTCACCGATGCAGAAGATGTCTACAAAGCTCTCGAAAATGAAAAGTCAGGCCATTACCTGTTGGGTAGCAATAAGTTTTGGCATGGAGGCATCCACATCAGCGATGCAAGTGCCCCACAGTGTGTCCTGAATGAGCCGATACGCTGCATGGCCGATGGCGAAGTTGTTGCTTATCGCCTTAACGAGGATTATCTGGAATCGACCTTCGGAGACAACGAGAAAAAATTGAAGTACTCCAACTCCTTCTGCCTAGTGCGCCATGAATACAAGTCGGCGCCAAACTCGGAAGAAGGGCCGAATAAAGGTAAGCAAAACAAGCTGAATTTCTACAGTCTGTATATGCATTTGCTGCCTTATAAACGCTATCCGTTATCCCCGGGTGAAACGCCAAAACCGAAGGTGACCATGAAGGTCGGGGACTTCAAGGCCTATGACCAGGCGCCCTTGTCGAGTGACATAACCTCTCCCGGAAAAATGACTAACGGCACCAAGCTTGAAGTTCTTGAGCAGAAGGACGTCAACAACATCACCTACGCCAAAGGCAAAATTCTTTCCGGCAGCGTGAAGGCTGGTTCGCACAAAGTTCGCGACGTAGGTACTGAAATTTGGTTTGCCTATTTGAAGGATGGCGAGCCATACAAAAACACACAACATCGTCGTATTTGGACGGCAGACGCCATACCAGAACGCGCAAGGCCAAATTACTGGCAAGGAAAGGTTAAAGCCAGGGCGTCTAAACGTCTGCCACTACATCAGAATCCGGCGAATCCAACAAACGGACAACCTGCCGGTGCACCCATCGATGGTGGCCTGGAGTTGGCTGTCAATAGTGTTATCGAGTTCAATAGCAAAGAAGTCGTTAACCTTGTGGCTGGCAACAAATTGCGGCGCATGGCCTTATGCACACTGGTGTCTGGCGGAGTATGGCAGCCAACGGGAAATGCACCGCCAACATTCTGGACAACCGTCGAAAACGATCCAGCAAGTCAGTATGTGCAGTGGGAGACGGTGACTCCTACGGACTTTGATAGCGTTGTATCAACCAGTACCGGCATCAAGGCTGGCGATCCGATTGGATACTTGGGACAGACGGAAAATCTCACTAGCGAGCAAGGCGCGTCGGACAGCACGTTTCAGGTTCATGTCGAAATATTCACCACCGAAGCGGAAGTGAAAGATTTCCTCAAAAACATCGCTGGCCTTAAAACAGGTAAGCAGTATCTTCAATTGCCGGCCGGAACGGAGCTTAAGAAAGTAGCTCCGGCGACCGGCACGACAACGCTAAAGCTCGACCACGCCGTCGACCTCGGCAAGGCCCCCGTGATCAAGATCGGTACGGAAGACTGGTATAACGTCAGCGTCAGTGACGACGGTCAGTCGGTCAGCGGGTTGGTAAAAAAAACGGGCGCGACCATCATCACCCCACACGACTGGGAAACGCTCGGGTTTCAGATTGTTGAAGAAAAAAATACTACGGCGGATGGTTTTCTTGATCCCGAAGACTTGCCCCAGTTTTTCAAAGACTTGTTCGCTAAAGTTGATACAAACCACGATGGTCAAGTCGAGTCAGCTGAGCTCGCGAATGCGTTGAAAAATGCTGAAACACGTTCATGTTGGTCGAAGCTGGTCGCTTATCATCCGACCGAGTGGAAGGACAAAGCGGACTCTGCAAAGTGGAGTAAGTTGAATCAGTTATTGGAATCGTCCCCGAAGGCGTTGGCGCATGAAAAAGAGCGTATTAGCAGCTACGTTTTTTGGGAAGAGCTTACCGGGAAAGCGGCCATTGAATCAGGTTTAATTTATCATTTTCATCCCATATGTTTTATCGAAAACTCCCTTGCTATGGATGATGATAATGATTTGAAGTGGCTCAAAGTCGAAAGAGGCCAGCTGACATTTGACGTGGAGGGAAATGATCTGGAGGATCCGGCGAATCCACTGCATATGTATTTCAGTCGAAAGGTCCATTGGCCTGGGGGCGTTTCCGGGATAACGATTGGGAGAGGCTACGACCTCGGTCAGAGACCTAATCCTGAAAGTGATCTTGCCGCTGTAGGTATTAGTGAACCATTGCTGGGTTGGCTATTGGGAGCAAAAGGCTTAAGTGGTAATGCTGCAAGAAATTATCTGCAGAGCGCGAGTCCAGAAATCAGAAAAATATTCATAACACGGAAGCAGCAGTATCAATTGTTCGTACCAATTTACGAGTTCATGAAGAGCGAAGTTATTAGGATATCGGATAAGTCCGATGCTATTAACCTTTACGGTCGTTTGAACTGGGATTCGACAAATCCAAAAATTCAGGATATGGCAATCGATTTGATTTATCGAGGTGACTACACTGGCGATTCGAGGGCTCTTATTCAAAGGCATATGACTGACAATAATTTGTCTGCATTTTCAGGTGTAATAGGCGATCGTTCAAAATGGGGCAATGTGCCTGAAGATCGGTTCAATAGACGTGTTGATTATCTTAGGTGATTTATGAAGTTTTCGAAGTGGATACCGTTATTTTGTGCTTTTTACATGGGGCACGCAGCGGCGGAAATACCAGATATCGGCCCGGTCTCAGAGGTCGGAGCCGGTCGTGTTGGCGATAATGTCGTCAGATATGTAAAAATATTTGGTAAAAGCTGTCTTGAAGTTCAGGTGATTAGCCCTGAGAAAAATTGGAAAGTTTTGTCTTCTTCGAATTTTTGTACCTTTGAAGGTAAAAAATTTGGTTCGGATTTTGCCGATGCTGGTTTCGAAGATATTTCGGTGAAAGCTGACGGTATCCATTTGACACTGAGTCTTACCCCTCTGCAGCCAACCGGTGAGCAGCGCAGAAGCTGCGTCATTCCTGTCGTGGCGACGGTGATTAAAGATCTGAGCTGTTCCGAAGCAGGGAAATAACCGAGTGGAGTCGGATTAGTTTAGCTGTCTTCATCTCTTATGAGGACGAGCATCAAATTAATCCGTCTCCTTGATTGAATGTGAGTCTGGTGAATAAAAATTACTCTTTTAGATTGAGGGTTATGTGGTCGCGGTCGGGTAGTTTTGACTGTTTTATTAGTTGTGTTTTCGAACTATAAATTAATTTGTTCGATATTCTATAAGTGTCTGCATCAATAAAAGGAAGTAGTATTGAGTAAGTTGTTTTGGTTGGGGGTGTTCTTATGTCCTTCGATTGTGGCCGCTGAACCGATTTTTCACAACCTGCAATCGTGTACGCAGGATGGCAATGTCACGATTAATTGCTCGGTGGTGCTAGATAGTAATGGTTTTATATTGGATGCCGGGTCCGGCAAGATGCTATCTGACACGGCGGAGCCGACTGGAGCTTTCAATTCGTTTGAACTCTATCGGGATGGCAGTCAATACATTCTGGCTAATGAAAATATTTCCAGGGCTCGGTCCCGTCGCTGGGTGGTGTTTGGATACGAGGGTGGAAAGATTGATCTACAGAGGATTTACATCTTCTCATTAGATACCGCCAAACAGTCAGGGCCTTACTGGCACGGCTACGATTGCCGACCTGACTTCAAATTATTTACTCCGCGAAGTGGCGTGCCTTTCAGCGAATCAGCTATGCAGGCACTGTGTGGAGATGTTGAAGGTAACGTGGTAGTGGTGCCGAAAGCCCCAGCCATCTCCGTCCCCTCCAAATCCTTGGCTGTAAGTGTTCCCGTGTATAGAGCCGGAACCCGTGTCGGGGCTGCAACTTACCTATTTGCTGGAAGTGATGAGCCGAATCTGCTGGCGCTGGCCTGCCTGTCCAATTGCGTTTCCAGCACCTCGGAAAAGGCTAAGCTTCCTGCGGGGAATGCTTCATCTGCTTCAAGTGTATCCGCTATCGCAAAGGAAACCTGCAACCCTGACAGCTTTACCAATCCCGATTTGATCATTTGCGGCCAGCAAAGCTTCGAAAAAGTCGACGCTGTGTTGAATGAGCAATACAAGAAAACCCTGGCCAGCTTGTCTCCCGCAGACAGGAAGCAACTCACCGATGTGCAAAGAAGATGGGTGCGCTTCAAGGAAGCGTATTGCGAGGATCTGTATCAAGCGGTTTTGCCGGGAGCGGAGGCGCCCATCGATAAGCTTACGTGCTTGGCGCAGACAACCACTGCCCGGTTGGGTGAGCTCATTTATCTACAGACAGGTATGCCGAATGATGGCTTTTACAAAGCTGCTTCGTTGATGGCAGGGCAGGATCGCGAAAGCGGTCTGAAGGCCTCGATCAATCTGCTCGGAGGGGGTGACTTCGACGATCCGGTTTGGAAGCAGTATGCGGACGGACAGTGCGAGATGAGTTTTCGTTTGTTTCGTGAAGACCTCGCTTATTGCGCTGTGCGGATGCGTTTTCAGTTACCCATGAACCGTTAAAGGAATGGAATCTATGAGTTGGTGTCTCAGGGCGCTCAGATGGCCTCCGACTCTTTTTTGGAAACCGAATGGAAGTGAGAGTAGGGCGAGCACATGCGATTCAAGTATTTAGCCATTTCATTGCTCGGCCTGCTGTGGACGGCACCGGTATTTGCCGAGGCAACCACTTTCAGCCCAACCAAAAACGTCGAAGCGACGCTCGTGCTGGAAGGCTCAATGTTAACGGTCGCTGTTAAAAGCGATACCCAAAGCGAATCTCGGACAATCGATTTTCAAGCTGAAAACGAACTGCATGTGCAAATAGTGCGGATTCCACGCCATTCGGACACTCAGCCCACGCTGATCCGGACACCTGTTCCACGATCATTCGGACAGGCAGTCGGAGCGCAGCGACGCAGGGGTGGCATTGTTAGTCTGAGGTGCCCGGCGTCGTCAATTTCTGCGTCCGTTTGCGCATTGATTCACCCTCCAGATTGATCCGATAAGCGTTGTGCACCAGGCGGTCGAGGATGGCATCGGCCAGGGTCGGATCGCCGATCAGTTCGTGCCAGTTGTCCACCGGCATCTGGCTGGTGACGATGGTCGAGCGCTGGCCGTAACGGTCGTCCAGTAGCTCCAGCATGTCGCGCCGTTGCTCGCCGGTGAACGGGGCCAGGCCCCAGTCGTCGAGGATCAGCAGGTCGGTCTTGGCGTAGCTGCTCATCAGCTTGGCGAAGCGGCCGTCGCCATGGGCCAGACCCAGTTCTTCCAGCAAACGTGGCAGGCGCAGGTAGCGCACGCTGTAGCCCTCCCGGCAGGCCTGGTGGGCCAGGGCGCAGGCCAGCCAGGTTTTACCCACGCCGGTGGGCCCGTTGATGATCAGGTTGAGTCCGTCGCGTAACCACTGACCGCTGCTCAGCTGGAGGATCAGCGCCTTGTCGAGTCCGCGCGGGCTGCGGTAGTCGATGTCTTCGAGGCAGGCGTTGTGCTTGAGCCGGGCCTGACGCAGGCGGCTGCTGAGGCGCTTGTCGTCGCGTTCGGTCAGTTCGCGGTCGACCAGCAGGCCGAGGCGTTCCACGAAGCTCAGGCTGTCGATGTCGGGGGTTTTCAGTTGCTCGGCGAGTGCCTTGAGCATGCCGGTCAGGCGCAGGGTCTGGAGCTTGTCCAGGGTCGGATGGGGCAGCATGGTGGGATTCCTTGTGTTCAGTGGTAGTAGCCGGGGCCGCGCAGATTGGCGTGGTCGTCCGGCAGCAGGGGCAGGTTGGCTTGAGCCAACGGCAGGCTTTCCAAACCCTGGCGCAGGATCGATTCGAGGCTCTTGTAGCTGCACGCACCGAGGCTGAGGGCGCGACGGCAGGCCAACTCCAAGCGCACTTCGCCATGGGTCTTGCCCAGGCGCAGGATGCCCAGGCAGGCCCGGTAGCCTTGGGTTGGGTGGATGCGCCGTTCGAGGATGTGGCTGATCACGCCGGCCGTGTTCGGCCCGGTCTGCTCAGCCCAGCGGATCAGCCGTTGTGGCGTCCACTCGGCGTGCTCGCGATGGCTCTTGGGCATGTGCTCGGCCTGTGTGCTGTGCCGGCCCTTGTGCGGTGAGCGAAGGTGGCTGGCCACCCGCTGATTGGCGTGGAAGCACTCCACCGTGCGCGCTGTCAGGCGTACTTCCAGTTGTTTCTTCACCAGTTGGTACGGCACCGAGTAGTAGTGCCCATCAACCTCGACGTGGTAGTCGATGTGCACACGCGCCTTCTTCCACTCGGCATACACGTAGGGTTGCTCCGGCAGCGGCCGCAGCACCGGACGATCCAGGGCTTCGAAGGCCGAGTGCCGGGAGCCCGGCAGCTTGCGAAACGGTCGTCGGTTGAGGCGCTCCAGCAATAAGGCGATGGCGCTGTTGAGTTCGTTCAAGGAGAAGAACTGGCGGTTCCTCAGCGCGGCGAGGATCCAGCGCTCGACCACCTGCACGCCGACCTCGGCCTTAGCCTTGTCGCGCGGCTTACGCGCCCGCGCCGGCACCACCGCCACGCCATAGTGCTCGGCCAGATCGCGGTAGCTCGGGTTGATGTCCGGCTCGTAGCGATGGCTCTTACTCACCGCGCTGCGCAGGTTGTCCGGCACCACGATCTCCGGCACGCCCCCGAGGAAGGCGAAGCAGCGGGTATGCGAGCCCAGCCAGTCCGGCAACTGCTGCGACCAGGTGGCTTCGGCGAAGGTGTAGCTGGAGGCGCCGAGCACCGCGACGAACACCTGCGCCTGGCGGATCTCGCCGCTGTGCCGGTCGATCACCGGCACCGTCTGCCCGGCGTAGTCGACGAACAACTTCTCGCCGACGCGATGTTCCTGGCGCATCACCACGTCCAGCTTGCCCTGCCAGGCCCGGTAGTGCTCGCAGAACCAGCTGTACTGAAAACCCTGCGGCTGGCTCAGGCGATACTCCTGCCAGAGCAGCGCCAGGGTCACGCCGGGGCGACGCAGCTCGGCGTGCACCCAAGACCAATCAGGCAGTGGCCGCTGCTCACTGGGCACCGCAGGGGCCAGTGGGAACAGTTGCTGTTCCAGTTCGGAATCGGACAACGAGCAGGGCCAGGCTAGACCGCTGGCGGCAAAGCGACAGAGGTAATCACCGGCACTGCTGTGGCCTATGCCCAGACTGCGGGAGATCTTACGGACAGACAGCCCGCAATCGAACTTGAGGCGCAACACCTCACGGATTTTACGCATGGACAAACGCTCCACGACGACCTCTCTGCTTCGAAAAAGAGGTCGATGGTAGTGAATAAATCCTGCGTAGCTGCCTGCCTGGAAAGTGTCCGGATGGCCGTGGAATCGGTGTCCGGATGCTCGTGGAATGAGTGTCCGGATCAGCGTGGAATCACTGTCCGGATGTGCGTGGAATGGGTGTCCGAGTCAGCGTGGAATCCGCACAAATAGACGATTTCAATTTCGACGGTGCAAAGGATTTTGCGGTCTGGCAGATCGATGACGGAATGGGCACCTACACCATTCACAGGATTTTTGTTTACCAGCCCGAAGCAGGTTTTTTCAAGGAGCTGACTCCAGCTTGTGGCGACGATTTCTCCAATCTGCGGGTAGAGCGCGACAAGAGAGCTCTGCTTAGCACCTACTGGGAAATGAATGAGCCAAAGCTTTGTGTCACCGATCTCTCCCCTGATTCGGTTGCTCGGATTTCATCTGAATAGATCAAGGATAGAAGACAGTGAAACGCTTTTTTTTCAGCATTCTTTGTGCGCTGACTTTCCAGGCCGCTCTGCCGGTTTCAACGGCGTTTGCTCAGGATGAGTGCAACGAGATCATGACAAGCCTACAAATTGATAAGTGCTCTGAAGCGTCGAAGGCTGGTGCTGATTCACAGTTGAATACGAGTTATCACCAACTGCTGGCGCGGCTCGAAACCCAATATCAAGCCAATCCCGAATTGGGGGAGGCGTATGCGGTGACGGTGAAGGAGTCGCAGCGTGCGTGGATTAAGCTGCGTGATGCGAATTGCCATCTTGAGGCGTTTGAGATTGAGCCCGGCAAGCCTGCTTATGTCACGACAGTGAACAGTTGCATCACGGGAATGAGCCGAGAGCGTTCGGTTTATCTGGACAAGATTGCACCTGACATTTCGGCTGGTTCAGACGCTCAAACTGCTGACGTTGTCTGCCCATCCTCTGACTTCAACACTTTTCTCGCTTCCTTCTCTGAGAGTGCGGCCATTCAAAAGGTCTTCGTCCAACGGCCCCTAACTTTTGTGGTGACGGTGAATGCTGAGCCGGAGCCGCGACAAGAAAAGCGTTCGCTGAAGGACGATCAGATCAAGTTTCCACTCGTGCCTGAGCGTGCGAAGCGAGAGGCTGAAGGTTTGATGCTAACCGTCAAAGAGCAGAGAGGGGATAAGGCGACGGCCATTTTGCAAAAGCCTGATACGGACTACGTGGTTGAGTATCGCTTCGTGCGTGGGCAATGTTGGATGCTTACTGAAGTCTCGGATTTCGCACTGTAGAAATCTTTAGGAGCGCGCCAATGTTGGCGCGCTCCTTGTTCCTGCTTACACCTTCCCCCGATGCTCCGCCGGATTGGGCGAATCAATGTGATCCAGCGCTCGCTCCACCAACAACCGGACCCCATCCGCCAATCTGCTTAGCGCCAAGGCTAAGGAGCGTCGTGCTCCGTCCACGTCGTCGGCCAGGTTGGCGGCGATGGCGCTGATGGATAGCAGGTCTTCCGAGGCGTTGGCCAGGAGGGCTTCGGTGTCGATGTCGGGGGAGACGGCGAAGAGGTTGCCTTTGCGAGGCTTGGGTTTGTCGCCGGGTGGTGGGGCGAAATGGTGGTTGAGGGCGTGTTCGGCGGCTTCGTGGAGTTTCTTCGAATCGAGGGATTCGTAGGGGGAGGTGGCTTCGTTTGCTGGTGGATTCGGTGTTGGCTTGATCATTAGTAATTTCCGATATGTGTTTTAGATGTAGCTGTCTCCTCTTCGCTTGCATTCGAATAAGGGTGGCAGCCGTGCGCAGGTGTGCAAGACCGGGCATATCGGACCCCGGCAGACCCCAAAGGGACCTCCCACGCACAGCCGCCATGAAGCATTTACATCGAGCAGAAAGACGCTTGATGTTCGGTTTGGCGACCGTGCGGCGATATGTACCGGACTTGCACGTCCGTGTCACCGATTTTGCGGTAACGAACAAAGACTATCGGCGAAGCCAAAGGCTGCCTAGTTCACGAACAGCACCACGTATTGAAGGAAAAATCCGATGGAGTCGAGCGTAGAAAGCTCAAAATTTCCACGCTTTTAAACACCCTCGTTTCGTCAATGACTTGGTAGTCATCAGCGTCAAAAACCACGGCATCTTCTTCTATCGCTGCACAACAGTGGCGTTCTCGCTTGAAGCCGCTACACTGCGCCGGCCGTTCACTTTTCTCTTGAGGCTGTGCGCATGAAATTTCGTTTTCTACTGTGGATGCTGGGTTTGTTGATGGGTAAGGCCAGTCGGACTAATCCTGCGTTTCAGCAGCAGTTGGGTGACAAGGAATTGGTGTTCCAGCTACAGACCCTGGACGGGAAGGTGGCGCGGCATTTCTTTGTGAAGGATCAGCGCATTACCAGCAAGTCGGGCGTGTATGCCGAGCCGGCGTTTGCGATTGCCTTTAAAGACGCGGCGTATGGATTTGCCACGATGCAGGCGAAGAACAAGCAGTTGGCGTTTATGACGGGGATTCAGGACAAATCGATTCAGATCAAGGGCAATCCGGCGTTGGTGATCTGGTTTCAGGGGTTGACCAAGTATTTGAAGCCGAAAAAGAAGCCTGCTGCTGTTCGTTGATAAATCCAGTGCTGGCTCGCGCTGTCATCAGTTAGGCTCACGAGGACAATAGAACTGTCAGTTTTTACAGGCGCGATAGGGTGACTGTGAATGCTCTACTCGGGGAGGGAGGTCCATAGCGGACTCCACTCACCTTGATGGAGCAAGATCATGATCCAGCTGAAACCAGCCAACTCAGGAAGCCTCGATCCGACATTTAACGGTTCTGGTGTTTTGGACTTTCCGCTCTCTGAAGTGTACGGATTCCCCGATGCGGTTCTCCCATTGGATGACAACAAAACGCTTGTTGCCATGAGGCCTACAGCATTCAACGTTCCGGTCATAGTTGCGCGGCTGAATGAAGACGGGACGCTGGATCGCTCATTTGGCACTGCGCAGCGTGGCTTTGTTGAAGTGCCTTTCGAAGATAGTGACATCTATGTATTCGGGCTCAGGCCTCTGGCTAACGGTGGGTGGCTGATCGTTGGCCAATACATATCGTTCAGCGGTGGCGGTTTGCTCATCGTGCGGCAGTTTCAGGATGGCCGACTGGATACGTCCTTGAATGGCGATGGAAAACTCTTCATTCCTTATGATGATTTGGGTAGTCCCCAGCACAGTGGGGTGACGCTGGAGGTTGCTGGCCGCCATGGCGAAAAGACGTCGGCAGGACGCTCCCGGGTCTCTGGCCACAGCGGAGTCTCCGTGGTTGAGCAGTCGGATGGCAAGATCGTGCTGGTCAGTTCCGTTATCAACACTTCCGGAAAACCGAAGGGGATTGTGCTGCGGCGTAATTCAGACGGCTCGCCCGATCTGACGTTCGCCGGGACTGGCTCCGCGATTGTCGAACTCCCAGGTGTCGAGCATGAATGGAGCGGTGCCGAAGGTGTTGCGGTTCAGGCAGACGGCCAGATATTGGTGACTGGCATGTACGTGAAACAGGACGAATCCATGGGAGCCTTCGTAACTTGCTTCAACTCACTGGGACAAGTAGACCGCACGTTTAATGGCGGCCTTGCGGTGACCATTCCGAGTCCTCGCTGGATGATGTTGAGCGCCATCACGGTTAGAGAAAGTGACGGCAGGATTGTTGCGGTGGGGAATTCGCGAGAGAAGGACGTTCAAAACGGGGTGATCGTCGTTTTAAACAAGAGTGGGTCCTACAATCTTCCTTTTAACAACGGACGGGCCCTTTTTTCTGAATTGGTGCCGCAGGGGCAGGATTGGGCGCGCTGTGCGTTGCACGCCAATGGATCAATCAGTGTCACCGGAAGCACCGGGCAAGGCTTCGTCTCTGAGGAGATGGCAGTGGTGACGGCGCGTTATCTTTCTGACGGCTCATTGGACATGACATTCAATGCCGGTAAAGGCTTTGCTGTTTTTGACGGTGAGAAAGGGTTTGAGCACGCTTTGGACATGGCATTAATGGCTGATGGACGCATTGTTATTTGCGGAAGCTTGTGGGGAGACGGTGAACCTTTGCCGAGCTTTAAGGGCGGATGGATGTTGCGCTATCTGGCTTGATTCACTCAGATAGACCGAGTTGGATTCCTCGCGGGCAAGCCTCGCTCCTACAGGGATTGCGTGAATCCTGTGGGAGTGGGCTTGCCCGCGATGCTTTTAGGCTTGGCTGAATTGCGAAGCCAGTTCGCGCAGCAGGACTTCGGCTTCGAGGACTTTGCTGACGACGTCGTTGGCTTTGTCGCGAGTCAGGCCTACGCGTTCCAGCAATGCGTCGGGGATGTCTTCGTCCGGACCGGAGCCGATGCCGCGGCTGCGCAGCAGGCGTACGGCCAGGCACACGAGGTTCGGGTATTCAGCGTAGGCACCGTCGTAGCTTGGGTCGTGCTGGAAGCGCAACGCAGTGGCCAGTTCGTCGGGCATGTCCCAGTAGCGCATCAGCCACGAACCAATTTGTTCGCGGCTGATGCCGAGCAGGTGTTGCTCGACGTAGCTGTGGCACAGGTGCGGGTTAACTTCCAGGTGACGGCAGATCAGCGAGAAGTGCGGCGGGAAGACGTGGGCCAGCAGCAGGTAGCCGAAGTTGTGCAGCAGGCCGGCGAGGTAGGTCAGGCCGGCTTCCGGGCGCTGGGCGCGGGGCATGGCGCGGGTCAGGCCTTCGATGACGGCGGCGGTGTAGATCGATTGCTGCCAGTACGGCGTGGTGTGTTGCGGGTGGTCTTTGGGCAGGCTCAGGGTTTTGCCCAGGGCCAGGCCCAGCGCCAGGTTGATCACCAGGTCGAAACCCAGGACGCGCACGATCGCGTCTTCCACTGAACGAATTTTGCCCGGCGAGGCGTAGTACGGCGACGCGGCCCAGCTGACGACTTGGGCGGCCAGCGCCGGGTCGGTTTCGACCACGCCGGTGATGTCGTCGATGGTGGCGTTGGGGTCGACGCGCAGCTTGATGATTTTCTGCGCGGTCTCGGCCAGCGGCGGAATTTCGATGGTGGCTTCCAGGCGTTGCTGGATGCGTCGTGCGGTGAACGCCTGGACGGCCTGGGTGATTTCCTCGCGGTCATCGTCGGGGCGGTCGAGGTTGGGGCGGATGCTGGTCAGGTTCTCGCCGAAGTTGGCGGCGCTGGCCTTGGTCAGCATGCTTTTGAAATCTTCGCTGGTGATTTCCAGCAGCAGGCCCGGCTCGCCCGAGTTGATCAGCAACTTCGGTTCGCGCAGCAGGCTTTCTTCGTACAGGCACGGCGAACTGGTCAGCGCCGGCAGGCCAGGCAGCAGGCTCAGGTTGTGCTTGCCGAGCATTTTCACCAGGCGTTCGGTGGGCACGGCGGTGAGGCGGCGACCGGTCAATTCGGCGAGGCGATTGAGGTCAAGCAACTGGCTTTGCGGGAACAGCACCATCAAGGCACCGACGGCGTCGTCCACCAATACCGCCTGCACTTTGCGCGAGGCGTTGAGGCCGTGGTGATCGAGGACTTCTTCGTAGGCAATGCCCAATTTGCCCAGCAGCAACCGAATAACAGACGGAGCGTGCAGGGGGTCCGGGGCGAGGGCAGCTTCAGTCATGGTCTGTATCCGTATTCAAACAATTGCAGGAGTATAACCAGCTTGTTTAAAAGCATCGTCCACAAACTGCGACGGTGCTCACACTTGGCCGTATTGCTGCCCATGGCGCAGCCAGCGGTCGAGCAGCGGGCTGACGTGATCCGGCCAGCGCTCCAGCAATGCCTGGGCGGCGTCGCGCACGGCGGGCAATAGATCGGCGTCGCGCATCAGGTCGGCGACCTTGAATTGCAGCAGGCCGGTCTGACGAGTGCCGAGCATTTCGCCGGGGCCGCGCAGTTCGAGGTCCTTTTCGGCGATGACAAAACCGTCGTTGGTTTCACGCATGATGCCCAGGCGCTGACGGCCGATCTGCGACAGCGGCGGATGGTAGAGCAGCACGCAATGGCTGGCGGCGCTGCCTCGACCGACGCGGCCGCGCAATTGGTGCAACTGCGCGAGGCCGAGGCGCTCGGGGTTTTCAATGATCATCAGGCTGGCGTTCGGCACATCGACGCCGACTTCGATCACGGTGGTCGCAACCAGCAGCTGCAAATTGCCGGCCTTGAATTCGGCCATGACGGCGGCTTTTTCCGCGGGCTTCATGCGGCCGTGGATCAGGCCGACCTTCAGCTCGCCGAGCGCGGCGGTGAGGTCTTCGTAAGTGGTTTCGGCGGCCTGGCAGGTCAGCTCTTCGGATTCTTCAATCAGCGTGCACACCCAATAGGCCTGACGCCCTTCGGCGCAGGCGCCGCGCACGCGCTCAATGACTTCGACACGCCGGGTATCGGTGACCAATACCGTGTTGACCGGGGTTCGGCCGGGCGGCAGTTCGTCGAGGATCGAGGTGTCGAGGTCGGCGTAGGCGCTCATGGCCAGCGTTCGTGGAATCGGCGTGGCGGTCATGATCAGCTGATGCGGACACATCCGCCCGCCGACGCCTTTCTGCCGCAATGCCAGGCGCTGCTGCACGCCAAAGCGGTGCTGTTCGTCGATGATTGCCAGTGCAAGGTTCTTGAACTGCACTTCCTCCTGGAACAACGCGTGAGTGCCGACCACCATAGGTGCGCCATTGGCGATCTGCTCCAGCGCGGCCACGCGGTTTTTGCCCTTGAGCTTGCCGGCCAGCCACGCGACTTCAATGCCCAGCGGTTCGAGCCAGCGCTTGAAGGTGATGAAGTGCTGCTCGGCGAGGATTTCGGTGGGCGCCATCAAGGCGACCTGGTAACCGGCCTCCAACGCCTGAAGCGCGGCGAGGGCCGCGACCACGGTTTTACCCGCGCCGACGTCGCCCTGAATCAGCCGAAGCATCGGTTCGTGCTGGCTCAGGTCGTAGGCGATTTCGTTGCCGACTCGTTGCTGTGCGCCGGTTGGCGTAAAACCCAGATTGGCCAGGTATTGCGCCGGCAGTTTGGTGGCTTTCGGCATCGCCGGCGCGCGCAGGGAGCGCATGCTTTCGCGCAGACGTTGCTGGGATAGCTGATGGGTCAGCAGTTCTTCAAAGGCCAGACGGTGCTGAGCCCAGTGATGGCCGAGGGCAAGTTCGTCGACATCGGCATCGGCGGGCGGGTGATGCAGGTAGCGGATCGCATCGGCCAGCGGCGCGAGTTGATAGTCCCGGGCCAGTTCGGTCGGCAGCCAGTCGGGCAGGCTGGTCGGGCCGAGCATGGTCAGGGTTTGCATGCACAGTTGGCGCAAGCGCTGCTGGGTCAGGCCTTCGGTGAGCGGGTAGACCGGGGTCAGGGTTTCATCCACCGGCGGTGGCTCGTGGCCGGTGATGGCGCGGTATTCCGGGTGGTAGATTTCCAACCCCGACGCACCGGGCCGGGCTTCGCCGTAGCAGCGAATCCGCGTGCCGCGTTTGAGGCCTTCTTTCTGGGCGTTGCTGAAATGGTAGAAGCGCAGACTGAGCCCGCCGGTGCCGTCCTGCAGACGCACGACGAGGCTGCGGCGACGGCCCATGACCACGTCGGCGCCGCTGACGGTGCCTTCGATCACGGCGTCCTGGCCGGGTCGCAAATGGCCAATCGGGACCACACGGGTGCGGTCCTGATAACGCAGCGGCAGGTGGAACAGCACGTCCTGGAGATTCTCCAGGCCGACCTTGGCCAGTTTCTCGGCCATGGCCTCGCCGACACCCTTGAGTGCCGTGACCGACACTTGCGACAACTCGGTCATGGCAGCGACTTAGGCCGCAACCACCGGTGCTTGCGGCTTGGCCACCGAGCACAGGCGAATGGAGTCAGCGAGAATCTCGATGGCTTTCGGACGCGGGAAGCTCGCGCGCCACGCAATGGCCACGGTGCGGAACGGCACCGGAGGCGTCAGTGGGCGCACTTCGATCACGCCTGGGGCGTAGTGATGGCTGTCGACGGCCGACAGCGGCAGGATCGAAATGCCCAGGCCGGACGCGACCATGTGGCGGATGGTTTCAAGAGAGCTTGATTCCACCGTGGTGTGCTTGGCGCCGTCGTTGCCTTTGGCCAGGGTCGGGCAGGCTTCCAGCACTTGATCGCGGAAGCAGTGGCCTTCGCCGAGCAGCAGCAGGCTCTTGTCGTTGAGCAGGCTGGCGTCGATGGATTCTTTTTGCGTCCACGGGTGCTGGGCCGGCATCAGCACGTAGAACGGCTCGTCGTAGAGCTGCAGGGTCAGCACGTCGGCTTCGTTGAACGGCAGGGCGATGATGATCGCGTCGAGCTCGCCGTTGCGCAGTTTGTCGCGCAGTACGTGAGTGAAGTTTTCTTCGATGTACAACGGCATCTGCGGGGCAACCCGGTGCAGTTGTGGAATCAGGTGCGGAAACAGGTACGGGCCGACGGTGTAGATCGCGCCGACTTTCAGCGGAGCGGTCAGCTGGTTTTTGCCAGCCTGGGCCAGTTCGCGAATGCCTTGGGCCTGTTCCAGGACTTTCTGCGCCTGGGCAACGATGCCTTCACCGACCGGAGTCAGGCGCACGGCACTCTTGCTGCGCTCGAAAATCAGCACACCGAGTTCGTCTTCAAGCTTTTTCACGCCCACCGACAGGGTCGGCTGACTGACGTGGCAACGCTCGGCCGCGTGGCCGAAATGCTGCTCTTGGGCGAGGGTAACGATGTAGCGTAATTCTGTGAGAGTCATAGCAAGCGTCCATGAAGTTGCGCGCCAAGCATAACGGCTGCAATCGATAGACGCACGTTATCAGAGTGAGTGTGCAGAGTGACACTGGGTAATGCCGGTTTGCCGCTGGCAGATACACAAAAGGCACCTTTGGGTGCCTTCTCTGCATGATCATGGACTTTCCTGCTGGAGGAGACCCCTGTAGGAGTGAGCCTGCTCGCGATAGCGGTATTACATTCACCGAAAAGGTTGAATGTGGTGGCCTGATCGCGAGCAGGCTCACTCCTGCAATGGTTTTGTGTTGCGATTAGCGGCGGCGTTTTTCCAGTGAGTAGAGGAACGGCGCCGTGATTTCGATGGTGCCATTGGTCAGCATGTCCGCCGGTGGCTTGGGCAGCGGTTGGGCGAGGCGGATCATTTCCAGGGTAGCGCGGTCCAGATCGGCGGTGCCTGAACGGCTCACCAGTTCGTACGACAACACATTACCTTCGCCATCAACGATGAAGCGCAGACGGTTGGTGCCTTGCTTGCCCCGATTCTGTGCACTCACCGGGTACTTTTTGTACTTGCCCAAGTGCGCGAGCAAAGTGCCTTCCCAGCTGGCCTTGGCAGCCTGTTGTGCAGGCGATGGGCCCGGTGCTGGTTGCGCGGATTTCTCCGTCGGTGCCTGGGTCGGTTGCGCGTCGCTAGGTTTCTCCTCGGACGGTTTCTCCTTCGGCGGCTCCGGCTTTTTCTCCACAGGCTTGGGTGGTTGCGGCTTCGGCTTGGGCTTGGGTTTGACCGGCTTCGGCACAACGATCTCGGCCTTCGGCACTTCAGCCAGTTTCGGGATCGGCAGTTCTTCCACCGGGGCCGGTGGCTGTGGCGGCGTTATCACCTTCGGCGGTGCCGGCGGTGGTGGGGCCGGAACCGGCGCCAACTCGACCATCATCGCCTGCGGAGGCAGCTCGATGGGTGGGCGCGACGTCCAGTTCAGCGCCAGCGCAATAGCCAGTGCATGGACGCCCAGCACCACGGCCAGGCTCGCGCTGTAACGCGTCAGCTTATGGCGCGTCGTGATCATTTCTTGACTGCCGTCTCGAGCCCGACCAGACCTACCTTCAGGTAACCGGCGGAGCGCAGGTTGTCCATCACGCTCATCAGGTCGCCGTAATCCACGCCTTTATCGGCCTGGAAGAAGATCGTCGTGTCTTTCTTGCCTTGGGTCCTGGCGTCGAGGGTGGCGCCAAGTGCTTCGGCCTTCACTTCGTCTTCACCGAGGAACAGGCGCTGGTCAGCCTTGACGCTGAGGAACACCGGCTTCTCTGGCCGCGGCGCCGGTTTGGCGCTGGAGGCGGGCAGGTCGACCTTGATGTCCACGGTGGCCAACGGAGCGGCCACCATGAAGATGATCAACAGCACCAGCATCACGTCGATGAACGGCGTGACGTTGATTTCATGGTTCTCGGCCAGATCGTCGTCTGCGCCTTCTTTCAAATGCAAGCCCATGGCTGATTACCCTACTTTGACCATGTGGGGTTGCGCGGAGCGCTCGGCGGTCGGCAGGTGATCGAGGTCGCGGCTGACCAGCAGCAGGACTTCAGCCGAGGCATCGGACACTTGCGCCTTGTAGCCAGCGATGGAGCGGGCGAAGACGTTGTAGATCACAACAGCAGGAATCGCCGCAACCAGACCCAGCGCGGTGGCCAGCAGGGCTTCGGCGATGCCGGGGGCGACGACGGCGAGGTTGGTGGTCTGGGTTTTGGCGATGCCGATGAAGCTGTTCATGATGCCCCACACGGTGCCGAACAGGCCCACGAACGGCGCGGTGGAACCGATGGTGGCGAGCACGCCGGTGCCGCTGCTCATGTTGCGACCGCAGGCTGCAACCAGACGCTCGAGACGGAAGGCAACACGTTCCTTGATGCCTTCTTTCTCGCGGCTGTTGACAGACAATCGCATCTCTTCCAAGGCGTCATGCACAAGCAGGTTGGCGAGGGTGCCTTGCTTCGTGGCGGTGGCGCTGGCTTCTTTAAGGGTGGTGGCTTTTTTCAGGTGGACGATTTCAGTGCGCAGACGCCGCTTGGCGCCCATCAGCTCGAAGCCCTTGGCGATCCAGATGGTCCAGGTGATGATCGAGGCGATGGCCAGACCGATCATCACGATTTTTACGATAATGTCGGCGTTCTGGTACATGCCCCAAGGCGACAGGTCGTGGGCCATGCCCAGGGTGTTGTCGGCTTCGAGAACTTCAGGGACGTCTTCGGCATCTACTGCCTGAGCCGGGTCGGTTGCGGCGGGTGCAACGGCGGGGACGGCATGATCAGCCGGGGCTGGAGCAGCGGCGGCGGCCGGAGTGGCCGGAGCTTGTACGTCAGCGAAAGCGGCGGTCGGTGCCAGCATCAGGCTGAGCAGCAGGGCGGCCACTGCGCTCCAGGCGCGAGGTCGTTTGGTTGGCGAAGCGGGGAATTGATTGCGTGTCATGCTGGCCGGACCTGAAATAGAAAAACGGTAAATGCTCTTCCAGGCCTCGTAAGGCCGAGAACAAAAGTGGCGTGCATTATTGCAAGTAATTCTTGTTAACAAAAGTAATAGAGTATCTTTTTTTCCTTCATTGCTAGCCGCTCGTCCATTGTCGGCGCTAGTCTTTGCCTTTCTGATGGGAGTTTTCTGATGTCTGCGCCTTCTGTGTTGATCGCCGGCTGTGGTGATGTCGGCGGTCGTTTGGCCACGCAATTGATGGCTTCCGGGTGGGAGGTTCATGGCCTGAGGCGGGACGTCTCGCGCCTGCCCGAGGGGGTCATTGGCGTTGCCGGCGACTTGTTCGATAAGGACTGTCCTGAGACGTGGCCAATCGGTGCCGTGGATTACCTCGTTTATTCTGCGGCCGCGACCAATCACGATGAAGCCGGTTATCGCGCCGCGTATGTCGAGGGGTTGGAGCATGTGCTGGAGTGGCTCGACGACTACGGGCAGGTACCGAATCGCCTGCTGTTTGTTTCCAGCAGCAGTGTGTATGGGCAGCAGGAGGGCGAGTGGGTCGACGAGACTTCGCCGACCCTTGCATCAGGCTACTCGGGTCGATTGATGCTGGAGGCCGAGAAAGTGGCGCTCCAGAGCGGCATCCCGGCAAGCATCGTGCGCTTGACTGGCATCTACGGCCCGGGCCGCGAATGGCTGCTGACTCAAGTGCGTCGTGGCTATCGCGTGGCGGTTGACCCGCCGCTGTATGGCAACCGCATCCACGCCGATGACGCGGCGGGCTTGATGGCGTTTCTGCTTGAAGCGGATCGACGCGGGATGGCGTTGGATGACGTCTACATCGGTGTCGACGACGCGCCAGCGCCGCTGGCCGAAGTGGTGGGCTGGTTGCGTGAATATTTGGGCGTGACCGAGTGGGCTGACGACGCGAGCGTACGGCGCACGGGCAGCAAGCAATGCAGCAATGCCAGGGCGAAGGCCTTGGGCTGGGCGCCAAAGTACCCAACGTATCGCGAGGGCTACGCCGCCATTCTCGAAGGCCGTTGCTGACTTTCATGCGTCCAAAATACCTGTAGAAGCGAGGCTTGCTCGCGAAGGCGTCATAACTTCCAACATCTATGTTGGCTGTTACATCGCTTCGCGGGCAAGCCTCGCTCCTACACTGGATTTGTGTTGGCCTTCAGGGGCCGGGTTACTGCTTTTCCAGCAACCACTTGCGATCACCCGGCGTGAACTGAGGCATTTCATCCGCCTGAGCCGTGTTCACTGCCTGCAGAATCTCCAGTTCCTTGCCCTTGCGCGCAAAGATCCAGGTATTGCCCTGGCCGTTCACTTGCAGCCACATGTTGTCATTGCCGCCGCTCATCGACGCGCAATCGCCCGCCAGGCAAAGGGCATATCGATCGGCACCCGGCAGTCCGGCAACCTGGCCATCGGCCTGGAATTGCACGGTATTGCCTTCGCCCGGACCGTTGACGATTTTCCAGCTGCCGCCCATGTAGGCGGTGTACAGCGCGCGTTCGAAGCTCGCGCCAATCGGTGCGCCATCCGGGACCGGAATCAACGCGCGGTCAAAGACCTGCTCCGGCTCGTTTTCGCTGGCGGCCTGGCTCAGTTGCTTGCCGTCACGCTTCAGTTCGCTGGCGGAGCTGCCATAAAAGTCGACTTTCCAGGCGCCGGACTCTTCGCCCAGCAGCTTGCCGTCGACGTTCTCAAAACCGTTGGTGTAGCGGGCCTGAGCGGCCTTGGTGTTGACGTCCCATTCCAGGTTCGGGCCATAAGCCTGGAGCGCTTCACGCAGGGGGCCACCTTTGGACGCAGCGTCGATCGCCACCTGATTGATCCAGGTGCCGCTGATGTCACGATCGGCAGGGTTGCTGGCACAACCGCCCAAGAGTAGGGCGACCAGCGAGAGAGCTAGCGCATGGCGCATGGTGGAATCCTTTCAGAAACGAAGTCGACGCAACCTTGAAAAGGCTGCGCCGGATGTATTACTCGATGACCAGAATGGCATCCATTTCAACCTGCGAACCCTTTGGCAGGGCGGCTACGCCGATGGCGGCGCGGGCAGGGTATGGCTGGTCAAAGTACTTGCCCATGATCTCGTTGACCTTGGCGAAGTGGCTCAGGTCGGTGAGGAAGATGTTCAGTTTGACGATGTCCTTGAACGAACCGCCAGCGGCTTCGGCCACGGCTTTGAGGTTCTCGAACACCTGGACGGTCTGGGCTTCGAAGCCTTCAACCAGTTCCATGGTTTTTGGGTCCAGAGGAATCTGGCCCGACATGTAGACGGTGTTGCCAGCCTTGATCGCCTGGGAGTAAGTACCGATGGCAGCCGGGGCCTTGTCGCTGGTGATAACAGTCTTGGTCATGAATGACTCCTTGTAATAGTGGGCTTAGGCGCGCATGCGGGTGATGCGGATCACCCCGGTCAATGCACGCAGTTTCTTGATCACGCGGGCCAGGTGTACGCGGTCGTGCACGCTGACCACCAGTTGGACCACGCTGATGCGACCATCGCGTTCGTCCATGCTGATTTTCTCGATATTGCCGTCGGCTGCGTTGACGCTGCTGGCCAGCAGGGCGATCAGGCCGCGCTGATGTTCCAGTTCGACGCGCAGCTCGACGTTGAATTCGCCGGTGACATCCTTGGCCCACGAGAGCTGGATGCATTTTTCCGGGTTGTGACGGATTTCGCTGATGTTGCGGCAGTTGTCCAGGTGCACGACCATGCCTTTGCCGGCGGACAAGTGACCAACAATCGGGTCGCCCGGGATCGGCGTGCAGCACTTGGCGTAGCTGAGCACCAGGCCTTCGGTGCCGCGAATCGCCAGCGGGCCTTCCGGACTTGGCAGCTGTTCGCCTTCGCCAAGCAGGCGGCGGGCGACTACATAGGCCATTCGATTGCCCAGGCCGATATCTTCCAGCAAGTCTTCGATCAGTTCGAGACGGTATTCGGCGAGCATCGCCTTGACGCGGTCGGCCGGTACTTTTTCCAGCGAGCTGTCGAAACCATTGAGCACTTTGTTCAGCAGGCGCTCGCCCAGGCTGATGGACTCGGAACGGCGTTGCAGTTTCAGCGCATGGCGGATGTGGGTCCGTGCCTTGCCCGTGACCACGAAGTTGAGCCACGCCGGGTTCGGCCGGGCACCGGGAGCACTGACGATCTCGACCGTGGAGCCGCTTTGCAGCGGTTCGGACAGCGGCGCAAGACGACGATTGATCCGGCAGGCAATGCAGCTGTTGCCCACGTCGGTGTGCACCGCGTAAGCGAAGTCGACCGCCGTGGAGCCTTTGGGCAGCTCCATGATCCGGCCTTTGGGCGTGAAGACGTAGACCTCGTCCGGGAACAGGTCGATCTTCACGCTTTCGATGAATTCCAGCGAGTTGCCGGCCCGTTGCTGCATTTCCAGCACGCCTTTGACCCACTGGCGAGCGCGGGCGTGAGTGCCTTTTGGCTGTTCGTCGCCGCTGGATTTGTACAGCCAATGGGCGGCGATGCCGTTGTTGGCCATCTCTTCCATTTCACGGGTGCGGATCTGGATCTCGATCGGAACACCGTGCATGCCGAACAGCGTGGTGTGCAGCGACTGGTAGCCGTTGGCCTTGGGAATCGCGATGTAATCCTTGAAGCGTCCCGGCAACGGTTTGTACAAATTATGCACAGCACCTAGCACGCGGTAGCAGGTATCGACCTTGTCGACGATGATCCGGAACGCATAGACGTCCATGATCTCGTTGAAGGCCCGACGCTTGCCGCGCATTTTCTTGTAGATGCCGTAGAGGTGTTTCTGACGACCGCTGACCTCGCCCTGGATGCCATCGATGGCCAGGCAGTGGCTGAGGGATTCTTCGATCTTGTTGACGATTTCCTTGCGGTTGCCCCGGGCGCGTTTGACGGCCTGGTTGATCCGTGCGGAACGCATCGGGTGCATGGCCTTGAAGCCGAGGTCTTCGAATTCTATGCGGATGGCGTGCATGCCCAGCCGGTTGGCGATGGGCGCATAGATTTCCAGGGTTTCCTTGGCGATCCGCCGACGCTTTTCACCGGACAGGACTTCAAGCGTGCGCATGTTGTGCAGGCGGTCGGCGAGCTTGACCAGGATCACGCGAATGTCGCGCGCCATGGCCATGGCCATTTTCTGGAAGTTTTCGGCTTGTGCTTCGGCCTTGGTCTCGAAGTTCATCTGGGTCAGTTTGCTGACCCCGTCTACCAGTTCGGCCACGGTTTCGCCGAACTGCGCTTGCAGCGCTTCCTTGGCAATACCGGTGTCTTCGATCACGTCATGCAGCATCGCCGCCATCAGGCTCTGATGGTCCATGTGCATGTCGGCAAGAATATTCGCCACCGCAAGAGGATGCGTGACGTACGCCTCACCGCTGCGGCGGCGTTGGCCGTCGTGGGCTTGTTCGGCGTAGAAGTACGCTCGGCGGACCAGGTTGACCTGGTCCTTGCCGAGGTAGGTCGATAAGCGATCGGCGAGGGCGTCTATGCTCGGCATGATGACTCCTGCCGTTCGCTGTGACCCCGCGCCGTGCTACGTCGACCAGGCATAGGCTTAGACTGCCTCGTTGGACTCGTCCTCGAACGCTGCGAACAGCGGTTCGTCTTCGACGATTTCAGCATTGGCGATGAACTCGTAGCTCATCAGGCCTTCGGCGATTTCACGCAAGGCTACAACGGTAGGCTTGTCGTTTTCCCACTGGACCAGTGGCTCTTTGCCGCCGGTGGCCAGTTGACGGGCACGCTTGGTGGACAGCATGACCAGTTCAAAACGGTTTTCCACGTGGTTCAGGCAGTCTTCAACGGTTACGCGGGCCATGGTATTCCTCGGAGCGAATGCAATATGCGCGCTGCCCGGGTGGGCGAGCGGACTGAACAGTTTAAAAAATCACCAGCGATTAGGGAAGCGCTGATTTTTTGACCAAGCCCTTCAACGCGCTGCAAGTGCCAATGTAAAGCCCTTGCAGCGGTTTTGGGAAGGGCTGTTTAGCCGAGCAATTCAGCCAAAAGTTTTCCGTTGCGCTGCTGCTGACGCTTCTGATGCAGCTGATTGGCACGGAAAATCGCCTGCAAATCCTTCAGCGCATGGGCGAAATCGTCATTGATGATCAGGTAGTCGTAGTCGACGTAGTGGCTCATTTCGCTGACGGCTTCGCGCATCCGGCCTTCAATGACCTCGTCACTGTCCTGGCCGCGATTGTTCAGACGCTGATGCAAGGCTTGGAGAGAGGGCGGCAGAATGAAGATAGAGCGGGCCTGAGGCATCAATTTGCGCACTTGCTCGGCACCTTGCCAGTCGATTTCCAGAATCAGGTCGTGGCCTTCGTCCAGGGTCTGCTGCAGGTGGCTTTGCGAAGTGCCGTAGAGGTTGCCGAACACTTCGGCGCGCTCGAGGAAATCCCCGTGCTCGATCATCTTCACGAACTCGCCGCGTTCGACGAAGTGATAGTTCACGCCGTTCACTTCACCGGGGCGCATGGCGCGGGTGGTGTGGGAGACCGAGACGCGGATCTCCTGATCAGCGTCGGTCAGGGCCTTGACCAGGCTGCTCTTGCCCGCGCCCGAAGGGGCGGAAATGATGTACAGGGTGCCGGTGCTGTGGGTCATGTCGGGGTTGCCTTACTCAATATTCTGCACTTGTTCGCGCATCTGCTCGATCAACACTTTGAGGTTGACCGCCGCTTGGGTGCTGCGCGGGTCGAAGGCTTTGGAGCCCAGTGTGTTGGCTTCGCGGTTGAGCTCCTGCATCAGGAAGTCCAGGCGCCGACCGGCAGCGCCGCCGGACTTGAGTACCCGGCGAACTTCAATGATGTGAGTGCTCAAGCGATCCAGTTCTTCGGCGACGTCGCTCTTTTGCGCGAGCATGACCATTTCCTGCTCGAGTCGCTGCGGGTCCATCTCGGCTTTCATGTCGGCAAAGCGGTCGAGGACTTTCTGGCGTTGGGTGGCTAGCATCTGCGGGACCAGTTCGCGCAGGGTCACCACATCTTCTTCGATGGAGGTGAGGCGATCATTGATCAATCGGGCCAGCTCCGCGCCTTCGCGCTCGCGGCCGGCCTTGAGTTCTTTCAGACCTTCATTGAACAGCGCCAGTGCTTCGGCATTCAAGGCTTGCGGGTCAGCGGCGTCGCCCACCAGAACGCCAGGCCAGGCCAGGACTTCCAGCGGATTCAATGCGGCGGGATTCTTGATCAGGCCGGCGATGGTCTCGGCGGCAGCGACCAATTGCGCGGCACGCTCGCGGTCCACTTGCAGGGGTTTGTCGTTGTTTTCTTCGGTGAAGCGCAGAGTGCATTCGAGCTTGCCCCGGGATATCCCCTGGCGCAGCGCTTCGCGGACCGCACCTTCGAGGTCGCGAAACGACTCCGGCAGGCGCAAATGGGGTTCCAGGTAGCGGCTGTTGACCGAGCGCAATTCCCAGCTCAGGGTGCCTTGGGCGCCGGCTTTTTCAACGCGGGCGAAGGCGGTCATGCTGTGCACCATGGAGGTACCTCGCAATTCAGGTTTGCGTTACCAAAGGTTTCGCGAGACCCGATATCTGTGAATTAAAGCCGACAGGCAGCAAAGGCGCAGGATTGTAGCGCAGTGGGGCGGATGCGCCCAAACACACGGTGTGACAAAGGGCTGCAGGCCGTCGGTAAAGCGCTGTTCTAAGCTCTAGTCAGCGCCTTCAATCGTCGGACGGATTTTTTAGAAGTGCCCAGTCTTGGCGCGCGGCTCTATAATGCTCGGCAGTTTTCCGTCCTCCGTACAGGTATTCCCTATGAAACGTCCAAGTGGTCGCGCTGCCGATCAGCTCCGCTCGATCCGCATTACCCGCAACTACACCAAACACGCCGAGGGATCTGTACTGGTCGAATTCGGTGATACCAAAGTCATCTGCACGGTCAGCGTCGAGAACGGCGTACCGCGTTTCCTCAAGGGCCAGGGCCAAGGCTGGTTGACCGCGGAATACGGCATGCTGCCGCGCGCCACTGGCGAGCGTAACCAGCGTGAAGCGAGCCGTGGCAAGCAAGGCGGCCGCACCCTGGAAATCCAGCGTCTGATCGGTCGCTCGCTGCGTGCTTCGCTGGACATGTCCAAGCTGGGCGACGTCACCCTGTACGTCGACTGCGACGTGATCCAGGCCGACGGTGGCACCCGCACCGCATCCATCACCGGCGCCATGGTTGCGCTGGTCGATGCCTTGAAAGTGATCAAGAAGCGCGGCGGCCTGAAAGGCGGCGACCCGCTCAAGCAAATGATCGCGGCCGTTTCGGTGGGCATGTACCAGGGCGAGCCTGTGCTCGACCTCGACTACCTGGAAGACTCGGCTGCCGAGACTGACCTGAACGTGGTGATGACCAGCACTGGCGGCTTCATCGAAGTCCAGGGCACTGCCGAAGGCGCGCCGTTCCAGCCGGAAGAGCTGAACGCTATGCTTGAACTGGCGAAGAAAGGCATGACCGAGATCTTCGAGCTGCAAAAGGCCGCACTGGCCGACTGATCGGATGTTCCACGCAAGGAGGACACCATGAGTGACGAGCAGCAGCTACTTCCCATCCCGAGCAAAGAGGCTCGGCAGTGGGCAATGTTTTGTCACTTGTCCGCGTTGCTGGGAATCTGGATTCCGTTCGGTACGCTGATCGGCCCGCTGATCCTCTGGCAGATGAAGCGCGAGATGGACCCGTTTGTCGATGCCCAGGGCAAGGAGGCGCTGAACTTTCAGATCACAGTCGCCATTGCCTCTGCCATCTGCTTCCTGCTGATGGTGGTGATCATCGGGTTCTTCCTGTTCGGCCTGGTGGCGATTGGTGCGTTGGTACTGACGATCATCGGTGGTGTGAAAGCCAATGAAGGGGTGCCGTATCGGTATCCGTTCACCTGGCGGCTGATCAAGTAGCCACCGCTGTCCCGTAGGAGCGAGGATTGCCCGCGAATTGAGGCGCCTCGGTCTGTCAGGAACAACGCGTTATCGTTCTTCGCGGACAAGCCTCGCTCCTACAGGAATGAGGCGCGCACAAAAAAGCCGACGGCGATGTCGGCTTTTTTGCGTCTGCGAAAAGACGCTTAAATGGTCAGCGTCCAGTCGTAGTCCACGATCAGTGGTGCGTGTTGCGAGAACCGTGGCTGGCGTGGCAGGCGTGCGCTGCGAACAAAACGGCGCAGGCCAGGGGTCAGCAACTGGTAGTCGAAACGCCAGCCGAGGTTGAGCATTTCCGCCTGTTCGTTGTCCGGCCACCAGCTGTACTGGTCGCCTTCACGGCTGACTTCACGCAGGGCATCAACATAGCCCATGTTGCCGACAATCTCGTCCATCCAGGCACGTTCAGGTGCCAGGAAGCCTGGGGATTGCTGGCTGTCGCGCCAGTTCTTGATATCCAGCTTCTGTTGCGCCACGTACAGCGAGCCACAATAAATGTACTCGCGACGTTTGCGTCGCTGTTTATCCAGATAACGGGCGAAATCGTCCATTAGCTTGAACTTCTGGTTCAAGTCTTCATCGCCGTTCTGCCCCGAAGGGAGCAGCAAGGTCGCGATGCTGACCTTGTCGAAATCGGCTTGCAGGTAGCGCCCGTAGCGGTCGGCTGTCTCGAAACCGAGACCGCTGATGACTGCCTTCGGTTGCAACCGCGAATACAAAGCCACGCCACCCTGGGCGGGAACTTCGGCTTCGCAGGCATAAAGGAAGTAGCCATCCAGTTGGAAGGCTGGATCGTCCAGTTCAAAGGCGGAGGCGCGGGTGTCCTGCAGGCAGATGACGTCGGCATTCTGTGCTTGCAGCCAACTGAGCAACCCTCGCTCCACTGCAGCCTGAATACCATTGACGTTCACACTGATGATCCGCATAAATGGCCCCAAAAATCGCGTGCGTGTATGATACACGGCGTCAACCTAATTAGCTAAATCCGTGGTATTTGGGGTTTTTTTCATGCAAGCGTATCAGCGCGATTTCATTCGTTTTGCCATCGATCGCGGCGTTTTGCGCTTCGGCGAGTTCACCCTGAAGTCCGGGCGCACCAGTCCTTACTTCTTCAATGCCGGCCTGTTCAATACCGGTTCGGCCCTTGCGCAGCTGGGTCGTTTCTACGCGGCAGCCATCGTCGAGAGCGGTATTTCGTTCGATGTATTGTTTGGCCCGGCGTACAAAGGCATCCCGCTGGCGGCGACCACTGCGGTGGCGCTGGCCGAACATCATGGCCGTGATTTGCCATGGTGCTTCAACCGCAAAGAGGCCAAGGCCCACGGTGAAGGCGGCAGTCTCGTTGGCGCGCCGTTGACCGGTGATGTGCTGATCATCGACGACGTGATCACCGCCGGCACCGCGATCCGCGAAGTGATGCAGATCATCGCTTCCCAGGACGGCGCCAAGGCCAAGGGCGTGCTCATCGCCCTGAACCGTCAGGAGCGTGGCAACGGTGAGTTGTCGGCGATCCAGGAAGTGGAGCGTGATTTCGGCATTCCGGTGATCAGCATTGTGTCGCTGAACCAGGTGCTGGAATTCCTGGCGGATGATCCGCAGCTCAAGCAGCACCTGCCAGCCGTAGAAGCGTACCGCGCCCAGTACGGCGTCTAACGCTGACCTGTAGGAGCGAGGCTTGCCCGCGAAGGCGTCGTCACATTCAGCAATGATGGGACTGTCAGATCGCTTTCGCGGGCAAGCCTCGCTCCTACAAGGGGGTGCGCAGGCAAAAAAAGACCCCGCTCAGCCAAGCTGAGCGGGGTCTTTTTGTTTGTGTTGCTTAGTGACGCTTGCGATTGCTGATCAACGTACCCACACCGGTATCGGTGAAGATCTCAAGCAGAATCGCATTCGGCACCCGGCCATCAATGATCAGCGAGCTGCCCACGCCGCCCTGAACCGCTTCCAGCGCGCAACGGATCTTCGGCAGCATGCCGCCGTAGATCGTGCCGTCGGCGATCAGCTCGTCGACTTGCTGGGTGGTCAGTCCGGTGAGGACCGTGCCCGACTTGTCCATCAAGCCGGCGATGTTGGTCAGCAGCATCAGCTTTTCAGCTTTCAGCGCTTCGGCGACTTTGCCGGCCACCAGGTCAGCGTTGATGTTGTACGACTCGCCGTTGGCACCGACGCCGATTGGCGCGATGACCGGGATGAAATCACCTTTGACCAGCAGGTTCAGCAAGTCGGTGTTGATCCCGACCACTTCGCCTACCTGGCCGATGTCGATGATTTCCGGCTGGGTCATCTCCGGCGTCTGGCGGGTCACGGTGAGCTTCTTCGCACGAATCAGCTCGGCGTCTTTACCGGTCAGGCCGATGGCGCTGCCGCCATGACGGTTGATCAGGTTGACGATGTCCTTGTTGACCTGGCCGCCGAGGACCATTTCCACCACGTCCATGGTCTGCGCGTCAGTCACGCGCATGCCATCGATGAAGTGGCTCTCGATCGACAGGCGCTTGAGCAGGTCGCCGATTTGCGGGCCGCCGCCGTGAACCACCACCGGGTTGATACCGACGGCTTTCATCAACACGATGTCGCGGGCGAAGCCGGTTTTCAGCTCCTCGCTTTCCATCGCGTTGCCGCCGTATTTGATCACCAGCGTCTTGCCGACATAGCGGCGAATGTAAGGCAACGCTTCGGACAGGACCTTGGCGGTGTTGGCGGCGGCTTCGCGTTCGAGGGTCATTCAGGGCTCCGGGTGCTTCAGAAGATCAAAACGGTAATTGGAGATCAGGTGCAACACGCTTCAGCTGGACTTTGAACACGTCCTTGATGCGCTGCAATTCAGCCTCGTCATCGGCCTCGAAGCGCAGCACCAGCACCGGTGTGGTGTTGGACGCGCGCACCAGGCCCCAGCCTTTGGCGTAGTCGACTCGCACGCCGTCAATGGTGGTCAGGTCGGCGCCTTCGCCCCACTTCGCGTCGTGCAATGCATCAATGATGCTGAATTTGCTCTCTTCGGTCACATGGATATTGATTTCCGGCGTAGAAATATCGTTCGGGAAGGTCGCAAACAGCTCTTCCGCGGTGGATTTTTCCTTGCTGAGGATCTCCAGCAGACGCGCGGCGCTGTAAATGCCGTCGTCAAAACCGAACCAGCGCTCCTTGAAGAAGATATGCCCGCTCATCTCGCCGGCCAACAGGGCGCCGGTTTGTTTCATTTTCTTTTTGATCAACGAGTGACCGGTCTTCCACATGAGCGGACGGCCGCCGTATTCCTTGATCAGCGGTGTCAGGCGGCGGGTGCATTTGACGTCGAAGATGATCTCCGCGTCCGCGTTGCGCGCCAGTACGTCGCGGGCGAACAGCATCAGCAGGCGGTCCGGGTAGACGATACTGCCGGTGTTGGTCACCACACCGACCCGGTCGCCATCGCCGTCGAAGGCCAGGCCGATATCGGCGTTGGTTTCCTTGACCTTGGCGATCAGGTCGACGAGGTTTTCAGGCTTGCCCGGGTCCGGGTGGTGGTTCGGGAAGTTACCGTCGACCTCGCAGAACAGCGGGATGACTTCGCAGTTCAACGCTTCGATCAATTGCGGGGCGATCACGCCGGCCGCGCCGTTGCCGCAGTCGACCACGACTTTCAGGCGACGAGCCAGTTTGATGTCCTGGACGATTTCGGTGTTGTAGCGGTCGAGGATCTCGACCTGGGTGACGCTGCCCTTGCCGCTGCTCAAGTTGTTGGTCTTGAGGCGGTCGTGCAGGGCCTGGATCTGTTCGTTGGCCAGGGTGTCGCCCGCGATCACGATCTTGAACCCGTTGTAGTTCGACGGGTTGTGGCTGCCGGTGAGCATGACGCCGGATTTGCCGGCCAGTACGTTGGCGGCGTAGTACAGCGCCGGGGTTGGCACCAGGCCCACGTCGCTGACGTGGCAACCGCTGTCGGCCAGGCCCTTGATCAGTTGTTCGACCAGTTCAGGGCCGGACAGGCGGCCGTCGCGGCCAACGGAAACGTTCGGTTCGCCCTGGGCCAGGCTCTGGGCACCGATGGCGCGGCCGAGCCAGTAAGCGGTCTCAGCGTTCAGGAATTCCGGGACCGTGCCGCGAATGTCGTAGGCGCGGAAGATGCTGTCCGGGAACTTGGGTGCGACTGTGGCTGGGGTGCTCATCTGTGGGAATGCTCCATCTCGAAAGTGACTGGACCTGTCCGCGAAAATCTCGTCGGCGGGCTCAAACTGAAGGGTATGACGGCGTTTTCCACTGAGAGTTCGTGGTGCGAAAAGGCCATGCCACCTGCGTTTGCGGGGTAATGATCGGTCAATGCCTTGATTTTGGGCGGTAAACCTTCCAGATGAACGTTGTGCGAATTTTGGCGAGGAGGCTTGCTTGCGCTTGGGTGCGCGGCACTCACAAAATCTTGGGGCCGCTTCGCAGCCCAGCGGGAGCAAGCTCCCTCGCCACAGGATGCTTTATCGGATCAATGGCTGCCGGAATGCCCGAAACCACCGGCACCACGCTCGGTTTCAACAAACTCTTCGACCATCTCGAAGTGCGCTTGAACCACCGGCACCAGAACCAATTGAGCCAGGCGCTCACCGACCACCATGTTGAAGTCGGTCTGGCCACGGTTCCAGCACGAAACCATCAGCGGGCCCTGGTAATCGGAGTCGATCAAACCGACCAGATTGCCCAGCACGATGCCATGTTTATGGCCCAGGCCGGAGCGCGGCAGAATCAGCGCGGCCAAACCCGGATCGCCAATGTAGACGGACAGGCCGGTCGGGATCAGCAGGGTTTCGCCCGGCTTGATGACGGTGTCTTTTTCCAGCATGGCGCGCAGGTCGAGGCCGGCGGAGCCAGGCGTGGCGTACTGCGGCAGCGGGAATTCGGTACCGATGCGGGGGTCGAGGATCTTGGCTTGCAAAGCGTGCATGTAAATTAAACCTGGTTCAGACGTTCGGCGATAAAAGTGATCAGCTGGCGAGCAATTTTGCTCTTGCTGGTCTGGGCGAAAAGTGTGGCGTGCAGTTCTCGATCGATCACGCTGCAGGCGTTTTCTTCGCTGTTGAAGCCAATGCTCGGGTTGGCGACGTCGTTGGCGACGATCAAATCGAGGTTCTTGTCTTTCAGCTTGCGGGCAGCGTAATCGAGCAGGTGTTCGGTTTCGGCAGCGAAGCCGACACTGAACGGACGGTCGGGGCGGGTGGCGATGGTGGCCAGGATGTCCGGGTTGCGCACCATCTGTAGCAACAAGCCGTCGCCGTTCGTAGGGTCTTTCTTGAGTTTCTGTGGGGCGACGACTTCAGGACGGTAGTCCGCGACCGCTGCCGAGGCGATAAACAGGTCGCAAGGGATCGCGGCTTCGCAGGCGGCGAGCATGTCGCGAGCGCTGACCACGTCGATGCGGGTGACACGATCCGGAGTCGGCAGGTGCACCGGGCCGGTGATCAGCGTGACGCGGGCGCCGGCTTCCACCGCGGCTTCGGCCAGGGCAAAGCCCATTTTTCCGGAGCTGTGGTTGGTGATGTAGCGCACCGGATCGATGTTTTCCTGAGTCGGGCCGGCGGTGATCAGCACGTGTTTGCCGGTCAATGCCTGGCGCTTGAAGCAGTCCGCCGCGCACTGGGCGAGCTCGACGGCTTCGAGCATGCGGCCCAGGCCGACGTCGCCGCACGCCTGGCTACCGGAGGCCGGCCCGAAGGCTTTGATGTCGCGGCTTTCGAGGGTTTGCAGGTTGGCCTGGGTTGCCGGGTCGCGCCACATGGCCTGGTTCATCGCCGGGGCGATGGCGACCACCGCATCGGTGGCCAGCACCAGCGTGGTCAGCAGATCGTCGGCAATGCCTTGGGCCAGACGGGCAATCAGGTCCGCCGTAGCAGGGGCGATCAGCACCATATCGGCCCACTTGGCCAGCTCGATGTGGCCCATGGCAGCTTCTGCTGCGGGGTCCAGCAAGTCGAGATGAACCGGGTGCCCGGACAAGGCCTGCATGGTCAGCGGAGTGATGAACTCGCTGCCGCCACGGGTCATGACCACGCGCACTTCGGCACCCTGGTCGATCAGGCGGCGAACCAGGTCGGCGCTCTTGTAGGCAGCAATACCGCCGCCGACGCCCAGAACGATGCGTTTCCGATACAGCCGCTGCATAGGTCTGCCTTTTATTTCGTTGATGACAGCATGGCGAGACCCCCTCCCCAGGGATGAAATCGCCAGCAAAAAAGATTGGCTACGATATCACAGCGACCGCTATGGAACAGCGGCGCCCACAGACAGGGAAGGTGCTATGAGTATTCGTGATTGGCCGGCGGCGGAGCGGCCGCGGGAGAAGTTACTGGAGCAGGGATCGGCGAGTCTCTCGGACGCAGAGCTGCTGGCGATTTTTTTACGGACCGGTGTGTCCGGCAAAAGCGCGGTGGATTTGGCGCGACACCTGTTGCAGCAATTTGGCAGCCTGCGCACTTTGCTCGAAGCCGACCTTCGGACCTTCAGTGGTGAGCTCGGCCTTGGGCCGGCAAAGTTTGCGCAGTTGCAGGCGGTGCTGGAAATGGCCCGCCGGCATCTGGCAGAGCGGTTACGACGTGATTCAGTGATGGAAAGCCCCCTGGCGGTGCGCGACTACCTCAAGTCGATGCTGCGCCACGAGCCGCATGAGGTCTTCGGTAGCCTGTTCCTGGATTCAAAACACCGGGTGCTGGCGTTTGAGGTGCTGTTTCGCGGCTCCATCGACAACACCAGCGTGTACCCGCGACAGGTGGTCAAGCGCGCATTGGCTCATAACGCCGCCGCATTGATCCTTTGCCACAACCATCCGTCGGGCAATTCCGATCCCAGCCAGGCCGACCGCACGCTGACCAAACGCTTGCAAGAGGCGCTGGAATTGATTGATGTGCGAGTGCTTGACCATTTCATCATTGGTGACGGCGAGCCGCTTTCAATGGCCGAGTATGGGTGGATGTAGGGCTTGGGGACGGGCTTCTGTGGCGAGGGAGCTTGCTCCCGCTTGAGTGCGCAGCGCTCACAGGATCTTCAGGGCCGCTGCGCAGCCCGGCGGGAGCAAGCTCCCTCGCCACAGAGAAGCATTCGCGCAGCGTTTCCAAGCGTTACTTGAGGTTGACCTTGGAGTAATCCTGGCGACCAAACGGGCTGGCCGAGTAACCCTCGACGTTCTTGCGCGTCAACGCGAACGCCGTCGGGTGGGCCAACGGCAGCCAAAGCGCCTGCTGCTGGATCTGCGCCTGGGCCTGTTCGTAAAGCTTGGTACGCACACCTTGCTCGCCGGTGGTCTTGCCGGCGCTGATCAGCTTGTCCAGGTCCTGGTTGCAGTAGCGGGCGAAGTTAGTGCCGGATTTGACCGCGGCGCAGGAAAACTGCGGCGTGAGGAAGTTGTCCGGGTCACCGTTGTCGCCAGCCCAACCCATGAACAGCAGGTCGTGCTCGCCGGCTTTGGCGCGGCGAATCAGCTCGCCCCATTCGATCACCCGTATTTCGGCCTGGATGCCGATTTCCGCGAGGTCCGATTGCAGCATTTGAGCGCTCAGGCTCGGGTTCGGGTTCAGCAGACTGCCGGAAGGTCGGGTCCAGATGGTGGTCTGGAAGCCGTCCTTGAGTCCGGCCTTGGCCATCAATGCCTTGGCCTTCTCGACGTCATGCGGATAACCGGGCAGGCCTTTGGCGTAGCTCCAAGTGTTCGGCGGGTACGGGCCGTTGGCAGGCTCGGCAGTGTCTTCGAACACGGCTTTGACGTAGTTGGCCTTGTCGAAGGCGAGGTTGATCGCCTGGCGCACTTCAGGTTTGTCCAGCGGTGGATGCTGGCTGTTGATGCCGACGAACGCAGTCATGAAGGCGTCAGTCTTTTCCACTTTCAGTGTCGGTTCTTTCAGCGCGGCCTGTACGTCCAGAGGCTTGGGCGACAGGGCGATCTGGCACTCGTTGCGACGCAATTTCTGCAAACGCACATTGGCGTCCGGGGTGATGGCGAAGATCAGCGGGTCCACCGAAGGCTTGCCACGGAAGTAGTCCGGGTTGGCCTTGTAGCGAATCGAGGCATCTTTCTGGAAGCGCGTGAACACGAACGGGCCGCTGCCGATCGGCTGGCTGTTGAGCTTCTCGGGCGTGCCGGCCTTCAGCAGTTTGTCGGCGTATTCCGCGGAATAGATCGAGGCGAAGCCCATACTCAGGGTCGCGAGGAAGGTTGAGTCCGGGTGATCGAGGGTGAAGCGTACGGTCAGCGGGTCCAGTGCGTCGATCTTCTTGATCAGCGCCGGCAACTGCATCGATTGGGCGTGCGGGAAGCCGCTCTGGGCGACCTTGTGCCAAGGGTGCGCCGGGTCGAGCATGCGGTCGAAGCTGAATTTGACGTCTTCGGCGGTCAGCTCGCGTGTCGGGCTGAAGTACTCGGTGCGGTGGAATTTCACCTGTGGGTGCAACTTGAACACGTAGGTCAGGCCGTCGGGGCTGACTTCCCAGCTGTCCGCGAGGCTGGCGACCACTTTGCCGCTGGCGGTGTCGAAGTCCACCAGACGGTTCATCAGCACATCGGCGGACGCGTTGGTGGTGGTCAGCGAGTTATATTGCACCACGTCGAACCCTTCCGGACTCGCCTCGGTGCAGACGCTCAGGGCGGCGGCATGGGCCAGCGGGCTCAGCAGGAGCGGGGCGAACAACAGCGGTAGGGCAGCGAGGCGCATGGTCGGATTCCTTTACAGATCGAAGGCCCATCTGCAAGTGCAGTCTGGAAAAGGCTTACCCTAGTGGGCTCTTTTGCAAATGACTATCTCCTTTTTCATTTTAAGGAGAGTATGTGCGCTTGTTTTCGGTGATGCGGGCCGAGGAAAACCCGAAATCGGTCGGTTGACCGATTCTCTGCGACGAGCGGTCTTAATCGGCCACAGCCTTTATCCAAGGCGCTCGGCGCCCGAAAAATGGGGAATTTATAAAGTCCGCGCACACGGAATGTTGTTGCTCTCCAGTCTTTCTGGTATAAAGCAGCGCTCTTTTCTAGGGGCCCGGTTCCTTCACTGTAGGTGTAGCCGGTAAGACCTCTAAAGAAACGCGGCGCCTGGCGCCAAATGACTGAGAGATTAAGCGGCCAACCCATGCCGGGTTGGGCATGTGGTTTTAGAGGGCTGAGGCATGTCGAGAGTATGTCAAGTTACCGGTAAGGGTCCGGTGACTGGGAATAACATTTCCCACGCAAACAACAAAACCCGTCGTCGTTTCCTGCCGAACCTGCAGCATCACCGCTTCTGGGTTGAAGAAGAGAAACGTTTCGTGCGTCTGCGCGTATCTGCCAAAGGCATGCGTATTATCGACAAGCGTGGCATCACTGTCGTGCTGGCCGAAATCCGCAAAGCTGGCAAGATCTAAGGGAGCTAATCATGCGTGAATTGATTCGAATGATTTCTAGCGCCGGTACTGGTCACTTCTACACTACCGACAAGAACAAGCGTACTACTCCGGACAAGCTCGAAAAGCGCATGTTCGATCCGCGCGTTCGCAAGCACGTGATGTACAAAGAAGGCAAAATCAAGTAATTGATTTTTCCCTCTTACAAAAAAGGCCCGTATCGCGAGATACGGGCCTTTTTTGTTGCCTGCAGGTTACGGGTTGCCTGCGAAGAGGCCGGCCCGGCTAATACAAATCCTCAGGCCTTCTGTTCAAACGCCACATAAATCTTGCGGCACGGCTCCAGCACTTCCCAGGTGCCCCTGAACCCGGCCGGGATCACGAAGCGATCACCCGCACGCACGGTCTTGCTGTTGCCGTCGTTGTCACGCAGCACTGAAACGCCCTGAATGATTTCGCAGTACTCATGCTCGGTGAAGTTCACATGCCACTGGCCAACAGCGCCTTCCCACACGCCCGCATTCAACTGGCCGCAAGGGCTGTTGTAGTGGTTGTAGACCGCTTGCTCGGGGTCGCCCTTGAGGACTTTTGCCGGGTCCGGCCGATAGCGATCGGGTTGGGTGGTGGCCTGGCTGAAGTCGACGATGTCCTGGATGCTCATTGTTGTTATCCCCCGTGATTGCGGCGCGGTTGGTTGGAAAGCCCAAAGTCTATGTTTATTAAAATGAACATCGCAAGGCCGTTTGCCGGCCTTATGTCAAATATATTGAAACTTCACCTGTCGCTGGTTTAGGGTGGCGGTTGCCTTGGGCCGAAAAATCAGGCTGGCTGGGCAGAATTCCTGACAGCGTCAGCGACGATCGTTGGGCGCTCGTATTCAACAAGAGGAGGACACTCGTATGACCACCCTGACTCGTGCCGATTGGGAACAACGGGCTCGCGATCTGAAGATCGAAGGCCGTGCCTACATCAATGGCGAATACACCGATGCCGTCTCCAGCGAGACCTTCGAGTGCATCAGCCCGGTCGATGGCCGTCTGCTGGGCAAGATTGCCAGCTGTGACGCCGCCGACGCCCAGCGCGCCGTTGAAAATGCCCGCGCCACCTTCAATTCCGGCGTCTGGTCGCGCCTGGCACCGACCAAGCGCAAAGCCACCATGATCCGTTTCGCCGGCCTGCTCAAACAGCACGCCGAAGAGCTGGCGCTGCTTGAAACCCTGGACATGGGCAAGCCGATCAGCGATTCCCTGTACATCGACGTTCCCGGCGCGGCGCAAGCCCTGAGCTGGAGCGGTGAAGCCATCGACAAGATCTACGACGAAGTCGCCGCCACCCCGCACGATCAGCTGGGTCTGGTGACTCGCGAACCGGTCGGCGTGGTTGGCGCCATCGTGCCGTGGAACTTCCCGTTGATGATGGCCTGCTGGAAACTCGGGCCGGCGCTGTCCACCGGTAACTCGGTGATCCTCAAGCCATCGGAAAAATCCCCGCTGACGGCTATTCGCATTGCTGCGCTGGCCGTCGAAGCCGGCATTCCGAAAGGCGTGCTTAACGTTTTGCCGGGTTACGGTCACACCGTCGGCAAGGCCTTGGCCCTGCACAATGACGTGGATACGCTGGTGTTCACCGGTTCGACCAAGATCGCCAAGCAATTGCTGATCTACTCCGGCGAATCGAACATGAAGCGCGTCTGGCTCGAAGCGGGCGGCAAGAGCCCGAACATCGTGTTTGCCGATGCCCCGGACCTGCAAGCCGCAGCTGAAGCGGCGGCCGGTGCCATTGCCTTCAACCAGGGCGAAGTCTGCACTGCTGGTTCGCGTCTGCTGGTCGAACGCTCGATCAAGGACACCTTCCTGCCGCTGGTGATCGAAGCACTGAAAACCTGGAAGCCGGGCAACCCACTGGACCCGGCGACCAACGTCGGCGCGCTGGTGGACACCCAGCAGATGAATACCGTGCTGTCCTACATCGAATCCGGCCACGCCGACGGCGCCAAACTGGTGGCTGGCGGCAAGCGCACGCTTCAGGAAAGCGGTGGCACTTACGTTGAACCGACGATTTTCGACGGCGTAAACAATGCGATGAAAATCGCTCAGGAAGAAATCTTTGGCCCGGTGTTGTCGGTGATCGCGTTCGACTCCGCCGAGGAAGCCATCGCGATTGCCAACGACACGCCTTACGGCCTGGCTGCTGCGGTATGGACCAAGGACATTTCCAAGGCGCACCTGACCGCTCGTGCGCTGCGTGCCGGTAGCGTGTGGGTCAACCAATACGACGGCGGCGACATGACCGCACCGTTTGGCGGCTTCAAGCAATCGGGCAATGGCCGCGACAAGTCGCTGCACGCGTTCGACAAATACACCGAGCTGAAGGCGACCTGGATCAAGTTGTAAGCACCACGCAACGAAGATCCCCTGTGGGGGCGAGCCTGCTCGCGATGGCGGTGTGACAGTCAACATCCAGTGTTGAATGTTGTTCCGTTATCGCGAGCAGGCTCGCTCCCACATTGTTTTGTGCGGTGCCAAAAAATATCCACAGGAGCGTGGAACATGCGTTGGGCGACTTATTTCGCCGTGTTGGCGTCTGTCTTGAGTGTTGGCCTGGCCCTGGGGGTCAGCATGCCGCTGGTGTCGTTTCGCCTGGAAAGCTGGGGCTACGGCTCGTTCGCCATCGGTGTGATGGCAGCGATGCCGGCCATTGGCGTGCTGCTGGGGGCGAAGATTTCCAGCCATCTGGCCTCGCGTCTGGGCACGGCCAACCTCATGCGTCTGTGCCTGTGGGCCGGGGCAGTGTCCATCGGCTTGCTGGCGCTGTTGCCGAGCTATCCGGTCTGGCTGGTGATGCGCCTGATGATCGGGGTGATCCTGACCCTGGTCTTCATCCTCGGCGAAAGCTGGATCAACCAACTGGTGATCGAACAATGGCGCGGACGATTGGTGGCGCTGTACGGCAGCAGCTACGCGCTGAGTCAGCTGGCCGGTCCGTTGCTGCTGGGCGTTCTGGGCACCGAACACGATTACGGCTTCTGGGTCGGCGTCGGCTTGCTCATAGCGGCGCCGCTCCTGTTGCTGGGCCGCAGCGGCGCACCGTCCAGTGAGGCTGCCAGCGTGACGTTTGGCGACTTGTGGGGCTTCTGCCGTGGCTTGCCGGCGATTGCCTGGGCGGTGTCGCTGTTCGCTGCGTTTGAAGCGATGATCCTGACCTTGTTGCCGGTGTATTGCCTGCGTCAGGGTTTCACCACGGAAATCGCCTTGGCGATGGTCAGCACCGTGGTGGTGGGTGATGCCCTGCTGCAATTGCCGATCGGCGCGCTGGCGGATCGCTTGTCACGCCGCACTTTGTTCACTGGGTGTGCGGTGGTGTTGCTGCTTTCGAGTCTGGCGATCCCGTTGCTCATCGATACGTTGTTGATCTGGCCGTTGTGGGTGCTGTTTGGCGCCAGCGCCGGAGGATTGTTCACCTTGTCGCTGATCCTGATCGGCGAACGCTATCGCGACGATGCACTGGTGCGAGCCAACGCGCACATTGCGCAGCTGTGGGGCATCGGTTGCCTGATCGGGCCTTTGGCGGCCGGTGCCGGCAGCCAATGGATCAGCGGGCATGCGTTGCCGCTGTTCATGGCCGCGGGGGCGTTCGGGTTGGTGATCTTACTGTCACGCCAAGGCGCGTTCGGTGGAGTTGCCGAACCGGCCTGAAACCCTGCACGAGCATGTGGCGAGGGAGCTTGCTCCCGCTCGACTGCGCAGCAGTCGCCGATCGGAGCCCTCGTTCAGTCTGAATGAACGGGGGCTTCTGGTTTAGGGCCGCTTCGCGACCCAGCGGGAGCAAGCTCCCTCGCCACATTTGATTGATGGAAGCAACGCTACAACATCCGCTCAAGGCCGACCGCCGTGCTGAACCAGGAATTGAAGCGGCGCCATAGACTCCCTGGCTCCTTGGTCAGCGTGTGCATTTTGCCGTCATCCTCCGTCACCCAGACGATCCGGTCATTCTCCAGTTTCACCTGATAGCTCAAGGGCGGCGCCATACCCTCCATGGCCGCTCTACGCACATGCGCGGCGAGTTCGGGGCTGTCCACCAGCACGCCGACTTCGGTGTTCCACAGCACCGAGCGTGGATCGAAGTTGAATGAGCCGATGAAGGATTTCTGCTGGTCGAAGATCATCGCCTTGCTGTGCAGGCTGGAATCGGAACCCCGGAAGGACTTGCTGTAGAAAATATGCGGCCCGCTGCCGCCGCCTTCGCCGGGCTGGCGGCGCAGTTCGTACAGCTTCACGCCATGTTCCAGCAGCGCCCGGCGATAAGGCGCGTAACCGCCGTGCACGGCCGGCACGTCCGTGGCTTCAAGCGAGTTGGTCAACAAACTCACCGACACCCCGGCGTCGGCCCGGCCGGTGAGGTAGACCAACCCCGGCTGCCCCGGTACGAAGTAAGCCGAGATCATGATCAGTTCTTTGCTGACGCCCGTAAGCTCCGGCGCCAGTTGCGTGGTCAGCAACAAATGGGGGTCAGGCTCGCCGTCCGACAAGACCTTGCTCGGTGCATCCCACAGCGCCTGGTTCCAGGCCCAGATCAGCTCCCGGCGCCAGATGTCCATGCGTGGCTTTGTGGTGTAAGTCATCAACTGCTGATAGAGCGCATGATTCTGCTTGCGGGTCTCTTCCAGGGATTCTTCCAGGCGCGTGCGGGTATTTTGCAGGTCCTTTTGCGTCGGTCTGCTCGACAGGAACTCGTCGATCGGTTTGCTCAGCGCGCTGTTCCAGTACTGGTCGAAGCTGTGGCCAAGCTGTTCCGCCACCGGTCCGACGCCGAGCATGTCGATGTCGGTGAAATTCAGGTTGGGCTCGGCATCGAAGTATTCGTCTCCCAGGTTACGGCCGCCGACGATGGCCGCACTGTTGTCCGCCAGCCACAACTTGTTGTGCATGCGCCGATGTTGCAGCGACAGGTTGAACAAGCGGCCCATGGTGCGCGTCACGCCCGTGGCGCGGCCCAGGTGCAGCGGGTTGAACAGGCGGATCTGGATCTGCGGGTGCGCAGCGAGGGTCGCGATGATCCAGTCCAGGCCGTCGCTGGTGGTGTCATCAAGCAGGATTCTCACCCGCACGCCGCGATCCGCAGCCTTGAGTAATTCGTCCGCCAGCATCCGCGTGCTGATGCCGTCATGCACGATGTAGTACTGCAAGTCGAGGCTGCTTTGGGCATTGCGGATCAGCTCGGCACGGGCCATGAAGGCTTCGCTGCTGTTGGACAGCAAGCGAAAGCCGGACCTGCCCTCGTGGGGCGCGGCCTGGGCCTGGATCGAGCGGCCGAACGCCGAATCGCTGGCGGGTAAAGCCTGGCTCGGTTCGCGTTGAACGTCGAAGCTGGCGCAACCGCCCAGAAACGAGGCGAGTAGCAGAAGAGCAAGTAGGGGCTGTCTGACTCTCACGTAGGAACGTTCCGATTGGCGGCAAAGGTCGGTATATGGACGCTGGATTCCTGAGAAAGGTCAGTCGGTGATGTGGTCCGTTTCTGCCAGCAGTTTGATCGCTGCGGCGCCGACCTTGCGCACGGCTTCTTCGATCAGCGGTGTTGGCTTGGCAGCGTAGTTCATCCGCAGGCAGTTGCGGTACTTGCCCGAGGCGGAAAAGATGCTGCCGACGGCAATCTGTACGCCTTGATCATGCAGGGCGCGATTCAGTTTCAGGGTGTCAAAGCCGTCCGGCAGCTCAACCCACAACATGAAGCTGCCTTGCGGGCGACTGGCGCGGGTGCCGGCGGGGAAATAGCGCGTGACCCAGTCGATCATCAGGTCGCGACTGCGTTGGTATTGCGTGCGCATCCGCCGCAAATGCGGTTCGAAATGCCCGGCCTTGAGAAATTCGGCAATCGCAATCTGCGGTTGCGGCGCGGTAGAGCCGGTGCTGATGTATTTCATGTGCAGCACCCGTTCCAGATAGCGTCCGGGCGCGACCCAGCCAATGCGCAGCCCGGGTGCCAGGGTTTTGGAAAAGGAACTGCACAGCAACACGCGGCCGTCTTCGTCGAAGGATTTGATCGTGCGTGGGCGCGGGTAGCTGTAGGAGAGTTCGCCATACACATCGTCTTCGATAATCGCTACGTCGAAGCGCTGTGCGAGCGTCAACAAGGCGCGTTTGCGCGATTCCGGCATGATGTAGCCCAGCGGGTTGTTGCAGTTGGGCGTCAACTGTATGGCCTTGATCGGCCATTGCTCCAACGCCAGTTCGAGCGCATCGAGGCTGATCCCGGTGATCGGGTCGGTGGGGATTTCCAGGGCTTTCATGCCCAGGCCCTTGAGGGTCTGCATGGCGCCGTGAAAGCTGGGCGAGTCCACCGCCACGATGTCCCCCGGCTCGCAAATAGCACGAATGCTGGTGGACAGCGCTTCATGGCAGCCGGTGGTCACCACTAGGTCGTGGGCGGTCAATTGGCACCCGGAATCGAGCATCAGGCGTGCGATCTGCTCGCGCAGTTCGAGGGTGCCGTAGATGTTGTCGTAATACAGACCGGGCATGTCCTGGCGACGGCTGATGCGCGCCAGGTTGCGCAGCAACGGTTTCATGGTCGGCGTGGTGATGTCCGGCATGCCGCGGCCCAGTTGCACGACGTCCTTGCGCGGGACGGCGCGGATCAATTCCAGCACCTGATCCCACTGCGAAATATCCACCGGACGCTGGGCCGGACGGCCGATGGCCGGCAGCTCCGGCAATTCGCGGCCCACCGGTACGAAGTAGCCGGACTTGGGTTTGGGGGTCGCCAGCCCGCTGTCTTCCAGCACGCGATAGGCCTGCTGCACAGTGCTCAGGCTGACCCCGTGCTCGACACTCAACGCCCGCACCGACGGCAGCCGGTCACCGGGGCGATAGAAGCCCTGTTCGATACGGGTGCCGAGCAATTCGGCGAGGTTGACGTAAAGGGTCATGGCGCAGTCTCGATGCGGGTGATTCGGTTAACCAGTACAGATGGGGCTAAATTATCGGATTCAGACGCTGAGTCGAAGAATCTGTATGGGGTTAATACAGTCTCGTTGAATCTGTAATGCTTTTTGCCGTCCGCGCATCATGAAAGCTCTGGCTACCCAAGTAAACAGGAGCAATCAAAATGAACGGCTTGAGCGATGTGCGGCTGACGTTACACAGTCAGGAACTGGCGGCAGGGCAGAAAAACGGTGCGCGCGAGGCAGTCATGCGCAATGCGCCGTCCGGCCTGAGTCGCTGGGGTCTGTTCTGGCATCGTCTGCACACGCGCAAGGCGTTGCTGACGCTCACGCCCGAGCAACTCAGGGATGTGGGGTTGAGTCGGGAGCAGGCGCGGGAGGAGGGGCTTAAGCCTTTCTGGCGGATCTGAGTTTTGCGGTGTTCTGGCGGGCCTCTTCGCGGGCAAGCCTCGCTCCTACAGGGTTAGTGTCGATCTTCCGACCGACGCATAACCTGTAGGAGCGAGGCTTGCCCGCGAAGGCGTCCGCAAAAACGCTACAACTTCCTCAGACCAACTCTTTAAGCCGATGCCACAACATCCCCAGCGCCAACAGCGGCGAGCGTAAATGCTTCCCGCCGGGGAAGGTGATATGCGGGACGCGAGCGAACAGATCAAACCCGCCCCCTTGCTGCCCGCTGATCGCCTCGGCCAACAACCTGCCCGCCAGGTGCGTGGCATTCACCCCATGTCCGGAATACGCCTGGGCGTAATACACATTCGGCTGATCCTTGAGCTGGCCAATCTGCGGCAGTCGGTTGGCGCCGATGCCGATCATCCCGCCCCATTGATAGTCAATCTTCACCCCGCCCAGTTGCGGGAAGACTTCCAGCATCTTCGGCCGCATGTACGCGCCAATGTCCTTCGGGTCGCGGCCCGAATAATGGCAGGCACCGCCAAACAGCAAGCGTCGATCCGCCGAAAGCCGGTAGTAATCCAGCGCCACCCGTTGATCGCAGACCGCCATGTTCTGCGGCAGGAGCGAGTGCGCCAGCTCTTCACTCAACGGCTCGGTGGCAATGATGTAGCTGCCCGCGGGCAGCACCTTACCGCTGAGCTGCGGGTTGAGTTGGTTGAGGTAGGCGTTGCAGCCCAGCACCAGCGTCTTGGCGCGAACCGAGCCTTGGGCGGTATGGACCTTTACTTCGGGGCCGTAATCGATGCGGGTCGCCGCCGAGTGTTCGAACAGCTTTGCGCCCAGCTGCTGTGCGGCGGCCGCTTCGCCCAGTGCCAGGTTAAGCGGGTGAAGATGGCCCGAACCCATGTCGATCAAGCCGCCGACGTAGCGGTCCGAACCCACCACCGAGTGCATTTCATTGGCTTGCAGCAGCCGGGTTTCATAGCGGTAGCCGAGGCTGCGCAGCTCTTCGGCATCTTCGGCGAAACCCTCGAGGTCGCGGGGTTTGTTCGCCAGGTCGCAGTAACCCCAGGTCAGGTCGCACGGAATCTGGAAACGCTCGACACGCTGGCGGACGATTTCCACCGCTTCCAGGCCCATGAGTTTCATCTGGCGCACGCCTTGCGCACCGATCACGTCGGTGAACTGATCGAGGCCATGACCGACGCCGCGAATCAATTGCCCGCCATTGCGTCCGCTGGCACCCCAGCCGATCTTGTGCGCTTCCAGCAAGATCACGCTGAGGCCGCGTTCGGCCAGCTCAAGCGCCGTGTTCAGCCCGGAAAACCCGCCACCGACCACGCACACGTCCGCCACCAGATCGCCTTGCAGCACCGGATGATCGGGCTGCGGCAGGCTGCTGGCGGCGTAGTAAGAGGCAGTGTGCTGGGCACGGGCATTCATGTGAGCGTCCCTGATTCGTGTGTCTATAAAATTTGACGGAGCATAAGCCGGACGTTCCGGCGCGGGCAACATTGGTCGGTTCGTGCTGTCTGGATCGCGGCTTTTGCGTCAGAATCCCGGTCTATTCCGCTTTGGGTCACCGCTTCGATGAGCTGCAACAGCCAGAAAATCCGCACGCTTCGCCAGCAGATCCCCTCGTTCGAGTGCGTGCCCGGCTGCCATGACTGCTGTGGACCGGTGACCACCTCGCCGGAAGAAATGTCCCGCCTGCCGCGCAAGACCCGGGCCGAGCAGGATGCGGCGATGGATGAGCTCAACTGCGTGCACCTGGGCCCCAATGGCTGCACGGTGTATGACGAGCGGCCGCTGATCTGCCGGTTGTTTGGGACCACCAAGACCTTGCCGTGCCCGAATGGGCGGGGGCCCGTGGAGCTGATTCATCCGCGGGTGGAGAAGCAGATTCATGAGTACATGGCGTCGACACGCCAAGTGCTCGTGTGATCGTTCCCACGCTTCGCGTGGGAATGCCTCAACGGACGCTCCGCGTTCGGCTCTGGATGGGACGCAGAGCGTCCCGGGCTGCATTCCCACGCAGAGCGTGGGAACGATCGGCAACAGACACCACAAAGTCTCAATCCGGAATCGGCAGGCACAAACTCTCTTTCACCTCTTCCATCACGATATAGCTCTTGGATTCGCGCACATGCGGCAGCTTGAGCAGGATGTCGCCCAGCAGCTTGCGGTAGGAAGCCATCTCGGAAATCCGCGCCTTCACCAGGTAGTCGAAATCCCCCGACACCAAATGGCACTCCAGCACATGGGGCAGTTTCAGCACCGCACGTCGGAACTCTTCGAAAGTGTCGCCGGATTTGTAGTCGAGGCTGATCTCGACGAACACCAGAAGACTACCCTTGAGGTGCTGCGGATTGAGCCGGGCGTTGTAGCCCATGATGATCCCTTCGCGCTCCAGGCGCCGGACCCGCTCGGTACACGGAGTGGTCGAGAGCCCGACCTTTTCCCCAAGCTCGGTGAAGGAGATGCGTCCGTCCGCTTGCAGGATCCGCAGGATGTTGCGGTCGATCTTGTCCAGCTCACGTTTGGTCTGAGTGTTGGTACGCATAGGGGATGCGCCTCCGTGAAAAGGGTTTTTGCCGAGAATTCTCGCCAAATATAGGCAGTTATATAGTGAAAAGCACTGCCTAATCTTTTTTACACTGCGCACATCAATGCTCTACAACTACGAACGTCAGCGGCAAGCCGCGATGAGGGATATGAAAATGCGCGTTATGGTCTTGGGTAGCGGCGTCATCGGTACCACCAGTGCTTATTATCTGGCGCGTGCCGGGTTCGAAGTGGTGGTGGTGGACCGTCAGCCGGCCGCTGCCATGGAGACCAGTTTCGCCAACGCCGGGCAGGTATCGCCGGGTTATGCCTCGCCGTGGGCCGCGCCGGGCGTGCCGCTCAAGGCCATCAAGTGGCTGTTGCAGCGCCACGCACCGCTGGCGATCAAGGCCACCGCCGACATCGACCAATACCTGTGGATGGCGCAGATGCTGCGCAACTGCACCGCCAGCCGTTATGCGGTGAACAAGGAGCGCATGGTGCGTCTGTCCGAGTACAGCCGTGACTGCCTCGACGAACTGCGCGCTGAAACCGGCATAGCCTATGAAGGCCGCAGCCTCGGGACGACCCAACTGTTCCGCACCCAGGCTCAACTGGACGGCGCGGCGAAAGACATCGCTGTTCTGAAAGAGTCCGGCGTGCCGTTCGAACTGCTCGACCGCGCTGGCATTGCCCGCGTTGAGCCGGCCCTGGCCAGCGTCACTGATATCCTCGCCGGTGCCTTGCGCCTGCCGAACGACCAGACTGGCGACTGCCAGATGTTCACCACTCGCCTGGCCGAAATGGCCGTCAAATTGGGCGTGGAATTCCGTTTCGGCCAGGACATTCAGAAGCTCGACTTCGCCGGTGATCGCATCAACGGCGTATGGATCGACGGCAAGCTGGAAACCGCGGATCGCTACGTGCTGGCACTCGGCAGCTACTCGCCGCAACTGCTCAAGCCACTGGGCATCAAGGCCCCGGTGTATCCGCTCAAGGGTTACTCCCTGACCGTGCCGATCACCAACCCGGCGATGGCTCCGACCTCGACCATTCTCGACGAGACCTACAAGGTCGCGATCACCCGTTTCGACAACCGCATCCGCGTCGGCGGCATGGCTGAAATAGCCGGTTTTGACCTGTCGCTGAACCCGCGTCGGCGCGAAACCCTGGAGATGATCGTCAACGACCTTTATCCTCAGGGCGGCGATCTGGCCCAGGCGAGTTTCTGGACCGGTCTGCGTCCGACCACTCCGGACGGCACGCCCATCGTTGGTGCCACCCCGTTCAGCAACCTGTTCCTGAACACCGGTCACGGCACGCTCGGCTGGACCATGGCGTGCGGCTCCGGCCGTTTGCTGGCTGACCTGATGGCGAAGAAAACGCCGCAGATCAGCGCCGAAGGCCTCGATATTTCCCGTTACGGCACAAAACTTCAGGAGTCCGCAAAACATGTCAATCCAGCGCCAGCTCACCAATGAGCGCATGAGCCAGATCGTTGTCCACAGCGGCACCGTCTATCTGGCAGGGCAGGTCGGCGACGACATGAATGCCGGGATTGAACAGCAGACCCGTGAAACCCTCGCCAATATCGAGCGTTTGCTCGATCTGGCAGGCACCGACAAGAGCCGTTTGCTCTCGGTTACGATTTACCTGAAAGACATCGACGCGCATTTCGAAGGCATGAACGCGGTGTGGGACAAGTGGCTGCCAAAAGGCGTCGCCCCGGCCCGCGCGACCGTTGAGTCGAAGCTGTGCGAACCGCAAATCCTGATCGAGCTGTCGGTCGTCGCCGCTCTGCCGTAAGCCTGTCAGGACGTTAGAAAGATCCCTCTTCCGGTGCTGTTGGCGGTTCACGCCGTCAGCCAGCGCCGGTTTTTATTCCCATGACCGCCTAGAAGTCTGCCGCCATGCGTCCAGCCCGTGCCCTGATCGACCTTCAAGCCCTGCGTCACAACTACCGGATCGCCCGTGAAACCACGGGGGCCAAGGCCCTCGCCGTGATCAAGGCGGATGCCTACGGCCATGGCGCGGTGCGTTGCGCCCAGGCGCTGGAAGCCGAGGCGGACGGATTTGCCGTGGCTTGTATCGAAGAAGCGTTGGAGCTGCGCGCGGCTGGCATTCGGGCGCCGGTGTTGTTGCTGGAAGGTTTTTTCGAAGCCGATGAGCTGTCGCTGATCGTCGAGCATGATTTCTGGTGCGTGGTGCATTCGTTGTGGCAGCTCGAAGCCATCGAGAACGCCGCGTTGAGCAAACCCATCACGGTCTGGCTCAAGCTCGATTCCGGTATGCACCGGGTTGGCTTGCATCCAAAGGATTATCACGCGGCGTATCAACGGCTGCTGGCCAGCGGCAAGGTGGCGAAGATTGTCTTGATGAGCCACTTCGCCCGCGCCGATGAGCTGCACGAGCAGGCCAGCGCCGAGCAGGTCGCTGTGTTTGAAGCGGCACGTAAAGGTTTGTCGGCCGAGATCAGCTTGCGCAACTCGCCGGCGGTACTCGGTTGGCCGCAGATTCCGAGCGATTGGGTTCGCCCGGGCATCATGCTCTACGGCGCCACGCCGTTTGAAGAAGCCAACGCCGTGGCCTCCCGTTTGCAGCCGGTGATGACCCTGGAATCGAAAGTGATCTGCGTGCGTGAACTGCCGGCCGGCGAGCCGATCGGTTATGGCGCCAAATTCATCACCCCCAAGCCCATGCGCGTCGGGGTGGTGGCCATGGGTTATGCCGATGGTTACCCGCGTCAGGCACCGACCGGCACGCCAGTGTTGGTCGCCGGGCAGCGCAGCCAGTTGATTGGCCGGGTGTCGATGGACATGCTCTGCATCGATCTGACCGATGTACCGCAGGCCGGCCTGGGTTCGACCGTTGAGTTGTGGGGTAAAAACATCCTCGCCAGCGACGTGGCCGCCGCCGCTGACACGATTCCCTATCAGATCTTCTGCAACCTGCGCCGGGTGCCAAAGCTCTATTCCGAGGGTTAGCGGTCAGCAGTCCGTACCGGAAGTCGCTTCGCTGAACAGGATTCAGGCCAAAGTGTTGTAAATACTGAACGCTGTCGCCATGATAACGCTCAATATTTCTACAACCTGAATCTTGGAGGCGCAAGCTTGGACGTCGGTGAACGACTGCAATCCATCCGTAAGCTCAAAGGTCTTTCCCAGCGTGAGCTCGCCAAGCGCGCGGGCGTCACCAACAGCACGATTTCCATGATCGAGAAGAACAGCGTCAGCCCCTCGATCAGTTCGCTGAGGAAGGTACTGGGCGGGATTCCCATGTCCATGGTCGAGTTCTTTTCCGAAGAAATCCTGCAGGAAAAACCGACGCAGATCGTCTACAAGGCCAACGAGCTGATCGATATTTCCGATGGTGCAGTGACCATGAAACTGGTCGGTCGGGCGCATCCGAGCCGGGCTATCGCCTTCCTCAATGAAATCTACCCGCCTGGCGCCGACACTGGTGACGAGATGCTCACCCATGAGGGCGAGGAAACCGGCATTTTGGTGGAAGGCCGACTGGAACTGGTGGTAGGCCTCGAAACTTTTGTGCTCGAAGCGGGGGATAGCTACTACTTTGAAAGTACCAAGCCACACCGTTTCCGTAACCCGTTCGATGCGCCGGCGCGACTAATCAGCGCAGCCACGCCCGCGAATTTCTAAGAGAAGAGGCGTCCTGCCAGCATGGCGGAGGCACCCGAACCGTTTTTCCATTGCGCAACAAGACCCCTTCGACTTTGGGGTTGTTTCAGTGTGACGGGGTTACCGTTATACTTGCGCCCGCCTGCGAACCGTGGCCGTAGGCGTGACTAGCCACCATTGAGGGTGAACGCGTGAATCTAATTATGAAAATGCTGGCCGTACCAGCAACCGTATTGGCCCTATGGGCAGTCAGCGCACAAGCAGCGACCAACGACGATATTGCTAAACGCCTTGAGCCAGTCGGCCAGGTTTGCGTCCAGGGTCAAGAGTGCAAGGGGATGGAAGTTGCTGCTGCTACTGGCGGTGGCGGTGCCAAGGCGCCTAAAGATGTGATTGCAAAACATTGCAATGCTTGCCACGGAACCGGCCTGCTGGGTGCGCCGAAAATCGGCGACAAGGCTGCCTGGAAAGAGCGCGCCGATCACCAGGGCGGCCTAGACGGCATCCTGGCCAAAGCCATTACCGGTATCAATGCGATGCCGCCTAAAGGCACCTGCGCCGACTGCTCCGACGACGAGCTGAAGGGCGCCATCAAAGAAATGTCCGGCCTGTAACACGCCAGCATCTTCAGCGAAAAAGCCGCTTACGAGCGGTTTTTTTGTGCCTGCGATTTTCCTTGGGGACTATTCTTTGCAGTAAAGGCCCGGCAAGCTCGGTCCAACCCCAATTCACGGAATGTAAGGGAGGATCAGATGGTGCAGCTGTGTTCTATCGAGCAGGCGGTCGATGACGTATTGGCGCGGTTGCCAGCGCATATCCGCATGGGCCTGCCCCTGGGCCTGGGCAAACCCAACCACTTCGTCAACGCGTTGTTCCAGCGCGTCGCGCAACTGCCCGACCGGCAGCTGACGATCTACACTGCCCTGTGCCTGGGCCGCCCGGCCTTGGGCGACGGTTTGCAAAAGCGCTTCCTCGAACCCTTCATCGAGCGGGTGTTTGGCGATTATCCGGAGCTGGATTTTCTCGCCGGACTTCACAAAGACAGCCTGCCGGCGAACATTCACGTCCATCAATTCTTTATGCAGCCCGGCAGCCTGCTGCATAGCGAATCGGCCCAGCAGGACTACGTCAGCAGCAACTACAGCCACGCCGCGCGGGACATCAACGCCGCCGGTTTGAACCTCGTGGCGCAACTGGTGGCCAGCCACGCCGAACACCCGGATCGTCTGAGCCTGAGCTGCAACCCAGACATCACCCTCGACCTGTTTCCGATGATCGCCAAGCGCCGGGCGGCGGGAGAGACGATCCTGCTGGTGGGCCAGGTGCACAACGATTTGCCCTACATGCCCGGTGACGCCGAAATAGGTATCGACACCTTCGACCTGCTGATCGACGAGAAGGACAACACCACACTGTTCTCCACGCCGAACATGCCCGTGGGTTTTCAGGATCACTTCATCGGCTTGCACGCCAGTACGCTGGTGCGCGATGGCGGCACCTTGCAGATAGGCATCGGTGCCATGGGCGATGCCCTGACCGCAGCGTTGCTGGCGCGTCAGGCCGACAATGCCGGTTACAAGGCGTTGCTGGCGGATATCAATCTCAGCCAGTGGGCGCAGTTGATCGACCGCGAAGGCGGCATCGATCCGTTCGCGAAGGGCCTTTACGGTTGCAGCGAAATGTTCGTCAACGGCTTGCTGGTACTGGCCGATGCCGGAATCGTACGGCGCAAGGTCTACCCGGACGTGCCGACCCAGCAACAAGCCAATGCCGGCACTCTCGACGAAGCCGCGCAAACCGATGGCATCTCGGTGCATGGCGGGTTCTTCCTCGGGCCGCGCAGTTTTTACGAGCGCCTGCGCGAGCTTCCGCAAAGCAAGCGACTCGAATTCAACATGACCCGCATCAGCTACATCAACGAGCTCTACGGTCAGGAAGAACTCAAACGCTTGCAGCGCCTGGACGCGCGCTTCATCAACACCGTGTTCACCATGACCCTGCTCGGCGCGGGCGTGGCCGATCAGCTCGAAAGCGGGCGAGTGCTGAGCGGCGTTGGCGGGCAATACAACTTTGTTGCTCAGGGCCATGCGCTGGAGGGCGCGCGGTCGGTGCTGCTGTTGCGCAGCTGGCGCGAGGCGGGCGGTGAGGTCAGTTCGAACATCGTCTGGGAATACGGCCACTGCACGATCCCACGGCATCTGCGGGACATCGTGGTCACCGAGTACGGCATCGCCGATCTGCGCGGCAAGACCGATGCGGCGGTGATCGAGGCATTGCTGAATATCAGCGACTCTCGCTTCCAGCCGGGGTTGATCGAGCAGGCGCAGAACGTTGGCAAATTGCCGAAGAATTTCCGCATCGATCCGCGTTTTGCCGACAACAGCCCGGAGCGTTTGCAGGCGATTCAGGCGTTGCATCCGAATTTGTTTCCGGAGTATCCGCTGGGGTGTGATTTCACTGCGGTGGAGAGGGATTTGTTGCGGTCGCTGAACTGGTTGAAGAGCAAGTTCAAGCTCTCGGAGATTCTGGAGTTGGGCAAGGCTGCACTGGATGCGCCGGAGCCTGCGGCGTTTCCCGAGCATCTGGAGCGGATGCAGCTGACCAACCCGGAAGGGCTGAAAGAGGACCTGTTTCAGCGGCTACTGCTCACCGGCCTCAAGGCCACCGCGCCATAACAGCCACTCCAAAACCACTGTGGGAGCTAGCCTGCTCGCGAATGCTGAGTATCAGTCGACATCATCGTTGACTGATCCGGCGCTTTCGCGAGCAGGCTCGCTCCCACAAGGGATATGCGGTGTGGCTTTATTCGATGAAGGTCACGACGCCGCCAGCCAGCGACTGCACACGAGCCAGCGACTCAACGCGATAACCTTGGGCATCCAGTTCCGCACGCCCACCCTGGAACGACTTCTCGATCACGATCCCCAAGCCGGCGACGGTGGCGCCGGCCTGTTTGATGATCGAGATCAGCGCCTGGGACGCCTTACCGTTGGCCAGGAAGTCATCGATGATCAGCACGCGGTCGCTGCTGGTCAGGTGGCGCGGGGAGATGGCCACGGTGCTTTCGGTCTGCTTGGTGAACGAGTAAACGGTCGCCGACAGAAGGTTTTCAGTCAGGGTCAGTGACTGGTGCTTGCGGGCAAAAATCACCGGCACGCCGAGGTTCAGGCCGGTCATGATCGCCGGGGCGATGCCCGAAGCTTCGATCGTGACGATCTTGGTGATGCCCGAGTCCTTGAACAGCGCAGCGAATTCATCGCCGATCAGCTTCATCAGGGCCGGGTCGATCTGGTGGTTCAAAAAGGCGTCGACCTTCAAGACCTGATCGGAAAGCACGATGCCTTGTTCGCGGATTTTCTGGTGCAGTGCTTCCATGAAGCGTTCCTCTACTGGCGCCATGTGCGCCTAGCTTGTCAAAAATGCCTGGTTAAAAAGTGTTCGGTTAAAAAGTGCTCAATTCTAGCGCTTTAACATCGCCCGTATATCCGCCAATGCGGTATTGCCGCGAACGGCTTTGACTTCAACAGGTGTGTCGTCGTTGCCTTCCCACGCCAGGTCGTCCGGCGGCAGCTCATCCAGGAAGCGGCTCGGCGCGCAGTCGATGATCTCGCCGTATTGCTTGCGCTTGGCGGCGAAGGTGAAGGCCAGGGTCTGACGCGCGCGGGTAATGCCAACGTAGGCCAGGCGGCGTTCTTCTTCGATGGTGTCGGCTTCGATGCTGGAGCGGTGCGGGAGGATTTCCTCTTCCATGCCCATGATGAACACGTAAGGGAATTCCAGGCCCTTGGAAGCGTGCAAGGTCATCATCTGCACACCTTCAGCGCCGTCTTCCTCTTCCTGCTGACGTTCCAGCATGTCGCGCAGGACGAGTTTGCCGATGGCGTCTTCGACGGTCATCTCGCCTTCTTCGTCTTTCTCCAAGGTGTTTTTCAACGCCTCGATCAGGAACCAGACGTTACCCATGCGGTAATCGGCGGCCTTGTCGCTGGAGCTGTTAGTGCGCAGCCAGTTCTCGTAGTCGATGTCCATGACCATGCTGCGCAGCGCCGAGATCGGGTCTTCGCCGGCGCATTGCTCGCGGACCTTGTCCATGAAGCGCTTAAAGCGTGACAGACGATCGGTGAAACGCGCATCCAGGTGCTCGCCCAGGCCGATTTCGTCGGTGGCGGCATACATCGAGATTTTGCGCTCGGTGGCGTAGTTGCCCAGCTTCTCCAGCGTGGTCGAACCGATCTCCCGGCGCGGGACGTTGATCACCCGCAGGAAGGCGTTGTCGTCGTCCGGGTTCACGATCAGGCGGAAGTAGGCCATCAGGTCTTTCACTTCCTGGCGACCGAAGAAGCTGTTGCCGCCGGACAAACGATACGGAATCTGGTGGTGCTGCAGCTTCAGTTCGATCAGCTTGGCCTGGTAGTTACCGCGATACAGGATCGCGAAATCGCTGTAAGGCCGGTCCGTGCGCAAGTGCAGGGTCAGCAGTTCCACGGCCACGCGCTCGGCTTCGGCGTCTTCGTTGCGGCAGCGGATCACGCGGATCTCGTCGCCGTGGCCCATCTCGCTCCACAGCTGCTTTTCGAATTCGTGCGGGTTGTTCGAGATCAGCACGTTGGCGCAGCGCAGGATGCGGCTGGTGGAGCGGTAGTTCTGCTCGAGCATGACGACTTTCAGGGACGGGTAATCGTCCTTGAGCAGCATCAGGTTTTCCGGGCGGGCACCGCGCCAGGCGTAGATCGACTGGTCATCGTCGCCGACCACGGTGAACTGGTTGCGCGTGCCGATCAGCAGTTTCACCAGCAAATACTGGCTGGCGTTGGTGTCCTGGTATTCGTCCACCAGCAGGTAGCGGACTTTGTTCTGCCATTTTTCGAGGATGTCGGCGTGTTCCTGGAACAGCTTCACCGGCAGCAGGATCAAGTCGTCGAAGTCCACCGCGTTGAACGCCTTGAGCGTGCGCTGATAGTGGGTGTAGACGATGGCGGCGGTCTGTTCCTTGGGATTGCGCGCGTTTTCCAGGGCTTCGGGCGGCAGGATCAGGTCGTTTTTCCACGAGCCGATCATGTTCTTGATCTCGTCGACGCCGTCGTCGCCCGAGTATTCCTTCTGCATGATGTCGGTCATCAAGGCTTTGACGTCGGTTTCGTCAAAGATCGAGAAGCCCGGCTTGTAGCCCAGGCGAACATGTTCCTTGCGGATGATGTTCAAGCCCAGGTTGTGGAAGGTGCACACCGTCAGGCCACGGCCTTCGCCGCCCTTGAGCAGGGTGCCGACCCGTTCCTTCATCTCGCGCGCGGCCTTGTTGGTGAAGGTCATGGCGACGATGTACTGGGCGCGGATGCCGCAGTTCTGGATCAGATGCGCAATTTTGCGGGTGATCACGCTGGTCTTGCCGGAGCCGGCGCCGGCGAGCACCAAAAGAGGGCCGCCGACGTAGCTCACGGCTTCTTGCTGCCGGGGATTGAGTCGGGACATACGAAATCAGGGAGTCGTTAGTGAAATGGGCCGGCATTTTAACAGGCTCAGCGAATTGTGCTGCTCTCTCCGACTTGTGACGCACCACGCTATCTCTATTTGCCGGTTTTGATACTTTCAAGCAGGATGCGCGGTGAATTAGCGGCTAATGTTCGTATTCCAGACACAAACTCACGTTTGATAACTGATGTCATTTGGTCATTGGTTACAGGCGCGGCATAATGCCCGTCGCCTACATCTTTGCAGAGTCTAGGGAGCTAGCTTGTCTACGCCTGTCGAACCCTTGCGTTTGCTGCTACTGGCCGAAGAGCCGGTGTGGGCAGCGTTGTTGCGCGAGTGTCTGGCTCCGATGGGGAGCTCGGCCGTGCTTATCAGCGCGCCGAGCTGGGAGTCGGTCAGCAGTCTGTTCGATGACAACCGCAACGCGGTGTTGTTGACCATTCCAGCACTTCAGCCTCTGCCAGGCCGATGCAGCTTGCCGACAGTGCTGCTGCTCGAGCACGAGCCCCTGACGTCGCCCGATGGTGTAAGCGACTGGCTGGTGCGCGACCATCTCGATGCCGGCATGCTGCGCCGGTGCCTGCGGCATGTGCGCGAACGTGGCTTGCTGGAAAACACTCTGCAACGCCTGGCCGAGCAAGACCCGCTGACAGGCATCGCCAACCGTCAGGGCTTCCAGACCTTGCTGGCCGCGCGTCTGGCGGAAAACGACGGCCGTGGCCTGGCCCTCGGTCACCTTGATCTCGACAACTTCCGTCACGCCAACGATGCCCTCGGCCACCAGGCCGGCGACCGGTTGATCCTGCAAGTGGTTGCGCGGCTGAAAAGCCAGCTTGAGGCCGGCGATCAACTGGCGCGGCTTGGCAGCGATGAATTCGCCTTGCTGATCGACACCCGCCGCGCGCCTCAGCGCGCCGAATGGATGGCCGAGCGCATCACCGAAGCCCTGGCCGAACCTTACTGGGTCGACGGCGAAAGCCTGTTGATCGGTTCCAGCCTGGGCATCGCCCACGCCCGGGCCCAGGCCGGCGCCGACCCGCTGATGTGGCACGCGCACATCGCCATGCAGCAAGCCAAGAGCACTCAGGGCTGCACCTTTCATATCTTCAACGAACGCATCAACCGCAATGCCCGCAGCATGGCCGACCTCGAAAGCGAGCTGCGTAGGGCGTTGCGCCGTGATGAACTGGAGTTGCATTACCAGCCGCGCCTGAACCTTGAGGACGGCCAGATCGTCGGCCTCGAAGCCCTGGTGCGCTGGCGGCATGCCGAGCGCGGTTTGCTGGCGCCCAGCGAGTTCGTGCCGCTGGCGGAGCAAAGCGGTTTGATCGTACCGCTCGGTTACTGGGTGATTTCCCGGGCCCTGCGGGACATGCAGGCATTGCGCGAGCGTGGTTTGCCGGCGCTGCACATGGCGATCAACCTGTCGTTCCGGCAGTTTCAGGACAGCCAGTTGTTGTCGACCCTGAGCCGGCTGATCGCCGAGCGTGGCGTCGAGGCGCAATGGCTGGAATTCGAACTGACCGAAACTGCGGTCATGCGCCGCAGCGACCTGGTGAAACAGACCATGGACGCCCTCGGGCGCCTGGGCGTGCGCTTCTCACTGGATGATTTCGGCACCGGGTTCTCGTCCTTCGTGCACCTCAACAGCCTGCCGATTGCCTTGCTCAAGGTCGACAAGAGCTTTGTCGGCGGCATGGAAGAGCGGGAAGAGAATCGCAAATTGGTCCACGCGATGATCAACCTGGCGCACAACCTCAACCTTGAAGTGGTGGCCGAAGGCGTGGAGACGGCGGAGCAGCTGGAGTTGTTGCGCGGGTTTGGTTGCGATCAGGTGCAGGGGTATCTGATCAGCAAGCCGCTGCCGTTGGCGGAGTTGGTTGAGTATCTGACGTTTGGCAGCAGCCAGCAGCCTGCCCTCGAAATCGTGAGCTAACCCCGCCCCTGTAGGAGCGAGGCTTGCCCGCGAAGGCGTCACATCAGTCGACATCTTTGTTAACTGACACGACGCCTTCGCGGGCAAGCCTCGCTCCTACAGGGGATCTCAGTCTGTCTGAGGGACTTCGAAACGCTGTACTGACGGCTCGCGCCGAATCATCCCTTTCATCTTCCACTCAAACGCCAGCGTCAGGCTCACCGCCGCGCACGCCAGGCCCAGCGCCAATCCCCACCAGACGCCTGTCGGCCCCCAGTTCAAGTTGAACGCCATCCACCACGCCGCCGGCGCACCGATCAGCCAATAGCAACCCAGTCCGACCAGGAACGTGGTCTTGGCATCCTTGAGCCCGCGGATGCAGCCCATGGCGATGGTTTGGGTGCCGTCGAACAGCTCGAACCATGCCGCCACCGCCAGCAGGCTCACAGCCAGGTTGAAGACGTCTCGAAAGGCCGGGTCGTTGTGGTCCAGGAACAAGCCGATCAACTGATTCGGCAGGAACCAGAAAACCATGGCAAAACCCAGCATCGCCGCCGCGCCAAAGGCGATCCCCACCCGGCCGGCCAGTCGCGCGTCCAGCAACTGCCCGGCACCGTAGTGCTGGCCGATGCGCATGGTGATCGCGTAAGAAAGCCCCGCCGGAATCATGAACGCCACCGAAACAATCTGCAGGGCGATCTGGTGCGCCGCCAGTTGCGTACTGCCCATGGTGCCCATGCACAGCGCAGCGAATGCAAACAACCCGACTTCCACCGCGTAGGTGCCGCCGATGGGCAGGCCGAGACGCCACAGCTCTTTCAGGTACTGGCGGTTAGGCCGCGACAGACCCTGGCGCAGCGGATACGCGTCGTAAGCCGGATGCCGACGGATGTGCAGCGCCAGCGCCACGGCCATCAGGTTGGCGACGATCGCCGTGACCAGCCCGATGCCCACCAGGCCCATTTTCGGCAAGCCGAACATCCCGGTGATCAACGCGTAGTTGAGCAGGAAGTTGGCCACGGTGCCGCCGAGGCTGATGACCATCACCGGGGTCGCCCGGCCGATGGCGCTGGTGAAACCGCGCAGGGCCATGAAGCTCAGGTAGCCGGGCAGGGCGAACGGCAGGATCAGCAGGAACTGCCCGGCAGCCTGGACGTTGGTTTCGGTCTGGCCAAACAGCAGCAGCACCGGTTTCAGATTCCACAGCAGCAGGCCGGCCACCAGCGCCATCAACCACGCCAGCCACAAGCCGGCCTGGGTCAGGCGCGCGGCACCGACGATATCGCCTGCGCCCTGACGGATCGCCACCAGGGTGCCGACCGCTGCGATCACGCCGATGCAGAAGATCGACACGAACGAATACGTTGCCGCGCCCAGGCCGCCACCGGCCAGCGCTTCGGGACTCAGGCGCGCCATCATTAAGGTGTCGGTGAGGACCATCAGCATGTGCGCCAACTGCGAGGCAATCAACGGCCCCGCCAGCCGCAGGATGGCCCGGAGTTCGGTACGTGCTGGATGCTGCATGGTCATCACGCCTCGGTTATCGGAGTAAACAGGAGAGAGCCGATTCTCGGCGCTCTGCGGGGTTTTCACAAAGGGATAAAAAGGATGGGTGGCATGAGTCAGACTCATGCAGGCAAGTTTCTGCTAACGTGGCGCAACCGCGCTATAGGAGCTTTCCCAATGTCCCGTCGTCTTCCTCCCTTGTATGCCCTGCGCGCATTCGAAGCGGCGGCGCGGCATAGCTCGTTTACCCGCGCCGCTGAAGAATTGTCGATCACCCAAAGTGCGGTCAGTCGACACATTCGTACCCTCGAAGATCATTTCGCCTGCCGGCTGTTTCACCGCAGCGGGCGCAACCTGCAACTGACCGAGTCGGCGCGGTTGATCCTGCCTGGCATCCGTGAAGGTTTCACCGCGCTCGAACGCGCCTGCAATACCTTGCGCGCCGAAGACGACATCTTGCGCATGAAAGCCCCGTCGACGTTGACCATGCGTTGGCTGCTGGCGCGCCTGAGTCGCTTCCGGCACCTGCAACCGGGCAACGAAGTGCAATTGACCAGTGCCTGGATGGACATCGACACCGTGGACTTCAACCACGAACCCTTCGACTGCGCCGTCATCCTCAGTAACGGGCGTTTTCCTCCGGACTGGGAGGCGACGTTGCTGTTCCCGGAAGAACTGATCCCGGTCGGCGCGCCGAACCTGCTGAAGGACCAGCCGTGGGACGTCGCACGCCTGGCCAGCGCAGAGCTGCTGCATCCAACGCCAGATCGTCGTGACTGGCGCAGTTGGCTGGAGCGCATGGGGCTGACGGATCAGGTCTCGCTCAAGGGCGGGCAAGTTTTCGACACGCTGGAGTTGGGCATGATCGCGGCGGCCCGAGGCTATGGCGTGTCCATGGGGGATTTGCTGATGGTGGCGGAAGATGTCGCGCAGGGTCGTCTGAGTTTGCCGTGGCCGACGGCTGTCGCCAGCGGTGAGCATTATTACCTCGTCTGGCCGAAAACCCGCCCGGGAGGTGAACGTTTGCGCCGCCTCAGCGACTTTCTGCAAGGCGAGGTCCGGGCCATGGATTTACCCGATGTAGAACGCTTGAGCTGAATCGATGGAGCCCCAGCAATAGAGGCCTTGAGCCATATCCCGGCTATTTACTCAAGTATTCAGGTTTGCCGCCGAAAATCTGCAGGTGGGACCTTCGTGCAGGTCCCCTGTAATTCCTCTAATTAGAATTTTGCTGAGTGTGCATCGTGATCAGGATGATCCGGTCACTTGGCCAGGAGCTGTCATGTCTCAACCTCGTGCTCGGATCGCCTCACAGCTTGGTCTTGCGCTTGCCGTGATACTGGCGATCGTCATCACTGGCAGTACCGTGTTCGCCCTGCGTTCGCTGGACTCCGCCAACCTCGCCACCCGCGAAGAGCACCTGGCCAGTGAAGCCCGGTTGCTGGCCGACCAGTTGAGTACCTTTCACGGCACGTTGCGTGAAAGCACTCAGCGTCTGGCCGGTCTGTTCGAGAAGCGCTTCAGCGCCGGCCTGAGCGTGCACCCGGACGAACCGGTGGCCGTGGCGGGTACGCAGACCCCGGGCCTGCACCTGGGCAGCGAAGTGTTGAACAACAACTTCAAGGAAGTCGACGAGTTCAAGCAGATGACCGCGGGCGTTGCGACGGTGTTTGTGCGCAGCGGTGAAGATTTCATCCGCGTCAGCACGTCCTTGACCAAGCAGGACGGCAACCGGGCCATCGGCACCCTGCTGGACCACGCTCACCCGGCCTATGCACGCTTGATGGCGGGGCAGAGTTATGTCGGCCGCGCCTTGCTGTTCGACCGTTCCTACATGACGCAGTACACGCCTGTACGCGACAGCAGCGGTAAGGTGATTGCCGTGCTGTTCGTAGGATTCGATTACACCGACGCACAGAACGCACAGTTTGAGAACCTCAAACGCTTCCGCATCGGCCAGACCGGCTCGCTGGCGCTGCTCGATGAGCAGAAGAAGTGGTTGGTGCCGATTGCGGGTGTGCAAGCGCTGGATCAAGCAGTCCCGGCCATCGTCGATCTGGCGAAAACCCCGGGCAAGGGTGATTTCTGGAGCGACAAGTCCGAAGACTTCTACAGCGTGGCCGTGCCGTTTGAAGGCGGCCCATGGTCGGTGGTGGCAAGCATGCCGAAAGCCGAAATCAGCGCCGTGACCTGGAGCGTCGGCATTCAACTGGCGATCGGCAGTCTGCTGGCGACGTTAATCGCCGTCGGCTCGGCGGTCTGGCTGCTGCGCAGCAAACTTGCGCCGCTGGGTGATCTGGTGCGTCAGGCAGAAGCCCTGGGCGCCGGTGATTTGAGCGTGCGCCTGAGCGTGTCGAGCAACGACGAAATCGGTCAGCTGGCCCGTGCCTTCAACCAGATGAGCCAAGCCTTGTCGACCATGGTCGAGCACATTCGCAAGGCCTCGGTCGAGGTCAACAGCCGTGCCCAGGCGTTGTCCGGTCTGTCCGGCGGTGCCTATGAAGGGATGGAGCAGCAGTCGGGCGAAATCACCAGCATGGCCGGTGCCGTGGAAGAGTTCAGCGCAACCTCGCTGAACATTGCCGACAACATGGGCAGCACCCAGCGTCTGGCGCAGGAAAACGCACAGCAAACCCAGATCGGTCGTACCTCGATGGACGAGGCGTCCTCGTCGCTGGAGCAAATCGCTGGCGCCTTGAACAGCACCGCCATCGTGATCAATACCTTGGGGCAGCGCTCCCAGGAAATCGGCGGCATCGTCGGGGTGATTACCTCGATCGCCGATCAAACCAACCTGTTGGCGCTGAACGCGGCCATCGAAGCGGCCCGCGCCGGTGAGCAAGGTCGTGGTTTTGCGGTGGTCGCCGACGAGGTGCGCAACCTGGCTTCGCGTACGCGTCAGGCCACTGACGAAATTTCCGGGATGATTCAAAGCATCCAGCAGGAAACCGGCAATGCGATCAGCACCATGGAACAGGGCAATGTGCTGATGCAGGAAGGCTTGTCACGCAATGCCAACGTGGCCTCGGCCCTGGCGCGGATCGATGAGCAAAGCCGCTCGGCGGGCCAGCAATTTGCGGCGATCACCACCGCGACCCAGGAGCAGAGCAGCACCGCGACCTTGCTCAGCAGCAACCTGCAAAGCATTGCGCTGGCAAACAGCGAGCAGCGCGAAGTGGTGTCGAACCTGGCCGTGACCGCCAAAGAGCTGGAGAAGCTGGCGGCGGACTTGCGCCAAGAGGTTGACCGGTTTCGTTGAGTCGTCGCTGAAATAGTCTTCGCGGGCAAGCCTCGCTCCTACAGGGGCATGTGGCGTTCCACTCTTGTGTGAACGACATATCACCTGTGGGAGCGAGGCTTGCCCGCGAAGGGCTCACCTCAATGTTCAGATCAGACGATCAATCACACTTGGCATTGCTCGACACTTCCTTGCTCGCCAGTTTCAACTGCTTGCCCAGCTCCGCCGCATTGGTGCTGCTGTAAACCCGGCCGCCGGTGTTTTCAGCGATGCAACGTGACGGGCCGCCGGCACCGATTTTCACTACGTTGACCCGCAGCCGCGGTTGATCCCTGGCGATTTGGCGGGACACGGCGCACACGTCTTTCTGGCAACCGTCCTCACCGTCGACGAACATCACGATCACGGCGTCGTTATTGCGCCCGTCGACGGTGCTTGCCGCGTGGGCCAGGCTGTCGGCCAGTGGTGTGCCGTCGTTGGGCACCAGGCCTCGAATCCCGTTGATCAGCCGCTGACGGTCGCCGAACTTGAACACGCCCTGGTCCGGCGTTCTTTCGCAGCCGGCGAAGGTGATCAGGCGCGTGTCGATCTTCGGGTCCAGCCCGTTGATCATGCCGGCCAGCGAGTCCTTGGCGACGTCCATGCGGCTCGGTTTGGCGAAGATCTGCGTGGTGCGGTTCACATCCAGGTACTTGTTGAGCTCGTTGCCGAAGAACCAGTCCTCGTCGGCTTTCACAGACTTGATGTTCAAATCCATCGAACCCGAAGTGTCGAGCACCACCACAAATTGCGGGATCTCTGCGTTGGGCGCTTTTTTGCGGCAGGCGAAGTTGTCCAGCGTCGGGGCCGGTGGCGGGGCGGCCACGACCGGTTTTGGTGGCGGGACGGGCTTGGGTTCCGGCACCGGCACCGGCACAGGTTCTGGCACGGGTTCCGGTTCTGGAACCGGCTCGGGTTCCACGACAGGCTCGGGAACAGGCTCAACCGGTTTCTCAACCGGTTTCTCGACCGGCGTCACCACTGGCGCTACAGGTGGAACCACGACAACGGGTTCACGGTGCAAGAACCACCAAAGCCACAGCGCCAGAAGCAGCAACAGCAGCGCCAGCAAGGCCGCCGCGATCCACCAGCCGCGACGCGACGGCGGCACTACCGGCACCACTGGAACAACCGGCGGCACGATCGGTTTGGGCGGGCGCTGGTTCCAGCGCACCACCAGCGGCTCGCCGTTGAGGCTGTAGAGTTTATCCAGCTCGGGCGTGCCGAGCAGGCTGCGCAGGTCATCCGCTACGGTGGGCTGACCGCGTTTTTGCAGTTCGTCCGCCAACTGTCCAAGGGACGTCTGACGCACTTCATAGGTTTCCAGCAAACGTCGTTGCGCGTCCTCGTTGAGGTCGGCATAGGGCGTGGGTTGGCCACCCAGTTCAGTCCACCATTCCAGCACGTCACCGCTGCCCATTCGCGGGATGGCGAAGAGGCTGGCGACGGTCGGCGGAAAGTGTTTCTGGATGAGGGCGACTTTGGCTTGCAGCGCACTCATCCCCTCTGGTGTGGCTTGCGCATCCCTGATGACCCGCTGCATGACGACGATTCCTGAAAAGGGTGCAGGCCGCCATCGGCAGGCCTGCGGGGTGAAAAGTTACTCTTCGTAACCGAGGCTGAATTGCAGCTGATTCACTTTCTTCTGCAAGGCCTTCAGTTGTTCCTGCTTGGCAGCCAGCGTCGCGGGTGAGGTCTTGGTCACGGGCGCTGCCTGGGAGGCCTTGAGCTGCTGCTCGAGCCCGGCAATCTGCTTCTGCACCTGGCTTTGGTTGCCATGCCGGGCCTTGAGCGAGGTCAGCAACTGGCCCAGCGACTGGTTCAGCGCCGCCTGGGACTTCTGCTGGCTGGCCAGATCGGTCTTGGTGCTGAGCTGCTGGGCCTGAATGTTCTCGTACACCTGGCGGAACATCGCGTTTTCCTGGCGGGACGCGGTCAGGGCCAGTTCCTTCTGTTTGACCTGGTCGCTATAACCACCAGAGTAGTCGCAGTTCATCTTGGTCAGCATGCTGCTGTCGCGATTGGTCGCATCGCATTCGCCCGGCTTCGTCGCGCAACCGCTCAGGGCCAGGACGGCGGTGAGGACCGCCAGCTGTCGTAGAGTCATGTGCTTAGCCCAGGGTGATCGCGGAACGCTGGTTGTACAGACCGTCGACTTCCTTTTGCAGGGCGGCGACTTTCTGGTTCATTTTCAAAATGTTCATGTCCACCTGCTTGATCTCGGCACCGGCGCCTTGTGCACGCTCGGCATCCGCCACTTTGGTGTACTCGGTGACCTTGGTGCGCATGTTGCCGAGGTCTTTACGCAGGCGCGCGATGTTCGAATCGATCTCGGCGATTTGCACTTGGGCCTTGGCCTTGTCGACTTTCTTGTTGGCGATGTCCTTTTTGATCTGGGCGATTTGCGCCTGGTCATCATTGATGACTTGCTGAGCGGTCGCGGTACGGGCGATCACGTTCTGGGTGTCTTGCTCGACGTCGCTGTTCATCTTCGCCAGGCGGGTGGTGGTGTCGGAGTATTCGCTGCGACGTTGATCCAGGTAATAGTTCGCGCCCATGGCCACGCCACACGCGGTAATACCGGCGGCGATGGCGCAGACCGCCTTGTTGCTGCTATTGGACAGTGCGCAACCGAGGATGCCGACACCGGCGCCGACCGCACAGGCCTGGTAACCGGATTTGCTGAAAAACTCTGCGTCATTGCCTTGGGTCAGACGCGGGTCGGCCCCCTCGCTGCCACCGAGCATCGAGCTGCCGGTGTTGGCACAACCTGTCAGCAACAGGCTGCCAGTGAGGACAAAAGCGATCTGTAGCTTGAAGCGAGTCCAGAGGCTGCGCGACATGGTGAAACTCCTTGGTGACGGTGTTGGCTGTTGTTGTTGAGTAAGTTATTGAGTGACGGTCTTGCAGCTGGTCAGCCAGGCATCAGTGTCGATCTTCTGCTTTTGCAGGAAGGTCTTCTGATTGGCCCAGTGGGTGCGCAAATAGGGTTTGAGTTCTTGCAGCTGCTTGTTGCGGGTGATGATTTCTTCCATCACCGGCACCTGCGCTTCCAGCAGCGGCTGGCCATACAAGGTTGCCGATTCCACCAGGCTGCTGGCGTAGTAACGGCTGAGTTTGTGCAGGCGATCCTTCTGCTCGTCGAGCTTGCCTTTGCGCATGTCGCAACTGGCGTCTTTATCGGCGGATTCGCAGTTCAGCTTGTAGTTCTTCTGCAAGAAGTCCACGTACTGGCCGTCGTCGAGCATCTTGGTGCACAGGAACGCACCGAGGTTGAGGCTGGCGCGGATCGCCTGGTCGCGGGTTTCTTCCTGCTGCTGGTTGCTGGCGCGCAATTGGTTTTCCAGCGCCTGAAGCTTTTCCTTGAGCGCCTTGTCTTCGACGCCCGAGGCCAGGGTGTTCAGTGACTGAACGGTGCCTTTATCTGCCGACTCGGTTTCCTTGCTGCCGGTGCCGAGTTTCTTCCAGCTGCTTTCAATGCTGGCGACACGCTCGCGGGACGTCAGGGTCGGCGAGACCAGCACCAGTCGCATACCGGTGGTTTTGTTTTTCACCTGGCCTTCGGCGTTGTAGTACGGCTCTTCCTTGCGCAAGCCGGTGCGCAGGTCGGCCTGGGCGGTCAGGTAGTTGCCGCCACGGACCACATAGCCACCGGCCTGGCCGTGCTGGCGGTCGAGTTTGTTCAGGCGGAACGGCTCGAACATCATCTCGTCGACGTTGCCGAGCATGTCGTGCAAGCCCAATGGATTAGGCTTTTGCAGGCCGGACAATTGCAGTTTGCCGTTGGACGATTGCGCCCCCGCGAACCACTCGTAGGCGTTGATACCGTCGGGCATCGGGTAGCGCGTATCGCGAAATTCCGCTGCGCCGACTTCCAGGCCACCGCGCGCCGCGAACTCCCACTCGACTTCCGTCGGCAGGCGCAGGAAGCCCAGTGCGCCGTCTTCTTTCGGCAATTTGCCGGCCGCGTTTTTGCGCAGCCACAGGTTGTATTTGTCGGCCGCTTCGACGGCTTGCACCCAGCTCACGGACACTTGCGGCAGGCGCATTTTGGTGGCGGCGGTGGGGCAGGTTTCTTCGGTCAGCGCGGCGTATTGGAGCTGACTCATCTCGTACTTGGCCATCAGGTAGTAGCGGGATTTGTCATTCTTGGCGCCGGTGAAACTGCCGGCGATGAAGGTCGGCCGGGTCTGTTCGACGTAGCCGTATTCCGCGCCGTCCTGACCGATGTTGATCGGGTAGTCGTCAAGCGGTCCGGCGACCGGAATGAACACCTTGCGAAACACCATCGAGCCTTCGCACGGCATCGGCAGCACGACGTCGCTGGCCTCGGGCATCGGGTTGTAATACTTCTCTTCCCAGCCCGCCGCCGAAGCGTCGAGCAGGTAGCCGAGGCTCAGGGGCAACAGCAAGCCAAAACGTTTATAGCTCACGCAGACTCTCCGCAGGTTGGATGTTGATCGCTCGCACGGCGCCGATCACGGCCACCAGTGCAGCGACCAGAAAGGTCAGGAGCAGGGCGGCGAGGCCGTGCCAGAGTGTGATGTGGCAAACAAAAGTGCCGGTGGCCTGGCTGCTGCCGAGCAGGTAGTCGAACAAATGGCTGCCGACAGCGTAAAAGCCCAATCCACCGAGGTAGCCGGCCAGGCTCAGCACCAGCGCTTGCAAGACCACGAAACCGGCGACCGCCGTGCGTTTGAAACCCAGCAGGCGCAGCACCGCGAGGCTTTTGCGCTTGCGGTCGATGTTGGCCAGGAACGCCCCGACCATCGACGCCACACAGCCGATCAGCGCGGCGAGGGCGATAACCCCGAAGATCAGCCCCAGCACATGGTTGATGGCTTTGACGTTGTCGATGTCGGCCAGTCGGCTTGAAGTTTCGATGTGTTGTTCGTTGAGCCAGCGTTCCAGCGGCGCCACTTGATCGATGTCGCGGGCATAAAGGCGGGCGCGGGCATACAGCGGTTGCAGGTCGCCCAACGGCTTGCCGGTTTCGATGCCGAATGCGCTGACCTGATAACCGTCGCGAAAGCGCTCCAGGTCCAGCAACAACGGAGGGGCAACAAACCCGGCTGCGCGGCCGAAACGAGCGCCGTCGAGTACTGCCAGCACAGTCAGCGTCATCTCGCCGCGCTCGTTGACGCCTTCAAGTCGGCGCAACACGCGCAGTTGCACGCGGTCGCCGACCTTGGCCTGCAAGCGTTGCGCGGCGCGGGCGCTGAGGATCACTTGGTCGCCGGTCGGGTTGAGTTGTGGCAGGTTCAACTGCGGGTCGCCGGGTTCGGTGGCGATGATTTCCGCGCCTTCGACAAACCGTTGCATGCCCATCAGCAAATCTGCCTGGGTGTTGAGCGAGCGGGTCTGGCCGAGGGCAAATCCGGTCTCGGGACGCTGGCGCACCCGTTCGATCCAGGCGCTGTCGTAGTTGCCGTTGCTGAGCATCTTTACTTCAAGGTTGCGCGGGTCGCGCAGCAGTTCGTCCTGCAACTGGCTGACCACGCCGTGCTTGAGGCCGAACAGCAGCAACAGCGGCGCGATCACCGCCACCAGCGAGGCGGCGATGCACAACGACACCTTGCGGTCGTGCCAGAGGTCTTGCAGGGCCAGCGTTGCGAGCAGGCGCAAGCGGTCAGTCCATCGGTTCAAACAGAGTCTCTCCCTGACGGCTGATAGCGCCGAGTCGCGGCAAGCCGAAATCCTTCAGCAGGGCCCAGTCATGGGACACAACGAGCGCACTCAGGCCCATGCTCGACACCAGGCTCATCAACAATTCGAACAAGCGCCGGGCGCTGTGCGGATCGAGTGCCGCTGTCGGCTCGTCGGCCAACAGCAGCAGCGGCTCATGGGCAATCGCCCGCACGCAGGCCACGCGTTGGCGTTCACCGATCGACAACGCTTGAGGGTGTTTATCCAGCAAGCCTTGCAGGCGCAGCACCTCAACCGCGTGATCGATGTGCGCGCTCTTGACCGGCATGCCGAGCAAACGACGGGGCAGGCTGATGTTGTCGCGCACGCTCAAAAACGGCAGCAAACCGCCGCTCTGCAAAATGAATCCCAAGTGCCGCGAACGTACCGCCGCCAGGGCCGGCTGGTCATCGCTGGCCAGCAATTGTGCGATGTCTTGATCCTGCGTTGCGCCCAGCCGAAAACGCTCGAGCTCTATCGGCGCCAGCAACAGGCCGATGGCTTCGAGCAACGTGCTTTTGCCGCTGCCGCTCTCGCCGGTGATGGCGAGGATTTCCCCGGCACCGACGTGCAGGTGCGGCAGGCGCACATGATGAGCCAGCGCACCTTCTCCTCGGCGCACCAGCAGGTTCTTGATATCGAGCATCGGCGTCTCGTTAAGGCATCATTTCCAGTGGCACGGGGTACACGTTGTCCCGTGCATCGCTGTCCTTGGCTAAAGCCACCCAACGGTCGACGTCAGCGTTGTAACGCTGGTAGTGCCGCAGTTTGGTATTGAGCGTGCGGATGAATTTCTCCTGCGCCAGGCCATCCCAGCTCTTCCAGGTTTCTTCGTCCAGGTTCAGCACTTCGCTCTGATACGGCAGGTCTTCGAGGTACTCGCCGAGCACGCCCATGTCCGCCAGTTTGGTGTTGCCGTTCTGCTTGAGCTGATTGGGATCGGCGCCCATGGTGGCGGCCACCGAGCGCAGGCGCTCGAACATTTCCGTCGGCGAGATCAGGCCTTCGTTGGCCGCATCGAGGATCTGCTTCATCACGTCGCTCAAGTCGCTGAGCTGGGATTTGGTCAGCAGCACCCGCACATCCGTGGTCGGGATGTTCTGCTTGATCAGGTCACGGTCAGTGATCCACGCCTTGAACACTGGCGGTGCCTTGCTGTTGGTCTTCTCGCCCAGATAGGCAAGTTGCATGGCGTGGCCGATCAGTGCCGCGTCTTCGAGCATTTTCTTCTCGGCCGGGTCCTGCTTGGCGTTCACCGCGCTGCCGATGGCGTCTTCGCCCATGTAGGCGGCTTTCACTTGCGAGGTGATCGCGGTGGCCAGCGAATCCACCTTGCGCCCGAACTCCTGAATATCGCCCGCGTTCACCGGGTAATACAGCGAGGTGTTGGTGCCCGGGTAGGTCGACAGATTCTGATACTGCGCCTCGGCCTTGGCGTGGTCCTTGATTCCGGCCGGGGTTTTCAGGTGCAGGGTGTAAATCGCCACGCCCGGGTTGGCGGCTTCGAGGCGAACCTGCGAGGCGCTCAAACCGGTTTTCGACAGCTTGTCGTCGCCTTCGATGGCGCCCGCGTCGGTGATCAACACCACGTAGCGCGCACCGAACTGGCTCCAGTCGACCTTGTCGATGCTCTCCATGACACCGGCAAAGGCGTCTTCGTCGAAACTGCTGCTCGATACTTTGGCTTGTTTGAGGTCGGCGACCTTGGCGAGGAAGTCGGAACTGTCCTTCACTTGAGTCGGGTCGGCATACATTTTGGTGGTGTATTCCAGGCCTGGCACCGCCTGGGTGTTGGAGCGGAACGCCACCAGGCCGAACTTGACCTGCTTGCCGAGGTTCTGCGATTCGATCTGCTGATAGACCTTGCGGATCGCCTCGCGAGTGCGGTCGATGTACGGGTCCATCGAGATCGTCGAGTCGATGACAAACACCACCGCTGCAGTGAATTCCTTCAGTTGGTTGGCCGCCTTGTCCTCGGCTTCCTTGCCACCGGCCGCGCTGTTGGCCGCACCACCCTTGGCGTTCTGGTCATCGGGCTTGCTGACCGATGCGACGTTCAGCAGCCGCGTGCGGAAACCGCCTTCGGTCATCACTTCTTCGCCGCTGAGGACCGGCAGCAGGTAGAACTGCTTTTGCAGGTCGACGAAGTATTCAGGTTCTTCGGCGAGCACGCCCGGTGCTTGCTTGCCCTTTTTCAGCGTGGCCCGCAGCGGGGCGACTTTGCTCACCGGGTCCGGTGCATCAAGGATGCCTTCGACAGTGGCGCGATCCTTGAAGAACAGCAGCCGGTCGCGGTTGGCCGGGTTGGTGAACGCCAGTGTCAGCTGCATTTTCCAGTCGGTGGTGCAGCTGGCGGGCAACCAGCCAATGGTTTTGCCGTAACTGTCGGGACCGACTTTGAGCCATTCGGCGTTGGCCGCTTGAGCACGCTCATAAACATAGAAGCGGCTGAAGACTGGTTGTGCATCGCCTGCCGCGCCGCCTGCCGTCGGGCTGAGTTTGCAGCCCGGGGTGGTCAGTACGCGCTGGAACAAGGTCTTTTTACCGGCCTGGATCAGCGGTTTGTCTTCGGCCTGGGACAACGGGCTGATGCACAGTGCCAACAGCGCGGCGCCGCTCAGCAGGAAACGACTCAGGGGAGAACGCATCACTTCTGCAACTCCTCGAAACGCTGTTTGGCTTCGGCGTTGTTCGGGTCCTGGGTCAGGATCGTTTCATACCAGTAGGCGGCGGTGGCGTTGTCCGCGGCCGGGAAGCACTCGCTGGCTTTCAGGTATTTAGGGTCGTACTCGCGGGCATAGGCGTTGGCGATCAGCGCGTCACCGGCCTGGGCACGGTTGGCGTACAGGCGCTGGGCAACACCGCAGTGTTTGCCGGCCTTGGCTTCGTTGATGATCTCCAGCAACTTGGCACTGTCGGGCGCGGCCTTGATGCAGGTCTGGACGAAGGTCAGCTCGGGCAGGCTGTTCATGCTGTCGAGGGTGCAGGCTTGCGCATCGGCACCGGCCGGTACGGCGGCAGCGATGGCCGGGGCGGGGACCGGAGTACGTTTGTAGAACCAGAACCCGGCCGCTGCGGCCACCAGCAACAGCACGACGAGCGCGAGGCCGATGAGGCCTTTTTTGCTTTTCTTTACCGGGGGTGGAGGCGGTGTGTAAGCAGGTTCGTTTGGCACCGATTCCAGTTCGATTTCTGGCTCGGCGGTGTTCAGGACCAATTCCGGCAGCTCTGGAATTTCGGGTTCCGGTGCAGCAGGTGCGCTCAAGTCTGCACCACCGTAAGTCGAACGCGTCTGGCCACCGGCCGTGGACGGCAGCAACCCGACGCCTGGACGGACCACGCCTTTGTCGGTGTGCCCCTGGCTCTGTTCGCGTAGCTCGATCATGAATTGCGAGTTGGTGCCGCCTTCGAGCAGCGGGTCGACTACTTCCGGGCCGACCTGGGCTTCAAGGGCTTCACCACTGGTCGCAACGCTGAAGCGCGAGACCTTGAACCAGAACGGATTGCTGCTCCAGGCTTTCTGATCCTGGAGGTAGAACCCGTCCTGGTTACGCTGAATGGAGAACTCCAGCTGTTCTTCGCCACCCTGCCATTTCTTCACAGTGAGGCACGCCTGGCCAGGCACGTTGGGTTCTAAGGCGAGCAGGTCGACACGAATTGGCATTGCTTATCTCGCTGTGAAGGCTGTGAGCACATGGCCCAGCCGTTCATTCTGTTCAGGGGTGATTTCGCGACCGGCACCATGGCCGGCATTGTCCTGCGTGATGTAGGCCAGGCCCGAGAGCCAGTCACCCAGATACCGCTGCGCCTGGTTAGCCGGTTGCGGCGGCAACACCGGCACTTGTCCCGGACCGATGTCGGTATAGAACGAGAACAAGGGCGCCTTGGCACCGGCACGGCTGTTCGGGCGCTCGTTGACCGGTTTTTGCAGGTAGCCGAACCAGGACACGAAGTCGCGCAGCACGCGTTGCACTTCCAGCACCTGGCGTTCGACCAGTTGGTCGCGCCGTGCGCCGCTTTGTGCACGCTTGAGCACCGCACGGCTCAGTTGGCCGGGCAAGTCCTGGCGGTAACCGGCCGTGATCAATTCGTCGACCACCGCTTCGATCAACGCTTTTTCCAGTCCTAGCAGGGTGAGCAGGCTTTGCCGGGTGGTCAATTCGCGCAGGTGTGCAATCCAGGCCTTGAACGCGGCTTTGGCGAAGCGGTGTTCGTTGCTTTGCAGTTCCGGCGTCGGGGTGTTGGATTTACTGGCGGCCGGTGTGTCGTGACTCAGGTCGTCGCCGAAATCAAAATCGAACCCGGCGTCGTTGCCGTACAGGCTCTGGCTCGGTGTCGGCGCGGCCGGCTCATCGCTGGCGGCGGGCGCGTCATCGGTTTCGTATACACCGCTGAGGTACAGGTCGCGCACCGACTCGCTGGGCATGTCGAGTTCATCGATGAACTCGCCGAGCACGGCCGGACGACGGCCCAGCCCCGTCAGTATCATCTGCGCCTGGGCTTTTTTGGCGGCTGCGGCACCGTCACCGTCGGCGTGATACCAGGTGCTCAGGCCGTGAGTGGTCAGGCCTTCGAGGCATTCGCTGAGCTGTTCGCGGATGCGCTGCAGTTTGAATTCAATGTTGGCCACGCCTTTGAAACTGCCGCTGAAATGGCTGATGCCACCGTCATCGTTGCGCAGCATTTCTTTCCAGGCGTTGGCGGGATTGTTGATGTGTTTGCACACCAGTTCGTTGCCGGCAAAGCTTGTGCCCAGGGCGTCGACGCGCTCCAGGTAGCTGGGGTTGAGGCCGGTTTCGGCGCCGCTGGCGTCTTGCACGATGAATGCGGCATCCATGCGCGGTTTACGCACCAGGAAGGTGTTCTGGAACGGCGTGCCGGCCCAGTCGTTCATCCAGCTCAGGCTGCCGAAGCGTTCGAGCATGGTCAGCTTGACCATGCCGTTCCAACTCTCGTCGTACTGATCAGGCGTCAGGCTCAGGGAGTTGGTGATGCGCAGGTCGAGCATGGTCAGGGCCCAGATCAGACCGGTGTCGCGTTTACTGCGGGCGGCCGCGTCGGCGCCTTGAGTCTTTTCGATCCAGCGCGTCAGCACCGGGCCGACGTCGTTGACGTCGCTCTGTTTGGTCGAACCGGTGCAGACCACCAGCGCGTTCATTTCCTGGTTGTCGGTGTAGCGTTCGAACAGGTAAGCGACCTTGCCGCGCAGAATCAGCTGCGAGACGGAGTTGTCCTTGGTGGCGGATTCCGGGTCGTTGGAGTCGGCTATCTCGTGCAGCTTCTTGCGCCCGCGATAACCGGGGAAATCCAGCAAGTCGACCTGGTTGACGATGTCGTCCGCCGGGGCTTCGATCAACCCGAAAGTCATCTCGGCGGTCAGTGCCGCCAGTTGCGCGACCGGGATGCCCTGGCTGTTTTGCAGGCGTCCGTCGACCCGGGGCCGCACGTCGATCGGCAAGTCCCGCGGGCTGCCGAAGCGCTCGAGGATGTCGACGTTCATGATGCTGTCGCGCTGGCTGTAGGTGTCGTTTTCGAAACTTACCAAAGCCTTCAAAGGCGCGAAGACGGTCTCGGGCAGGCCCAGCTTGTGCAGCGCGCCGGCCAATTGCTGGTAAACGCGCGTCAGCTCGCTTTGCTCACCCCAAAGGATGGAAAACAGCTCGGCACGCTCCTGGAAGTTCAGGCGTGGCGCCAGTTGCAGCGCCGTCGGCCAATACAGGTGCTCAAGCTTCTTCACCGAGTTGCGGAAGTTGTCGCGCAGGTAATCCCACAGCGACACCAGATCGTCAGCGCTGACGCCCGGTTGCAGCGGCCCGGTCTCGCGCCCTTCGAATGGTTTCAACACGCGCTGGATGCGCGCTTCGTCGATCTCGTAGGAGATCCGCTCAAGGTCGAAGTCCTTGAACCACGAGTTGGCGAGAATCTTCGCCAGCTCGATTTCCTTGAACAGCGTCAGTTCGACCGGGAACTGCGGATCCTGGCTCGGCGTGGCGCGGCGGCTGAAGCGCGTCACCAGGCCGGTGGCTTCCTTGCCGCCACCCACCGGGTTGATGTGCTTGATGAAGTCCAGGCGCTGGCCACCGAAATCGGTTTCCAGTTTGCCGTTCTGACCGGCCGCGAGGGCCGAAATCAAGTAGGACTTGCCGGCTTGGGACAAGCCGAAAAAGCCAATGGTCATCGGCGTGCAGGCCACGCGACCGAGGCTGTGGGCCAGGTTGCGGGCGCGGTGCAGGCGGATGTTCAGGTTGTCGGCTTCGCTGTCCAGCCGTGGTGCGTTGCCGCGTGTCTGGCCAATCCATTCCAGCGCCTGACCGGCACCTTCATAAACAGCGGCCCAGCGGGCTGAAAGCTGAGTTTGTTCGGGGGTCAGGTCATTCATTTGCGTTTCACACTTCCACTGTCGAGCCAGTACTTGGTCTCGCTCAGGCCGGCGTCGAGCATGGTGTTGAGTTCCAGCTCGAGGTCGCTGCGCGGGTTGAAGTTGACGTTGTTACTGTTGGATTCGATGTCGCGAACCGAAAGGCGGTCGCTGACCAGATCCTGCTTGCGCGTGTACTTGTCGGCCGCCTTGACCTCGAAGCGCACCTTGAGCAGCGGCGCGCTGCCGTTTTCTCCAATAGCCCGGGAGAACTTTTCCCGGCCGGCCTTGGTGAACCGCAGGGTGTACAGCGGCGAAGCCGCCCAGCGATCAGCGGCCAACTGGCGGAAACCGAGACGCAGGTCGCCGCGCATTTCCAGCTGCGGCGTGTCGGCGTCATCGCCCGTGCCGATTTCCGGCAACTTGATTTTGTAGTCTTCGGACTGGATGTCGCGGTACAGCACGTCGGCATCCTTGATCACGTTGTTCAGGTCTATGACGCCGATGTGCTTGACCGTCGAATACGGTTTGAGCGCCGAAGAGCGGAAGTAGAAGTTCGGCACGCTGTGGTTGGCGCACAACAGGCACAACATCGCGCCCACCGAAGCGGTGCTTTTCGGGTCGTCAATGCGGCCGTTCTTGTGGAACGGGTACCAGCCGCCGGTGCGATAGTTTTGCAGCGCCAGAATGCGCCCGGGTGGCAGCGGCAGAACCTTGCGAATGAACGCCTGGATGCCCGGTAGACGCGAAGGGCGGCCAGTCAGCAGCAGAACATCGCACGGATAGTGCGCGACCACTTCACAGAGTGCGCCGAGGATCTTGGTGATGTTGATCTGATCGTTGAGGAACGCAGCGTGGAGCTTTTGCAGGTCGAAGCCGATCAGCGATTCGTACAGGTCGAAACCGCTCTGACCCCCGACATCACGGCGCACGGCGGCGTTGACGTAGTCAAGGACGGTCTGGCTGATCGCGTTGTCGCCCAGCAACTGGCGGTAGCTTTGCGGGCTGACTTCCTGCGGGACTTGCGGGTCGTAATGCTCGTAGGCCTTAAGCAACGCAAGGCCCAGCGGTGCGAACACCTGCAGGTTCAGTTGCTGGCGCAGAATCATGTCCTGCGCGCTGACCGATTCGTCGCCGCACAGCCGCGACATCAGCGAATCCGGGGCTTTTACACCGGCGTTCTGCAAGGCTTTCTCGAAGCTCGGCAGGATGAAATCCTGAATCACGTCCAGCAGGATGTCGTCGCCGGCCACTTTGAAGCCATCGCGGAAACGCTGCTCGGGCACGATGTGCACGTTGCTGCCGCTGCCGGTGTTGCCGGCGCGGTCGAGGCGATAGTCGGTGATGACCAGGTCGGTGGTGCCACCGCCGATGTCGATGGTCGCCAGGGTGATGCGTTCGCGGTCGGTCTTGTCTGGCCGGGCGATGGTGTCGAAAAACTCTTCCGGGTGACCGGCGAAGTTCTCGTTGACCTCGGTGTACAGGTACACCAACTGGCCGCAGGAGGCTTCGTCCCATTCCACGCGGATGCTCGGGATCGGCGTGCGCGGGCTGACGGCCTGATCCTGATGCGGATCTTCCTCGCCGGCGTGCCAGCCGAGGCTTTTCCACACCAGGCCGATGGCCTGCTGCATGCGTTCGTTGAGGATGCTGCGCTCGGCCTGGGGCATGCCCGGCGGCACGGTCAGGGTGATGCTGTTGAGCTGGCGCGGCACGCGGGTGTGACCCTGGCGCGAGCGTTGGGCCGGGCTGTTGATCTGCGACAACGCCTGGGCCAGCACTTCGGCGAGCATGAAGGTCATCAGCGAGCTGCGCGAGTAACGCGGCATGAACACCGGCAGACGATCGTCTTCTTCGAGGCTGTAAAGCGCCTCGCCGGTTTCGTTGATCAGGTGCGAGAACGGCGCGGCGGTGGCGTAGGGCTCGTTGTCGGTCTTGATGTACGAGCAGTTGAAACGCCAGCCGTGGCCGTAGGCGTTTTCATCCCACAGGTAACGTTTCGGGCTGGACAGGCCCGTCGAGCCTTCGGTGCCGCGACGGCGGCTGGCCAGACGGCTGGCCTCGTTGCCGACCCGGGCGATCGTCGCCCACTGGAACGCATCGTGACGGCCGCTCTTGACCGAGCAGTGGTCCTTGCCGAAATACGCCTGGGCAAACTCCACACGGCTTTCGAACGGCAGGTTGTAGGTGTGTTCGGGGGTGATCAGGTCGCGCAGTTCCAGCACGTAATTCTGCTTCAGCCCGGAGCCGGCCTGACCGTGGTTCTCGATCAGGATGCCGCAGGTGCGTGAGTTGCCGACGTCCAGCACCAGGTCCACCGGAATCGGTTTGACCAGGCCATTGCTGTCGTTGGCCACCACTTTCAGCTCAGGGATTTCCACCTTCGGCCTGGCGGTCGACTGCGCTGCCGCAGACGGCGTGCTCAACAGGCTCAGCAGGTTGAGGTAGTGCGCCAGGTGATGGTTGGCGCGGATGTCGATGTCCAGCTCTTCGCGGGAACGATGGGCATTGCCTTCGTTGAACACTTCGAGCAGCCATTCGTTGACCCATGGCTGGGCCAGGAACCAACGGGTTTCGCTGGCCTTGGTCGCCAGTTTGAAGGACACGCCGGAGCTGATGTCTTCTTCGTTCGGCGCCAGGTAGGCGGTGCCGTCACGCTTGGGCATGACGCGGCTGTCGAACGCCATCGTAAGGCGATGGGTGTTGCCGTCGATGTCTGGCGTGGCCAGTTTCACCAGGCGCATCCGCGACCAGTTGGTCGGGCCTTCGTCGAAGCGGTGCGGCGGCATGAAACGGAAAAACGGCGTCGGCAGCCAGACACCGTCCAGCAGCTCGAGGCTGCTTTTCATGTCGACGCTGAACGCCGGCTTGGCCTTCTCGACCTTTTCCGGTTCGGGCTCGTAGAAGTAGAAGTCTTTCTCTTCGTTGTACATCAGCCGGCAGATCAGCCCGCTGATCATCGGCGCGAACTCGCCCGCCGGTTCCTTGCGAGGATCCAGGCGCAGGGCGAAATCCATGAACTGGATACCGGTGTCACTGACGAGCGTGACGGTGTCTTCGAATTGGGTGACTTCAGGCAACATGTCGGGTTATTCCAGTCTTATTCGCCCATTTGCCGCATGGACATGGGGAATTGATCTTTTCCGTAACCGCCGGTGCAGTCCGCGACCGTGGTCGCCCCTTTGCGGCAGTTGACCTTGGGCATGTCGTAAGTGCTGCCATCGCCGCACACGGCCTGGCCCTGGCTGTCGATGGCGAGGCTGCCGCCTTTCATGGTAGCGCTCACCGGCCCGCTGCATTTCGTGCCGTCGGCCTGGTGTACGGTGACTTCGCCCTTACCGTCCTTGAGCTGGTATTCCAGGCGCAGCGGCTTGCCGGTCCGGCGATCCTGAATGCCGGCACCGGCGCGGTACTGACCGTCGAGGAACTTGGCGGCACCGTCGGCGGCGTCAGGCGGAATGCTCAAGGCCGGGCCCGGTTTTGTGGTTGCGGCTGCGGCGGCGGATTTTTGTGCGTCGGGCGGTGTGGTGACAGGTGCCTCGGTTTTGGCTTCGGCTTCGGCTTCCGGTGGCGCGGTTGGGGATTCGGCGGCCGGGTCTTGCGTGATGCCGGCAGTCGCGGCGTCAGCTTCGTTGCCAGCGAGCGCCGGCGCTTCCGCGCCTTGGGTGCCGGTCACGGCGGTGCCTGTGGTGGAACCAGCGACCGTGCCGGTCACGGGAACGCTATTCAGCGTTGTGACATTGCCGGTCAGTTGTGGCTCTTCCAGCTGATTTTCCACCGGCACGATGCCCTCGGGCAGCAAGTCCACCGCCACCAATGGAATCGGTACGCAACCGCGCAGGCCGAGCAACAGCCACAACAGCAGCAACAGGAGCGGCAGCAGCAACAGCCACCACCAGCGACGCCACCACGGACGAGCTACCACGGGCACGACGGGCGCCACCACCGGTTCTTCAACCACGGGTGGCAGCGTGAAGACGGGCGGAACCTGATAAAGGCAGTGCAGGGGATCGCGATTGCCGGTACCGGCGTGCTCGAAACCCCAAAAGGTCAGCACCGGCTTGCCTTGCACCAGGTAGACGAAGTTTTCGTCAGGGAAATGAATGACGCGCTTGAGCAGCTTGCCGAACACGGCTTTGTCGCCTTGCTGCTGTTCGGCCGGGTCCGTGCCCAGGAAACGCTGGCTCAACTCATCGAGCGCAGTCTTCAGGGCTTCAAGTTGGCGACGGGCCGGAGCGCGTTCTTCTTCGGTCGCACTGCTCCACGGGATCACATCGCCTTCGATACCGCTGTACCAATCGATCTGGTTGCCGAGTTCATCGCTTTGAGGAATGGCCAGGTGGTCGACCATGTCGGGGTTCTTGCGGCGAATGGCTTCGCGCAATTGCAGGGCAGCCCGATAGACCGGTTGACCTGTTTCGCCCAGGGCTGTGAATGACCCGCTCTTACCGCTGCGTAATAATGCCCCGCGCATTCAAACTCCATATGTTCCGTTGCGCAAAAATGACAGACAAAGGTGTCTGTTCCTGCTCCTGCATTTAGCTGGCGACCTTAATGTCATAATGATGTCGCCGTCAATCAGCAGAGGTCCAAAACCGTATGAGACTAGCGTAAGCGTGCGGAGGTTGCATGGGGGCAATGTGAATTGATTTGGGAAGACTCGGACGTCCGCTTTTTTAAGCTTGCTGAATCGTTTCATCAGCGCTATAAAAAATGCACAACTCCAAAAAAGGCTTCCCCATGACCCCGCTCAAATTAGTCGTTGCCCTTGGCGCGCTGTCCGCCTCCCACGCCATGGCCTGGGACTACGTCCTGCTCGACAGCGACAAGGCTGCCCAGAACTGGCAGATCACCAGCCAGCAACTCGGTGTCAAAACCGACAAACCCTTCTCCGTGACCCTGCGCACCTTGCACGGCGGCCGGCAAGAGGGCGTCAGCATCGTCGACATCGATAACGGCACAATGAAACTCTCGGTGGTGCCCACTCGCGGCATGAACGTGTTGCAAGCATCGGTCGGCGATGTGCGCATGGGCTGGGACTCTCCGGTCAAGGACGTGGTCAATCCGTCCTTCATCGAACTCAACGGCCGCGGCGGACTGGGCTGGCTCGAAGGCTTCAACGAACTGGTGGCTCGCTGCGGCTACGAATGGGTCGGCCATCCCGGCATCGACAACGGCGAACTGCTGACCCTGCATGGCCGCGCCGCCAACATCCCGGCCAGCAAAGTCACCCTGCACATCGATGAAAAACCGCCTTACGCCATCAGCCTGCGCGGCGAGCTGAAAGAGCAGGCGTTCAAAAAAGTCGATTTCTCGGTGGTGACTGAGTTGGTCACTGAACCCGGCAGCGTAGCGTTCGCCCTGAACGACACGTTGACCAACAACGGCGACTACCCGAAGGAATACCAGGCGCTGTACCACAGCAACTTCAGCACGCCATTCCTGGAGCAGGGCGCGCGTTTTGCTGCGCCGGTTAAACAGGTGTCGCCGTTCAACGACAAGGCCAAAGGGGATTTACCGGATTGGCAGACTTACCGTGCACCGACCAAGGACTACGACGAGACGGTTTACAACGTCGTGCCTTATGGCGATGCCAAGGGCGACACGCTGACCGTGTTGCATAACAAAGCCGGGAGCCTTGGGGTGTCGGTGGGGTTCAATACGCAGCAGTTGCCGGTGTTTTCGTTGTGGAAGAACACGGATACGCAAGGGCAGGGGTATGTGACCGGGTTGGAACCGGGGACGAGTTTTTCTTACAACCGTCGGTATCAGCGGCCGATTGGTTTGGTGCCGATGATTGGGGTTAAAGAGCAGAGGCAGTTTCAAATCCATTACAGCTTGTTGGCAGATAAGGGGGCTGTGGATAAGGCGTTGAAGCGTGTGAGTGAGATTCAAGGTGGGCGGGAGACTGAGGTAAGGCAGGCGCCGCTGGTGGATTTGACCAAAGAGTAAGCGGCCTTTCGAGATGAGCAGTGGAAGTCTGTGGTTCACCGCTCATCAAAAGGCTAAAAAGGAAGTCTCATTTCTGACGCTTGTGCCGCATCAAACAGACGCCGGATGAAATCGCAGTCGTTCCAGGTTTGGTTGGTATAAAACCGATGCTCCTTATTTCCGATCTCGTCGATGTAATAGATAACGTACTCCGCATATTTCTCGTCGGCGTTGAAGCTGTAACGCAATGAAAGAGAAAAGTCATTTTCCTTGAGTTTCACAAACGAGTTGTTGTCGTCATAACTCCAGGAGAATTCGCCTCTCTCCGTTCTCGCGGTGAGTGCTTTGATGAAATCGAGAAATCTAGGCGGTAGCATATTGACGCCCTCTGGCCGGGTTAACCTTTTCGAGGTTTTCTTTGATGTTTTCAAGATTGTGGTGAAGAAGGATTCTGATCGGCTTTTCGAGCGGAGCGTTTGCCGTCGCGAAAACCCCTTTTCTGATGGTGATTTCAGTTTCTCCAAGGATATTGTCAATCCTTTCGAACTCCTGACCTGTACCGGGTATTTTGGCAAACAGAATCCTGAAATGCTGATAGCACTTCAGCGCCAATGGATAGTTTTCGGTGTCCACATAACCTGCTGCTTCATTGAGCGTCGCAAGGCATTCACTGACGGCCGAGGCGCCTTCTACAGCTTTTGCGTCCTTGAGTATTCTGTTGGCTTCAGCACTGATGCTGCGTGAGTAACGAACACTGTGCAGAACTTCGGATATTGAAATGATTAGCGCGACGATCGTAATGACTGTGCCAATGTAGGAAAAGTTGTTCAGGGTTGTCGGAGAGCCAACAACAATTTCCTGCTGCAATAGCGCCGCCCATACGATAGCAATGCTTATCAGGCAATAGACGAATCTGATCCAATGACTTCTTAGTAACTTCATGTATTACTGACGCTCTCTCTGAATATTATCTGAATGATTTGCTGTGATAGTCATCGATTACGCTGAGGTCGGTCGGTATTGCAGCGCTTCTGCCAAATGCTCGCGGGTGATCCCATCGACCTGCTCAAGATCCGCCAAGGTGCGGGCGACCTTGAGCAATCGGTGAGCAGCTCTGAGCGACAAGGTCAGTCGTTCACACGCGGATTCCAGCCAGTTTTCATCGGCTGTGGATAACTTGCAGTGTTTGCGCAGGCCAGGCAGATCGAGGAATGCATTGGCGCAGCCTTGGCGCTTGTTTTGACGCTCTCTTGCGTCGGCGACCAGTGCCGCGGCGGTGGCTGTATCGTCACCGGGTTTCTGTGATGGGTTTAATGCGGTGGCTTCTCGGGCGACGGTCAGGTGCAGGTCAATGCGATCCAGCAGCGGCCCCGACAGTTTGTTTCGGTAGCGCTGGACCATGTCCGGCGTACAGGAGCAGCGACCACTCGGTTCACCAAGATATCCACAGGGACATGGATTCATTGCTGCCACCAATTGGAATCGCGCCGGGAAGCGCACGCGGTCCTTGGCGCGGGATATCACGATGTGGCCGGATTCCAGAGGCTCTCTCAAAACCTCCAATACCTTGCGATCAAATTCAGGAAGTTCGTCCAGGAACAGCACGCCATGATGGGCGAGGGTAATTTCGCCGGGTTGTGGTCGTGAGCCGCCGCCGACCAGTGCCGGGCCTGATGCGGAATGGTGAGGTTGGCGAAACGGTCGTTGCGGCCAATGGCTCAGCGGCACGCAACTGGAAACCGATTGAATTGCTGCGACCTCAAGCGCTTCATTCTCAGCCAATGGCGGTAGCAGCCCCGGTAAACGACTGGCCAGCAGGGTTTTCCCTGTTCCCGGCGGACCGCTGAACAACAAGTTATGCGCACCTGCCGCCGCTATCAGCAGCGCGCGCTTGGCTGACATTTGACCTTGCACCTCATTCAAATCGGGGTACGGCATGCTGGCGTACAGCAAGCCATCGGATACGAAGGGCTCGATTGGAGTGTGTCCATTAAGGTGCGCCACCGCCTGAAGCAAATGATCCACCGCGATCACCTTCAACCCCGACGCCAGACACGCCTCTTCTGCATTTGCCCGCGGCACTACCAGCGTCCGCCCGGCCTTGCGTGCTGCTAATGCTGCCGGCAGCACACCGCGAACTGCCCTCACCGCGCCCGATAGCGCCAACTCTCCCAGACACTCAATGTCATCCAGCGTCAACGTCGGCACCTGCACGCTGGCTGACAGAATCCCCAGCGCAATGGCCAGATCAAATCGTCCACCGTCCTTCGGTAGGTCAGCGGGAGCGAGATTCAACGTGATACGCCGTGCCGGGAATTGCAGCCCTGAATTGATAATCGCGCTGCGTACCCGGTCCTTGCTTTCCTTTACTGCCGCTTCGGGCAATCCGACCATCGTCAGGGACGGCAAACCGTTGGCCAAGTGGACTTCTACGGTAACGGCGGGCGCATCCACGCCAATCTGGGCGCGGCTGTGGACGATGGAGAGGGACATGGTCGTTCCTTGAGCTTTACGGGAACCGCTTCCTGCGGTTTTTTGAAGGGTAGTCGGGGTGTTGTTCTTCGGCGTTACGAATGAGGCGACAAACTTTCACTGGATGTTGCGAGTGTCTTTCTGGTGATGAAGCGTAAGCGAGCGTGGGGTGCCGACGTAATGGGTCTCGGGATGATGTTTTTGTAGGACCTTGCCTAGAACAATGACGGACGCCGGTGAAAGTGGGTGAGCGCTCTTGTCTGTCTGGCAGGGCTGCTTATGATCATTAATTGATCGCTGACTTCGGAGAGGATAATGAACAGTAATGGAATGCGGCCCGTTCATCCTGGCGAAATTCTTCAGGAGGAGTTTCTTGAACCGTTGGGCATTTCAGAGTCAGCTTTCGCCCATTCGTTGAACGAACCGTTAAATGTGGTCAACGACATCGTGATGCAACAGCGTTGTGTCAGTGCTGATCTAGCGGGGAAGCTATCTGGCCACCTGAACACCACGCCCGAGTTCTGGCTGAACCTGCAAGCGACTTACGATTTGCGGGAAGCTGGAATCGAACGTGGTAGGGCTTTAAATACTTAAAGCGATTGCAACATCCGCGAAGCACGCTTCCACCAAGGCGCATTGACCGTCCGTTGCGCCCGTTCACCCTCCGCAAGCATGTGCGGAACATCCTGCAACCGAATCCACGGCTGGTTATTCCAGTGCAGCAAACTCAGCGACATCTCCGGCCAGTTCAACAGACTCAGAATCGGGCGTTCGCTTGTTGCCGGATGTTGGGCGTCTCTGAGGGCTGGCACTACGTCGTGGGTCAGCCATTCACGCAGGCCTCGGTATTCGGGGCAGTAGTGGTAGACGAGCAGGGCGTAGACGCCGGATTCGCTGATCAGCAAGGTGTTTTCGAGGGTGCCGTGGATGACGACTCGCGCGGATTGATGTTGATCGGGATCGAGTTTTCGGACGGCGCGTTCGTCGAGGAAAAGGCGAAGCAGACGGCCCAGGTCTCGGGCGCTGAACCAAGGCTGGTTTTCGATCAAAAGCGCGTGGAGGTGGAGTTTGTGGCGGGTGAAGACGTGAGGGACTAGATAAGCGTTATCGCAACTCATTAATACAGCTCCTTTTGCTAAAGAGGCTGCCGTCAATCGTCGCCAAACAATTGGGTGGCAGCTGTACGCGGGTTGGCGAACCGGAGCAAAAGGAACCCGGCAGACCCGAAGGTCTCCCACGCACAGCCGCCATGACTCGAGAGATGGTCGTCGTACGCCTTAAGCTTCCAGGTCGCCAAACCCAGTGCTGAATATTCAGCTGAGAATGAGCTTAGGAGCCTGGGCTTCACGGCGCTATCGGACGGCGGTGGTGATCTTTGTAGGACGTTGCCGAGATGGTGGCGGGGCGGCAGATCAGGAGATTGCAGCCTTTGGCAGGTCCTACAGGGTTGGTCGGTCCAGTGTGGGAAGGCTGGTAGACCGAGGTGACTCTAATCGCGAGCAGGCTCGCTTGTATGTTTAGACTTGAAGGGGTGGGTTACTCGGCAGGCGGATTCAGCTTCGCTTCCAGCTCCGCAACCTTCGCTTCGAGGCTTTCCAGCCGTGCCCGGGTCCGCGCCAGCACAACCATCTGGCTATCAAACTCTTCCCGGCTCACCAGGTCCAGCTTGCTGAAGCCGCTCTGCAACAACGCCTTGAACTGGCTTTCGATTTCGCTTTTCGGCAATGGGGTTTCGCCGCTGAAGAGGCGGGAGGCGGTGCCGCTCAGGGCGTCGAGGAAATCTTTGGGTGCGAGCATGGGAAATGTCCTGTCAACAATGGCGGGCAGTGTATCACGCAGTGTCTATAGTCAATTCCGTCAGCAGGGATGCACGCTTTTCGCGCATGTGGACAGACGGCTGCGCACTGTTGTTGTGCGTATCCGTGGGGCCGATTGAGGAAAGGGGCTGTTGGCGGCGGTCAAGGGGTTGAATTCAGTGGGTTTTGGCGAGATGGCAAGCTTTCTGCTTAGTCAGTCGTAACCCATGCACTGATGCAGTCGCTGTGACGAATGCAGTGCGCCAAGCGGAACGGGGAGTTGTTTCGTGAGGAGCGGTTAGCTGGCGTCGGACGGGCAGGTAAGGTCGACGATGCGTTACAAAGCCAGGCACTGCGCTTAGACTTGAGTCGGGTTTGTTTTCCTGGGGCAAGTCCACCAATTCGGGAGAGAGTTTTCATGAAGCTAGTCACTGCCATCATCAAGCCGTTCAAACTGGACGACGTGCGCGAGTCGCTGTCCGAGATCGGCGTGCAGGGCATTACCGTTACTGAAGTCAAAGGCTTCGGTCGGCAGAAGGGTCACACCGAGCTGTATCGCGGCGCGGAATACGTGGTCGATTTCCTGCCTAAGGTAAAGATCGATGTCGCCATTGACGACAAGGATCTGGACCGGGTTATCGAGGCGATAACCAAGGCCGCCAACACCGGCAAGATCGGTGACGGCAAGATCTTCGTGGTCAATCTGGAACAGGCGATTCGCATCCGTACCGGCGAAACCGATACCGACGCGATTTAAACGCCGCCACAAACCCAACGCCCCAGGAGAAAACAATATGACTCTGCGTAAATTCGCAGGGCTAGGAGCCCTGTTGTCCCTCGTAATGCCCAGCCTGGCTATGGCGGCAGACGAAGTGGCGGCCCCAGTCCTCAACTCCGGCGATACCGCCTGGATGATGACCTCGACAGCCCTCGTGCTGTTCATGACCATTCCCGGCCTCGCCCTGTTCTACGGCGGCATGGTTCGCTCCAAAAACATTCTTTCCGTGATGATGCAGTGCTTCGCCATTACCGGTCTGATCAGCATTCTGTGGGTCATTTATGGCTACAGCATCGCGTTCGACACCACCGGCATGGAGCAGGGCGTCGTCAACTTCAACTCGTTCTTCGGTGGCATGGGCAAGGCATTCCTCGCCGGTGTCACGCCGTCGAGCCTGACCGGTCCTGCGGCGCTGTTCCCTGAGGCGGTGTTCATCACCTTCCAGATGACCTTCGCCATCATCACCCCTGCGCTGATCGTCGGTGCCTTCGCCGAGCGGATGAAGTTCTCCGCCATGCTGATCTTCATGGGCGTGTGGTTCACCCTGGTTTATGCACCGATTGCGCACATGGTCTGGTCCGGCAACGGCGGCCTGATGTGGGATTGGGGTGTGCTCGACTTCGCGGGCGGCACCGTGGTGCACATCAACGCCGGTGTGGCCGGTCTGGTTGCGTGCATCGTGCTCGGCAAGCGCAAAGGCTTCCCGACCACCCCGATGGCACCGCACAACCTCGGTTACACCCTGATGGGCGCCGCGATGCTGTGGGTCGGCTGGTTCGGTTTCAACGCCGGTTCCGCCGCTGCGGCCAACGGCACGGCCGGTATGGCAATGCTGGTGACCCAGATCGCAACCGCCGCCGCTGCACTGGGCTGGATGTTCGCCGAGTGGATCACTCACGGCAAACCAAGTGCACTGGGTATCGCTTCGGGTGTTGTGGCCGGTCTGGTCGCCATCACCCCGGCCGCTGGCACCGTGGGCCCGATGGGCGCGCTGGTCATCGGCCTGGCAGCGGGCGTGGTGTGCTTCTTCTGCGCCACCACCCTGAAACGCAAACTCGGTTATGACGATTCCCTGGACGCCTTCGGTGTGCACGGCATCGGCGGTATCCTCGGCGCGATCCTGACCGGTGTGTTCGCCGCACCGTCCCTGGGTGGCTTCGGCACCGTCACCGACATCGCCGCTCAAGTCTGGATTCAGTGCAAAGGCGTGGGCTTCACGGTGATCTACACCGCGATCGTCACCTACATCATTCTCAAGGTACTGGACGCTGTCATGGGTCTGCGTATCACGGAAGAAGAAGAGGCCGTCGGCATCGACCTGGCACTCCACAACGAACGCGGCTACAACTTGTAAGCACGCGCATAAAAAACTTGCCCGGCTTGCCGGGCATTTTTTTGTCTGGCGTTTGTCAGTGAAGAGACTGCTGAAAGGTTTTTTCGTACACGTTTGGTGGCGTTTACGACGGGCGTTTTTCTGCGGCCAATGGCTTACATGATTGAAGGAATATTAGGGCCTTTGTTTTTTCCCAGAGCGCGCTAGAATGCGCCCCGAACGTGCGGAGAACTGTATGTGGCAACAGACTCTGATTACCCTGCGGGCACGGCCCCGGGGCTTTCATCTGGTAACGGACGAGTTACTCGCCGGCCTGCCTGAACTCAAGGCGTGCCGGGTCGGTCTGTTGCATTTGTGGCTGCAGCATACCTCGGCGTCGTTGACCATCAACGAGAACGCCGATCCGGCGGTACGTCGCGACTTCGAACGATTTTTCAATCGTCTGATCCCACAAGGAACAGACGGCTATGAGCATAACGACGAAGGCCTGGACGACCTCCCGGCGCACTTCAAGGCCAGCGTGCTTGGCTGTCAGCTCAGTTTGCCGATTTCGGCAGGCCGACTGGCGCTGGGGACCTGGCAAGGTGTTTATCTGGGCGAGCACCGTGATTTTGGCGGTGCCCGTAAAGTCCTCGCCACCGTGCATGGTGAAGAGGCATGAACCGCTGGTCACCAGTGGTTATTGAATTTTTCCGGCGGCTGTCGACAGACGGTGAAGCTGGGCTATAACTAATCTGCTTTTCGCAAGTCATGAGGTAGAACATGAGCGACGATGATCTGGAAAACGACGACCTCGAAGTAGGCGACGACGACGAAACCGAAGAAGGTCTGGAAGCAGCGGCCGAAGACGTCGCTGAAGACGACGGCGGTGAAACGCCCGTTCCGACCGCCAAAGGCAAAGCCAAGGCTGCGGTGTCGGTTGACGAGCTGCCGAGCGTCGAAGCCAAGAACAAGGAACGCGACGCCCTGGCCAAGGCCATGGAAGAGTTTCTGGCACGGGGCGGCAAGGTGCAGGAAGTGGAGGCCAATGTGGTCGCCGATCCGCCCAAGAAGCCTGACAACAAGTACGGCAGCCGGCCTATCTAAGCGTCTGCTATTGGCTTGCTGAAAAGGCCCGCCGTCGCTGCGGGCTTTTTCATGGGCGAAGAAAAGGTATGGACTTGGCACTATCCACTGTGGGAGCGAGCCTGCTCGCGAAGGGGTCATCACATTCAAAATAGATGTCGGATGACCCACCGCTTTCGCGAGCAGGCTCGCTCCCACAAGGGTTGTATGTGAATTCAGGATCAGTGATGGGCGTTCCACCGAGCCAGCAACGCCGGCAATTCGGTCAAACTGCGAATCTCGGCATCCGGTGCCTTCTCGGCTTCCCAGGCCTTGCGCGCCGGGTTAAACCAGATCGCCCGCAACCCCGCCTGCTGCGCCCCGGCAATGTCATCCCCCGGATGATCGCCGATATGCACCGCCGTCTCCGCCGTCGCACCACCCCGTTGCAATGCCTCATGAAACAGGCGCGCATCGGGCTTGGCGATGCCGATGTCTTCGGCGCACAACGCAAACTTGAAGTAATCGGCCAGTCCCAGCCGGCGCACATCGGCGTTGCCATTGGTGACCACACCCAGGGCGTAATGCTTGGCCAGGGTTTCCAGCGTCGGCTCGACGTCGGGAAACACCTCGATCTGGTGCCGGGCATGCAGAAACACTTCAAAACTCTTGTCGGCCAGGTCCGACGCCTCGCCGTGGTCGTATCCGGCCTCCTCCAACGCATGGAACAACACCCGGCGCCGCAGCGCGCTGATACGGTGTTTGAGGCTCGGTTCGAGGGTCAGGACCCGTTCCCGAATAGCCCACAAATGGTCCACCGGCAGCGCGCCCAGGTTCGGTGCGTGCTCGGTCAGCCATTCACGCAGTATGGCTTCGGCGCTGACGATCACCGGGGCGGTGTCCCACAGGGTGTCGTCGAGGTCGAAGGTGATCAATTGGATGGTCATGAATCATCGCCTTTAATGCGTTTGGCCCGTGGATGGGCGCTGTCGTAGACCGTGGCCAGGTGCTGGAAGTCCAGGTGGGTGTAGATCTGGGTGGTCTTGATGTCCGAGTGGCCGAGCAATTCCTGTACGGCGCGCAGGTCCTGCGAGGATTCCAGCAAATGGCTGGCAAAGGAATGCCGCAACATGTGCGGGTGCAGGTTCTGCCCCAGCTCGCGCTCACCAGCAGCTTTGACCCGCAACTGAATCGCCCGGGGGCCAAGGCGCCGACCTTGCTGGCTGACGAACACCGCATCGTCTGCCGGGTTAGTCATGGCCCGCAACGGCAGCCACAGTTCCAGGGCTTCACGCGCTTTTTTGCCGACCGGCAGCAGGCGAGTCTTGCTGCCCTTGCCGAGCACCTGAACCATGCCGTCGGCCAGATCCAGCTGATCCATATTAAGCCCGGTCAGCTCCGAAAGGCGCAAACCCGAGGAATAGAACAGCTCCAGAATCGCCTGATCCCGACGTGCCAGGAAGTCATCCTCCACCGCGCCTTCAAGCAGTTGCAGCGCGCGGTCGGTATCGAGGGTTTTCGGCAGCCGTCTTTCGCCCTTGGGCGGTGCCAGGCCGTTGGCCGGGTCGTGATCGCAAAGACCTTCGCGGTTCAAATAATGATAGAGCCCACGGACGGCCGACAGCAGTCGCGCCAGGCTGCGCGAAGATTGACCCTGGGAATGCAGGCGCGCGATCAGGCTGCGCAGACGCTGAATGTCCAGCGCGGCCCAGCTGCTGATGTTCTGTTTGACGCACCAGCCCAGCACTTTGTCGAGATCGCGGCGGTAGGCGTGCAGCGTTTGGGGCGACACCTGCCGCTCACTGCGCAGGTGTTCGCAGTAAGCGTCCAGTTGCCGTTCCATGGTCAGCGTACCGAGCGCAGGGAACTGTTGACCCGAGGCAGCACGCGACCCATGACTTCGGCGATGTAGCTCAGGAACAGCGTACCGACCGAGCTTTTGTAGTGTTGCGGGTCGCGACTGGCGATGGCCAGGACGCCGTGGATGCCTTGATGGCTGATGGCGACAACGGCGGTGGAGCCGATCTGTTTGCGCTGTTCTTCGCCGAACAGGAAGTCCAGTTCGTGATCGCGCAGGCTGCCGCTGACGCTTTTGTCTTCCGAGAGCAAGCCGCCAATGGCCGTTTGCGCGTCGGCATGGGTGACCCAGCGGCCCACCGGCATCGGGTTGTCACCCAGCAGGATCAGGCTGACAAAAGGCACCTGGAAGTCCTGGCGCAGACTGTCTTCGACGCTGATCACCACGTCTTCCAGGCTGCTGGCATCCATCAGCGCCAGAATCAGGCGGCGGGTCTTGTCGAAGAGGCGGTCGTTGTCGCGGGCCACGTCCATCAAATGCGAGAGGCGATGACGCAACTCAATGTTGCGGTCGCGCAGGATCTTCATCTGGCGTTCGACCAGCGAGACGGTATCGCCGCGCTGGTGCGGAATGCGCAAGGCCGGGAGCAGTTCTTCGTGCTCGACGAAGAAATCCGGATGAGCCTCCAGGTACGCGGCAATCGCCGCCGCCTCAAGGCTTTCGGAAGGGGATTCGTCGGGCTGTGGGGCGGGAACCTGGGGCTTATCTTTCATGGATTCGACTCTCTCAAAGACGCACTTGTCCTTCATAAACGCGGACTGCCGGGCCGGTCATCATGACCGGATGGCCAGGGCCTGCCCATTCAATGGACAGACGCCCGCCGGGCAGGTCGATCAATAGCGGCGAATCCATCCACCCCTGGCTGATCGCGGCCACTGCGGCAGCGCAGGCGCCGGTGCCGCAGGCCTGGGTTTCCCCGGCGCCACGTTCCCAGACGCGCAACTGCGCACGGTTCCGGTCGATGACCTGGAGAAAACCGACGTTGACCCGCGCCGGGAAGCGCGGGTGGTGTTCGATTTTCGGTCCCAGTTCATGCACCGGTGCGTTGTTGATGTCGCTGACCCGCAACACGGCATGGGGGTTTCCCATGGACACGGCGGCCAGTTCGACGGTCGTACCCTCGACATCGAGCTTATAACTCAAGGCCTGTTCTGGCGCGTCGAATGGAATCTCGGTCGGCACCAGGCGCGGTGCGCCCATGTTGACACCAATCTGGCCGTCGCTGCGGATATCCAGTTCGATGATGCCGCTTTTGGTCTCGACGCGAATCTGCCGCTTGGCGGTCAGGCGTTTGTCGAGCACGAAGCGGGCGAAACAGCGCGCACCGTTGCCGCACTGTTCCACTTCGGAACCATCGGAGTTGAAGATCCGGTAGCGGAAGTCCACGTCCGGGTTGCTCGGCGCTTCGACGATCAGCAACTGGTCGAAACCGATGCCGGTATGCCGATCGCCCCATTGCTTGGCGTGCTTGGGCAGGATGTGCGCGTGCTGGCTGACCAGGTCGAGGACCATGAAGTCGTTGCCCAGGCCGTGCATCTTGGTAAAACGCAGCAGCATGGGATTACTCCGGCAGCAGGCTTTCGCCAGCAAACAACTCGGCTACCGTCTCACGGCGACGCACTTCAAATGCCTGATCACCGTCCACCAACACTTCGGCGGCGCGGCCGCGGGTGTTGTAGTTGGAACTCATGACAAACCCATAGGCGCCGGCCGAATGCACGGCCAACAGATCGCCTTCTTCCAGGGCCAGTTCACGATCCTTGGCCAGGAAGTCGCCGGTCTCGCAGATCGGGCCGACGATGTCGTAGGCGCGCGCTGCTGCAGTGCGCGGGCGCACGGCGGTGACATCCATCCAGGCCTGGTACAGCGCCGGACGGATCAGGTCGTTCATGGCCGCGTCGACGATGGCGAAGTCTTTGTGTTCGGTGTGCTTGAGGTACTCGACCTGGGTCAGCAGCACGCCGGCGTTGGCGACGATGAAACGGCCCGGCTCGAACACCAGCGCCAGGTCGCGACCGTCGAGACGCTCGCGCACGGCTTTGATGTAGTCGGCAGCCAATGGCGGCTCTTCATCGCGATAACGCACGCCCAAACCGCCACCGAGATCGATGTGGCGCAGGTAAATGCCGCAATCGCCGAGGCGGTCGACCAGGCCCAGCAGGCGGTCGAGGGCGTCGATGAACGGCGGCAGGGTGGTCAGTTGCGAACCGATGTGGCAATCGACGCCGACCACTTCCAGGTTGGGCAACTGGGCGGCGCGGATGTACACGTCTTCGGCGTCGGCGATGGCGATGCCGAACTTGTTCTCTTTGAGACCGGTGGAAATGTACGGGTGCGTGCCGGCATCGACGTCCGGGTTCACACGTAGCGAGATCGGTGCGCGAACACCCAGCTCGGCGGCGACCACTTGCAGACGCTCCAGCTCATCGGTGGATTCGACGTTGAAGCAATGGACGCCAACTTCCAAGGCGCGACGCATGTCGTCACGGGTCTTGCCGACACCGGAGAAAACGATCTTGTCGGCGCTGCCGCCGGCGGCCAGTACGCGTTCCAGCTCGCCACGGGAGACGATGTCAAAACCGGCGCCAAGACGGGCCAGGACATTCAGTACACCCAGGTTGGAGTTGGCCTTGACCGCAAAGCAGACCAGGTGCGGTATGCCGACCAGCGCATCGGCGTATGCCAGGTACTGGGCTTCGATGTGCGCGCGGGAGTAGACGTAGGTCGGTGTGCCGAAACGTTCGGCGATGGCCGACAGGGCCACACCTTCGGCAAACAGCTCCCCGCCACGGTAATTAAAAGCGTCCATGGCGTTCCCTTATTGGTAGACGTCGTGCTTGTGTGCTTTGGACGGCTGCTTTTGCGAGGACTGAGCCTGCTCGGCGGGATCCTGGGAATCGTCGGGCAGATACAGCGGGCCTTTTTGACCACAGGCCGACACAAGGCAGGCAACCGCGACGAGCGCAGCAAGGGAAGAGATCAGGCGCTTCATGGCGAAATCCTTGAAAATGCATTAATTGCGCCGGAGTATACCGGCCACCCGTCAGCTTGCCTATGCGACGGGGCTCCCGTCCGGCGGGGCTTGGCACGATGCTGGTCAGCCGGGCGCAATCCCTGTGGGAGCGAGCCTGCTTGCGAAGGCGTAGTGTCAGTCAACATTGATGTTGAATATGATGGGCCCTTCTCGAGCAGGCTCGCTCCCACAGGTTTCGTGATCACCGTGGGTCGTTATCCTTTGCAATCACCGGGGCTCGCCCGTATCTTGCGGCGCTTGAGCGTGAACAGACACTTTTTGAGGTTGCCGTAATGAGTTTGACCGAAGCCCGTTTCCATGACCTGGTCGATGCCACCCAGCAGACGCTGGAGGATATTTTTGACGATAGTGGCCTGGATATCGATCTGGAGAGCTCGGCCGGTGTGCTCACCGTCAAGTTCGAAAACGGCAGCCAGTTGATCTTCAGCCGCCAGGAACCCCTGCGTCAGCTGTGGCTTGCGGCCGTGTCCGGTGGTTTCCACTTCGATTACGACGAAGAGAGCGAGCGCTGGATGTGCGACAAGAGTGAAGAACAATTGGGCGAGATGCTTGAGCGCATCGTCAAGCAGCAAGCTGACGTCGAGCTCGATTTCGAAGGCCTGTGAGACCGTGACCCAGCCTGCGCCCGTTCGTCCGCCCAAACCGCTCTACAGCAATGTCAGCCCGGCCGTGCCTTCGCCGTGCAGCGGTGTGTGTCGGCTGGACGAACAGAAGGTCTGCCTCGGCTGTTTTCGCCATGTCGAAGACATCCGCGAATGGCGCTCGGCGGATGATGATCGTCGGCGTGTGATCTGCGCCCAGGCAGTCCAGCGCAAAGCCTTGGCATAAGAGCTTTTGTGGCGAGGGAGCTTGCTCCCGCTGGGCTGCGAAGCGGCCCCAAAAAGCTTACGACTGCTGCGCAGCCGAACGGGAGCAAGCTCCCTCGCCACAGGCAAGCCTCTCTCAAAAATGTCAGCGCAGGTGCGTGGTCGCCGCTCACTTGTATATTTATTGAGCTGTGATAGTGTCCAGAAACGCCTCAACCCATCGAGGCTCGTGAAAACCCCGCCTTTTTCTGGCGGGGTTTTGCTTTTTTTGTGCAGAAGAAAGGAGTCTGCCTCAATCATGACCACACCTTCCATCACCCTTACTCGTCTGGACGTGCAACGTCTGGAGCGCCTGATCGACAGCCTGGATGACACGCTGCCGGGCGTCATTGCGCTGCAAACCGAACTGGATCGCGCCGATACCGTGGTCGGTCACGAAGAAGTGCCCGCCGATGTCGTCACCATGAATTCCCGTGTGCATTGCCGCGAAGAAGGCAGTGGCAAGGACTATCACCTGACCCTGGTTTATCCCAAGGACGCCAACGCCGACGAAGGCAAGATTTCCATTCTGGCGCCGGTCGGCAGCGCGCTGCTCGGCCTTAAAGTTGGCCAGCACATCGACTGGCCAGCACCAGGCGGCAAAACCCTCAAACTGACCCTGCTGGAAGTTGAATCCCAGCCGGCCGGGGGCGGTCATTTTCCGGAATAAACCGCTTAGACCTGCTCGAGCGCCTCATTCAACGCGCGCTCCAGGTCGGCCTTGTAGCGCAAGTACAAATTGCTTGAACTCTGACCATCACCGAGCAGGCCCGACAAGTCCAGGTCGGTGATGTAGCAGCGATAGCGCTCGATTTCCCGGCGCTGCTCGACGATCTCCTGGGCGACCACGCTAAACAAATGGTCGCCATACTCCAGCTCTGAAAATTCTCGCTGATTGCAATACAACGTGACCTGCACCTGTCCCGGCGCGGCTTTGCCGATGATCGCCTGCACGTCGTAGAACGGTTTATTGATCGGGGTTTGCGGCGCCGGCCGGGCTTCGACGCGACGCGCCCGGCCAGGACCTGACGGCAATAGCTGGTAATACAACGTGTCGAGGTTCAGGGGCTGGGCGGCGTTCATCGGCAACAACGCGTCGCGTCGGTACTTGATTGATTGCAGGAACCGTTGCAGTGGCACCAGCAGGCTTTGTTCGTCGTGATAGGGCAAGCGCTGCTGCCACAGGGCATTGAATTCATCCAGTACGTACAGCTCCGCCTGCTGTTCGGTGATTCGGTAGAACACTTGAATGCATTCGGGCTGGCCCATGGGCAGGATCAGCGCCAGGTCGTGGTCTTCCAGTGCCATCGGGTCCAGGTGCAGCGGGCTGTAGCTCGCCAGTTCTTCGCCCAGGTAATCGAACAGCGCCGGCAGCGTGGCGAGGGCGACGTGATTGACCTGGCCGGGCACCAACTCCAGCACGTGGTAATGCTGCTGGACCTGTAGCAGGTAGCGATGATTGAGCTGGCTCAGCAGCAGGTTCTGCGCCGTATCGAGGACCTCTTCGACCCGCCGTGCAATGAATTGCGCCCGGTTGTGGCAGAAACAACGCACCCTCAAACGGGGTTGTTGTAGACCGTTCGGCAAGTTGTTGAGGTAATCGCGCAGGCAGTCGAGCAGGGCGTGGGGGCCGTCGTAGCGGTTGACCAGCACTTCGTTCCAGCTGTTGAGCGTGACCTGGTCCAGGGTCAGCACCAGGTTTTCCCGGACACCGGCGTAGCTCAGGGAGTCGGTGCGCTCGGTGGTCATCAGGATATTCAGGTCGCGGTGATGCTTGAGCGGATCGACGCCGACGTTTACCAGAATCAGCACTTCACTCGGCACACTGGCGCGCAGCAAGGGCTCTTCGGCAACCGTCGCCAACGGCAGGGCGATGCTTTGTTGCAGGCTGCCGAGCAGGTTGAACAGTTCGAACTCGCTCAAATCGCTGGTGCCTGGGTGCAAGGCGAGGCGGGTGCTGCTGTCGATCACACCGTTGCGGTGGCACCAGGTCAGCAGCTCCAGCAATTGGCGGCTGCGCTTGATCGGCGCGAAATGTTCCCACTCGTGGGCTGCCAGGCTGCCGTTGTACAAGCCCCACTGGGTTTGCCCGGGTTCTTTCTTGTTGGGTGCTTGCACCAGGGTCAGGGTGTCTTCGGCCAGGTCCGGAGCGATGCCGGGGTTGATGAACTCGACTTTGTCCGCTTTGCGCTCAAAGGCTGCATACAGCCGCCGACCCAGCACGTTGAGGTCGCGTTTGTTGATCAGGCTGGCGGTTTGCTCGTTGCGGGCGAACTGGGTCAGGAAGCGGTAGCTGTAGTTCAGTTCATTGACCAGGGCTCGGCGTTCGGTGCTGACCTGGCGGACTTTCCATTGGCTGCGGCTGTCGAGCAGCGCCAGCTGCCGCTGATCCCAGTGCCATTCGTGAGCCAGGCGCTCAAGCAGCGAACGTTGCCAGCTCTGGGTGCGACTGCTGCCGGTGAGCTTGCGGTTGACCTTCAGGTACAACGCGCGGCGTACCAGCTCCAGGCGCTCCGGCTCGCCCCGCGCGGTGAGGTATTCCTCAATGCGTCGGTAGACCACGATGTAGGGGTCGAGCTCGTCGAGGTCCAGTTGATTGGCGAATACCGCCTGCTTGAAGCGCAGGCTCAAGCAATGGACCTTGGGGTGTTCGCTGGCATACACCTCGATCAGCAGAAGTTTGAGCACGGATTTGTAGGGCGACTCGATGCCCTTGAACAACTGCCAGAGCCCGGCACCGATGAATTCCCCCGGCGGGATATAGGCCAGATGCCCCAAATCCAGCGACTCGTCCGCACGGATGAAGCGCTTGGACAGCAGCGTGTGGGTGTAACGGTCGTAGGCGGCTTCTTCGTAGACTGGCACCAGCCACCAGATTGGCGTGCGGCCGGCCAGCCAGATTGCGGTGCGGTAGAACTCATCCAGCAGCAGGTAGTGCTGGGTCGTGCCGCAGTCTTCCGAACTCAATTGCGTATCGCGCTCGCCGAGCACGAAGCGGGCCGGGTCGATCAGGAAGAAATGCGCCTCGGCGCCCTGGCTGGCGGCCCAGGCCTCGAGCAACTGGCACTTTTTGCGCAGCTCGGCGAGTTCGTTCTCGTTCAATTCCGGGCTGTGACAGACCCACACGTCCATGTCGCTTTGATCGGCCTGGGCCAGGGTGCCCAGACTGCCCATCAGGAATAGTCCGTGGATCGGACGCGGTGGATTGCTGCCGTGGCGTGGCTTATAGGAAAACGATCGGGTCAGGCGCTGGGCTTCGGCGAGGGCGTTGGCGTCAGGCTCGAAATTCGACAGCCCGGCTGGCGTGCTGCCCGACACATAACCTGGCAACAGCGGGTGATTGACGTGGAAAAACAGCGGCAGCAGCGTCAGCACCGTTTGTTGGCGGGGCGACAGCCCTTCCATGGCACGGGCCATGCGGCCTTCGTTGAGCTTCAGAAAGCGAGCGCGCAGCTGGCTGAGAACCTTGCGGTCGATTCCCTCGTCCAGATCGGGGCGGATTTCATGGGTGCGGGTCATGTCAGCTCAAACCGGCTCGCGAAGCTCGGACGTGGGGTCTGCGGATGGGGGCAGTTTAGCGCCTCGGACGCGGGACTTTTAAGCTGAATTTGTATTTTTGACGCCAGATTTCTACCGCGAGGCGACGTCAAGTCACAAAGTGTGCCCGCGGAAAACCCGTAGCAGGGGTTTCCGTGGGCGCTACGGTAATGCTCAGGCTGTTTCCTGGACGTTGAGAATGGTCAGAACGGTTTGCACATTTTGCGCGGCGTCACGACCCAGACTGGTCAGATAACCACCATCTGGCTGGGTGATCAGTTCTTTGTCGAACAGTCTTTGGGCGGCAGCAATGGCTTTCGGGGCAGCGGTCTGATGAATTTTCAAACCTTCCTGGGAACTGTCCAGGTTGAAGAGTGCGAGGATTTCCAGTTCGGCAACCAACTCAGGGGTAAGCGACATAAGGACTCCAGACTTTCTAGGAATTGGACGACAGCGCCCCTAAGGTGAGCCCACTCGTGCGGCATGTCCAGTGCTCGCGACAGGGTTTTTTCGCCTCGGGATGCATTCCCCGCAGGGTGGTGCGCCAGCGGGGTGCGTAGGAGCGAGGCTTGCCCGCCAAGAGCGATGACACGGTTTGTCTGGAAAAACTTCAGCGCACCCTTCGCGGGCGAGCCTCGCTCCTACGGAATCGGGGTTACTTCTTTTCCGGCGGCAACTCTGGCAATGCCCGCAGGGCGGTTTCATACCATTCGGTGTTGAACGCGCGGTCTTCTTCGAGGATTGCGTCGATTTCTACTGCCAGCACATGGGCCATCAGGTTGAGGATTTCCTCGCGCTCGTAACCGACCAGGGTCAGCTTGTTGAACGTGGCCTTGGCCGCAGGCGGGTTGTCGCTTTCGATCTGGTTTTCGATGGCTTCGATCAGGGTGGTTTCGGTGAATTCTTCTTCGTCGCTATCGATATCAGTTGGCTCGCTCATGGCAGGCTCCTCAAGTTTAAGGCGGCCAGTTTACCTGCATTCAGCGCTGTGATGCTGCTGGCAGGAATCGCTTCGGCGTTCTATAAACAGGCACTGCCAACCCCGCACGGCCTGGAGGCTTTGTGATGCTCAAGCTTTATGGATTTTCCGTCAGTAACTACTACAACATGGTCAAGCTGGCGCTGCTGGAGAAGGGCGTGCCGTTTGAAGAAGTACCGTTTTATGCCGGCACCAGCCCGGACTCGCTGGCCATCAGTCCGCGCGGCAAGGTGCCGGTTTTGCGCACCGAGCAGGGTTTCATCAATGAAACCGCGGTAATCCTCGAGTTCATCGAGCAAAGTCAGAACGGTATACCGCTCCTGCCGAGCGACCCGTTCGAGCGGGCGCAAGTGCTGGCAGTGGCCAAGGAAATCGAGTTGTACATCGAGTTGCCGGCTCGCGCCTGTTATCCCCAGGCATTTTTCGGCATGCAGGTGCCGGACGCGATCAGGGACAAGACCAAGACCGAGCTGCTGGCAGGCTTTGCCGCGTTGGGCAGGCACGGCAAGTTCGCCCCTTATGTGGCAGGGGACAGTCTGAGCATTGCGGATTTGTACTTCCTGTACAGCGTTCCACTGGCCTGTGCGGTGGCGCATAAGCTGTTCGATATCGATCTGCTGGCCGAGATGCCGGCGGCCAGGGCGCTGTTGGAGCGACTGGAGCAGAACCCGAACGTACAGCGGATTGCGGCGGACAAGGAAGCGGCGATGCCGGCGTTTATGGCGATGGTCGCTTCCAAGAAGTAGGGTTTTGTAGCGTTCTTGAATCAGTCTTCGCGGGCAGGCCTCGCTCCTGCGGGATCGGTGTCGTTCGCGCAATTGCGGGGCGACACAGATCCCGTAGGAGCGAGGCTTGCCCGCGAAGCTTTTAGCGGCTGGCGAGCAATGCCTGACCGCGCGCCACGGCCTTCTTCACCTGCGCCGGCGCAGTCCCGCCGATATGGTCGCGGGCGTTCACCGAGCCTTCCAGGGTCAGCACGGCGAATACGTCCTGATCGATCTGGTCGCTGAACTTGCGCAGCTCCTCCAGGCTCATTTCCGCCAGGTCCTTGCCGCTTTCCACGCCGTACTTCACGGCATGGCCAACGATTTCGTGGCAATCACGGAACGGCAGGCCGCGGCGTACCAGGTAGTCAGCCAGGTCAGTCGCGGTGGAGAAACCACGCAGCGCCGCTTCGCGCATCATCGCGTGCTTGGGCTTGATCGCCGGGATCATGTCGGCAAAGGCTCGCAGCGAATCGCGCAGCGTATCGGCCGCGTCGAACAGCGGTTCCTTGTCTTCCTGATTGTCTTTGTTGTAGGCCAGTGGCTGGCCCTTCATCAAGGTCAGCAGGCCCATCAGCGCGCCGAAGACACGGCCGGTCTTGCCACGCACCAGCTCTGGAACGTCCGGGTTTTTCTTTTGCGGCATGATCGAGCTGCCGGTGCAGAAACGGTCCGGCAGATCGATGAATTGGAACTGGGCGCTGGTCCACAGCACCAGCTCTTCGGAGAACCGCGACAAGTGCATCATCGCGATGCTCGCGGCCGAGCAGAACTCGATGGCGAAGTCGCGATCAGACACGTTGTCCAGCGAGTTGCCGCCCACGGCATCGAAGCCCAGCAACTGAGCCGTGAACTCGCGGTCGATCGGGTAAGTGGTGCCGGCCAGCGCGGCGCTGCCCAGCGGCATGCGGTTGGTGCGCTTGCGGCAGTCGACCAGGCGCTCATAGTCGCGGCTGAGCATTTCGAACCAGGCCAGCATGTGGTGCCCGAAAGTCACCGGCTGCGCGGTTTGCAGGTGGGTGAAGCCCGGCATGATGCTGCCGGCTTCGCGCTCGGCCTGCTCCAGCAAGCCTTTTTGCAGGCGGGTGATTTCGCTGAGGATCAGGTCGATCTCGTCGCGCAGCCACAGGCGAATGTCGGTGGCGACCTGGTCGTTGCGGCTGCGCCCGGTGTGCAGTTTTTTACCCGTGACGCCGATGCGGTCGGTCAGGCGCGCCTCGATGTTCATGTGCACGTCTTCGAGGTCGATGCGCCAGTCGAACTGACCGGCCTCGATTTCACCCTGGATGGTCTTCAGGCCATCGGTGATGCTGTCGCGCTCGGCGTCTGTCAGCACGCCGACCTTGGCCAGCATGGTGGCGTGGGCGATCGAGCCCATGATGTCGTGGCGATACAGGCGCTGGTCGAAAGTGACGGAGGCGGTGAAGCGGGCGACGAAGGCGTCGACGGGTTCACTGAAGCGGCCGCCCCAGGACTGATTGGTCTTGTCAGTGCTCATGAATTCGCTCGTGTCGGCTGAAGAAAAAATGACGGTGGAAGCTGCCGCGGATAATAACAGGGTTGCCAATCCTGTCGCTGACGCTGGTCGACAGGTTTTTTTCACAAGGCGGGGTCCATACTCGGGACATGCCTTGTGGGAAATTGCGCAACGATATTTTCCGATTGAGCAATATCGTCCCTGCAACCGTCTACAGTTGGACAATAGGAACAGCGCACTTCTCGGCGCTGCGGCTGACTATAAGAAGAGGGGGTGTTCATATTGTGTATCGGCAAACCCTACGGCGATACCTCGCTTATGCGGGCCAGAGCCTCCAATCAATTGGCAGATGAAAATTTAGCCGCCGGTCTCGCGGCACTTTTTGGCCCTCGCGCTAGTCTTAGCGTGGATCGCGGTGACGGACGTCACTTCACCTGTCTACGCTATCCTTGTGCGAGACTCACGCAGGAATCCAGCGCAATATGAATGTCCTGATCGTTGATGACGAACCCCTAGCCCGCGAGCGCCTGAGCCGAATGGTTGGCGAACTCGAGGGATACACTGTCCTGGAGCCCAGCGCCACGAACGGCGAAGAGGCGTTAGCGCTGATCGACAGTCACAAGCCGGATATCGTGTTGCTCGATATCGGCATGCCAGGCCTTGATGGCCTGCAAGTGGCTGCCCGGTTGTGCGAACGCGAAACCCCGCCCGCCGTGGTGTTTTGCACCGGGCCCGATGAATTTGCCGTGGAAGCCCTGCAGGCCAGCGCCGTGGGCTATCTGGTGAAGCCTGTGCGAACCGAACATTTACATGATGCATTGAAAAAAGCCGAGCGGCCCAATCGCGTCCAGCTCGCCGCCCTGACCCGTCCAGCCGCCGAAAGCGGCAGCGGCCCCCGCAGCCACATCAGTGCCCGAACACGTAAAGGCATTGAGCTGATCCCGTTGGGTCAGGTGGTCTACTTCATTGCCGACCACAAATACGTGACCTTGCGCCATGAAGGCGGCGAAGTGCTGCTGGATGAACCGCTCAAGGCCCTGGAAGATGAATTCGGCGACCGTTTCGTGCGCATTCACCGCAACGCTCTGGTCGCCCGCGAACGCATCGAACGCTTGCAGCGCACGCCGCTGGGGCATTTTCAGCTGTTCCTCAAAGGCCTCAATGGCGATGCCCTGATCGTCAGCCGTCGCCATGTGGCCGGCGTACGAAAAATGATGCAACAGCTTTGATTCGCTGATCAGAAGCGAACTTCACACCCGTTTGTTGGACGTCCGGGGCCAGGGAGGCCACGTAGTTTCTGATACAAGTCAAAGTGGATTTGGCTGAGCTGTTATTATCCGCCGTATCTATTCAGTACGGATTGATCCATGTCCTCTCGCGAAATCCGCATCGCCACCCGCAAAAGTGCTCTTGCCCTGTGGCAAGCCGAATACGTCAAGACACGTCTGGAACAGGCTCATCCGGGCTTGCTTGTGACGCTGGTGCCCATGGTCAGTCGTGGCGACAAGCTGCTCGACTCGCCCCTGTCGAAAATCGGTGGCAAGGGCCTGTTCGTCAAGGAGCTCGAAACCGCGTTGTTGGAAAACGAAGCCGACATCGCCGTGCACTCGATGAAAGACGTGCCGATGGATTTCCCCGAAGGCCTCGGTCTGTTCTGCATCTGCGAGCGTGAAGACCCGCGCGATGCGTTCGTTTCCAATACCTACGCCAGCCTGGATGAGTTGCCGCAAGGCAGCATCGTCGGCACCTCCAGCCTGCGCCGTCAGGCTCAGCTGCTGACTCGCCGCCCGGACCTTGAAATCCGCTTCCTGCGCGGCAACGTCAACACGCGCCTGGCCAAGCTTGATGCCGGCGAATACGACGCCATCATCCTCGCGGCTGCCGGCCTGATTCGTCTCGGCTTCGAAGATCGCATCACCTCGGCAATCAGTGTCGACGACAGCTTGCCGGCTGGTGGCCAAGGCGCGGTCGGCATCGAATGCCGTAGCGCCGACAGCGTAATTCACGCCCTGCTGGCGCCGTTGCACCACCAGGACACCGCCACCCGCGTGACCGCGGAACGTTCCCTCAACAAACATCTGAATGGTGGCTGCCAAGTGCCAATCGCCTGCTACGCCGTGCTTGAAGGCGAGCAGATCTGGTTGCGCGGTCTGGTGGGCGATCCGAGCGGCGGCCTGCTGCTCAACGCCGAGGCTCGTGCGCCAAGGGCCGATGCAGAAGCCTTGGGTGTGCAAGTCGCTGAAGACTTGCTGAGCCAGGGCGCCGCCGACATTCTGAAAGCGGTCTATGGCGAGGCAGGTCACGAGTGACGGGCTGGCGCCTGCTGCTGACGCGCCCCGCAGATGAGTCGGCGGCGCTGGCCAGCGTTTTGTCGCAAGCGGGGATTTTCAGCAGCAGTTTGCCGCTTCTGGAGATCGAGCCGATTGCTGTCTCTGACACAATGCGCGAGGTGATTCAGGGGCTGGATCGTTACTGTGCGGTGATCGTGGTCAGTAAACCGGCCGCGAGAATGGGCGTTGACCTGCTCAATCAGTATTGGCCACAGCCACCGTCCCCGCGCTGGTTCAGCGTGGGCGCTGCGACTGCGCAGATCCTGGCGGATAACGGGCTGGACGTGAGTTTCCCCGCCGAGGGCGATGACAGCGAAGCCTTGCTTGAGTTGCCCTCGTTGCGCGAGGCGATTGCCCGACCCTATCCGCGGGTGCTGATCTTGCGCGGGGAGGGCGGGCGCGAGTTGCTGGCTGAGCGTTTGCGCGAGCTTGGTGCTAGTGTCGAGTATCTGGAGTTATACCGTCGTGGACTGCCTCACTACCCGTCGACGGTGCTGCCTGACCGGATCGAAGCGGAACGCTTGAACGGGCTGGTGGTCAGCAGTGGACAGGGTTTTGAGCACCTGCGCCAATTGGCAGGCAATGCCTGGACTGAAATGGCGCAGTTGCCGTTGTTTGTTCCAAGCCCCAGGGTCGCCGAGCTGGCACGTGCCGCCGGGGCCCAAACAGTTGTGGATTGTCGTGGCGCCAGTGCCACGGCTTTGCTGACGGCGTTACGGGAGCATCCCGAACCCGTTCTCTAATGCAAAGGATGGATACGTGAGCGAAACAGCCTTGCCTAAAGATGACGTGCTGCCGGTGCTTGAAGCGCCGGTTGAAACTCCACCACCTGCCACAGTGCAGCGCCGGGGCAATGGGCTGGCAATCGTCGCGCTGCTGTTGGGCGCCGCCGGTGTTGCCGTGGGCGGTTGGGGTGTCTGGCAGGTGCGTCACCTGCAAGCCAACACTCAGCAGCAGTTGAGCCAGGTCCAGGCGTTGAGCGATCAGGCGCAGAGCCTGAAACTCAATGAACAGCGCTTGAGCGCGCGCCTTGAACAAATGCCTGCAGCCGAAGAACTGGACGCTCGCAGCCGTTTGGTGGCGCAGTTGCAAGGCGATCAGCAACGCTTGAATCAGCGTCTGGAGACGGTCCTCGGTGCGAGTCGCAAGGATTGGCGTCTGGCCGAAGCCGAGCACTTGTTGCGTCTGGCCAGCCTGCGCCTTTCTGCGCTGCAGGACATCAGCAGCGCCCAGGCCCTGGTGCAGGGTGCCGATGAAATTCTGCGTGAACAGAACGATCCCGGTGCCTTCGCAGCTCGCGAGCAAGTGGCCAAAACCCTGGTGGCGCTGCGCAGCACAGAACAGCCGGATCGCACCGGGTTGTTCCTGCGATTGGGCGCACTGCGCGATCAGGTCATCAACCTCACCGAGCTGGCCCCCGAGTACAAGGATCGTGGCGAATCGCTGTTGGGCCTGACGGCCGATGGCGACGGAGCCAGTCGTTGGGCGCAGTGGTGGGATCAGATTTCGCGCTACATCCGCATCGACTTCAATGCTGACAAAAATGTTCGCCCATTGCTGGCAGGGCAGAGCCTGAGTCAGGTGCGTCTGGCGCTGAGCCTGGCGCTGGAGCAGGCGCAATGGGCCGCGCTCAATGGCCAGGCAGCGGTCTACACCCAGGCGCTGGCTGAGGCGCGTGACGTATTGACGGGCAACTTCAACCCGGACAACCCTCAAAGCAAAGTCATGCTTGAGCAGGTGGGCGAGTTGAGCAAGCAGCCGGTCACTGTGGTCACGCCGGACCTGACCGGGACATTGAGTGCGGTTCAGGGGTATCTGGAGCGGCGTAACGTCAACGCCGAAGATTCGATCAAACCGATGGCAAAACCGGCCGCGAACACTGCGCAGGAGGCCACGCCATGAAACGCCTCTATGTGATCGTGTTTCTGGTCATCGCCGCAGCCGCTGCACTGGGCCTGGCGATCGCCGAGCATTCCGGTTACGTGCTGATTGCCTACAAGACCTTCCGTTATGAAGCGAGTCTGTGGGCCACCCTGGCGTTGGTCGCGGTGCTCTGGCTGGTGTTCTGGGGCATCAAGGCGTTGGTTGAGCTGGTGATGACGTCCAGCGGCGTGGTCAATCCATGGTCGCGGCGCAATCGCAGCCGTCGGGTGCAAGTGGCGATCGAACACGGTCAGCTGGACCTGGCGGAAGGTCGCTGGGCCAGTGCGCAGCGTCATTTGCATCGCGCCGCCGAAGCCGAGCGCCAGCCGCTGCTCTACTACCTTGGCGCCGCACGCGCCGCCAATGAACAAGGTCACTACGAGGAATGCGACAACTTGCTGGAGCGCGCCCTCGAACGCCAGCCCCAGGCGGAGTTGGCGATTGCCTTGAGTCACGCCCAGTTGCAGAACGACCGTGGCGACACCGAAGGCGCCCTGGTGACCCTGCAAGCCATGCACGAGCGTCATCCTCATAACGTCCAGACCTTGCGCCAGTTGCAGCGTCTGCATCAGCAGCGCGGCGACTGGTCGGCGGTGATTCGCCTGCTGCCGGAGCTGCGCAAGGATAAAGTCTTGCCTCCCGCCGAGCTGGCCGATCTGGAGCGACGGGCGTGGGGTGAAAACCTTTCCCTGGCGGCGCATCAGGAAGCGGACGGCACGGTGGGTTTGCAATCGCTCAATCGCGCCTGGCAGCAACTCACCTCGGCTCAGCGCCAGGAGCCTCAGTTGGTGCTGGCCTATGCCGAGCAACTGCGGCAACTGGGAGCACAGGTCGAAGCGGAGGAGGTTTTGCGCACAGCGCTGAAGCGCAAGTACGACAGTCATCTGGCGCGTCTCTACGGTCTGGTGCGTGGTAGCGATCCGGCTCGTCAACTGCAAACGGCCGAGGGTTGGCTCAAGGATCATCCGGCCGACCCAAGCCTTCTGCTGACACTCGGCCGCCTGTGCCTGCAAAGCAGTCTGTGGGGCAAGGCGCGGGACTATCTGGAAAGCAGTTTGCGGGTCCAGCGCAACCCGGAAGCCTGTGCGGAACTGGCGCGGTTGCTCGCTCAGCTCGGCGACACAGAGCGCAGCAATCAGCTGTTTCAGGAAGGTCTGGGCCTGCTGGATGAGCGCCTGCTGGCGGCACCACTCCCAGCGCCCGTTTACGCCTGACGTATTCCTTCTGTAGCAGCTGGCGCAGCCTGCGTCCGGCTGCGAAGCAGTTGTAAAGCGAGCACCACGGTTTCATCAGGCCAATCGCGTTTAAATGTATGACGACTGCTCAGCAGCCGGATGCAGGCTGCGCCTGGGGCGGGAGTCGTTCCTGGGCGCGATCCGGCCGCTCGAATTTCGCTGAATGTTTAGCTTTGTAATCCCTGATCGGCTTTGTCCTACACGGGACTTCATCAAGTCCTCCCGACGCTGTCGGGAATTCCCTACACTTCTGGTGAAGTGTCCGTGCCGGCCTGCCTTGAAAGGCTGGCGCGCTTTCCTCTACCGTAACCGCCTGTCTCTACTGTTACGGATAAGCCATGTTTTTGGCCTGCTCACGCTCCTTGTTTTTCATGGCTTTTATTGCAGGTGCCTTGGCCTTGGGCGTTTCCTATTACCTGGAATACGCAATCGGCCTCAAGCCTTGCGGGTTATGCCTTTTGCAGCGAGTCTGCCTGGCGTTGTTCACCGGTGTCTGCCTGACAGCTTCGGTGCATGGCCCCGGCCGCTTCGGGACTTGTCTTTATTGGCTGCTCGGTTTGTCATGCAGTCTCGCCGGTATGGTCGCGGCGTGGCGGCAAGTCTTGTTGCAAAGCGATCCGGCGCATCAGCTATCGACCTGCTCTACCAATCCGCAGGCCTTATACGAGAACGTGCCCTGGCTGTGCAAAGTGACGCGGATGTTCAAAGGGGACGAAGATTGCGCAGAAATCTCCTGGACGCTGTTCGACCTGAGCATCCCGGAGTGGAGTCTGCTGCTCTTCATGGCGGTGACAATTCTGAGTGTTTATCTGCTGCTGCGCGTTGTCTGGCTTGCCTGCAAGCGACCGCTCAGCGGCGTGTCGTCGCACCGGGGGCTGGCGGGTGATTAAACACTTGTATGAACTTTATCTCCTGCGTACCTTGAAGCCATTGTCGCGCGGGCATAATCTGGCCCGCACGTGTCATTGGAATTATGTTGCTCGATGGCGCTCTGCCTGGCCGATTCTTGATGATCAAGACTGCGACAGGTGTAGGGCAGCATGACCCACAAGGGAAGAGAGATCACCATGCTCGAAAGTTGTCAGAATGCTCAGGAACGTTGGGGTGGAGTGCATCTGCTGATCGATCGCTGGTTGCAGGAGCGTCACGAACTGGTTCGAGCCTACGATGCTCTCGGTGCCAAGCCAGAGGCTTTGGGCGAAAACCGAAAGCCGTTGCAGGAATTCTGCGGCGTGCTGGTCGACTACGTGTCTGCCGGGCACTTCGAAATCTACGAACAGCTGACCGGCGAAGCCAAGGCTTTTGGCGATACTCGCGGGCTGGAGCTGGCCGAGACGATTTACCCGCGCATCGACGTCATCACCGAGAAGCTGCTGGCGTTCAACGACCTGTGTGATGCAGGCAAGTGCGTGGCAGAGAAATTCAAGGAGCTGGGCGGGCTGTTGCACGAACGCTTCGAACTGGAAGATTGCCTGATCGAAGTGCTGCACACTGCTCACAAGGAAGAGGACTCGGTTCAGGCCTGAACCTCTCCTGCAAGACTAAAAAACGGTGCGCTATGCGCGCCGTTTTTCGTTCTCGGTTTTCAGCTTGTGGCACCGCGCAATTCGACTTCGAACACCAGCGGCGTAAATGGAGCGATCAGGTCGCCGGCACCGTCCGCGCCATAGGCTTGCGACGATGGAATCACCAGGCGCCATTTCGCACCGACCGGCATGTTTTGCAATGCGCTGCGCCAGCCGCTGATTACGCTATCCAGACTGAACCACTGCGGCTTGCTGTTCTGATCGAACACGGTCCCGTCGGGAAGGCGTCCGACATATAAAACTTCGACCTTGCCATCAGGGCCTGCCTTGGCCCCCGTGCCCGGTGCCAACTCGGTCAGCAAAATGCCATCCGCCAATTCACGAACACCCGGTTTGGCTTTTTCCTCGGTGAGAAAGCGCTGCTCTTTTTCCAGCGCGACTTCACTTTGTGGCAGGGCGGGTTGCTCGGCGACCTGGGCTTCGTGCTCGGCCAGAATCTGTTCGATCTGCTCGTCTTTCAATGCCAGTGGCTTGCCTTGATAGGCTTGTTGCAGACCGTCGAGCAATGCCTGGAGTTGCAGATCCGGCACCTCTTGGCGCAAGCGTTCACCCAGGCTCGCACCCAGGCTGTAAGCAAGATCGTGAGCCTCGTTCGGGGTGGTTTTTTCGGCGGCCTGGGCCACGGAAAAAAACACACACAACGATAAAAAAAAGTAGCGCGACATGGGCACACTCCGATCTGAGATGCGGTGGATTATGCCAGTGTGAGTGCGCTCAAAGGTGAACTGGTTTTGCACCCGCGCAGAAGAATTTCAATCTGTTGCAACGCAGCGCTTTCGATACTGTCAACATGCCCTAGCGGCGGTGTCATCAGAGGTCTAGTATGAGCCGCACCCACGTCAGCCAGGAGGTAAACCATGTCGGCCACCAAGAAGCCTGTAAATACCCCGTTGCACTTACTCCAACAACTCTCGGGCAGCCTGCTCGATCATTTGGAAAACGCTTGTTCCCAAGCCTTGGCTGATGCTGAAAAACTGCTCGCCAAACTGGAAAAGCAGCGCGGAAAAGCGCAGGAGAAATTGCACAAATCCCGTACCAAGTTGCAGGACGCCGCAACTGCCGGTAAAGCCAAGGCACAAACCAAAGCGAAGGGTGCGGTGAAAGAACTTGAGGACTTGCTCGATGCCCTCAAGGATCGTCAATCCGAAACGCGCAGCTACATTCTGCAACTCAAGCGCGATGCTCAAGAAAGCCTGAAACTGGCCCAGGGTATCGGTCGTGTACAAGAGGCTGTCGGCAAGGCGTTGTCCCTGCGTTCGGCCAAGCCTGCTGCGGCACCTGCCAAGAAAGCCGCTGCCAAACCGGCGGCTGCAAAAGCACCGGCCAAGCCTGCTGCCAAACCTGTCGCCAAAGCGCCGGTGAAAGCCGCAGCAAAACCTGCGGCGAAAAAACCGGTTGCTGCCAGCGCTGCAAAACCAGCGGCTAAATCGACGGCTGCCAAAACTGCCGCCAAGCCAGCTGCTGCCAAAACGGCCGCCGCTAAACCTGCTGCAAGAACCGCTGCTGCGAAACCGGCTGTGGCGAAAACCGCAGCGGCAAAACCAGCTGCAAAATCGGCTGCTGCGAAGCCTGCTGCAAAACCTGCCGCTGCAAGAACTGCTACCGCCAAGCCAGCCGCAAAACCTGTCGCGGCTAAAACCGTTGCCGCAAAACCGGCTGCAAAAGCTGCGGCGAAACCCGCTGCTAAACCCGCTGCCAAAGCTGCCGCCGCGAAACCCGCTGCCGCCGCCAAGCCAGCTGCTGCAGCGAAACCAGCAGCCAAACCAGCTGCAGCAAAACCTGCTGCCGCGAAGCCAGCTGCAAAACCTGCCGCCAAACCGGCCGTGAAAAAGCCTGCCGCTGCTGCCAAGCCAGCTACTGCGCCAGTTACCAAACCCGCGACTCCAGCTGCATCGGCTTCGCCAGCGGCAGCAGCCACCCCCTCGACCCCATCGACTGCGCCAACGCCAGCCGCACCGTCGAGCACCAGCACCACCCCAGCCAGCGCTTCTTAAGTGCCGGTTGCCGCGACGCGCAGCTGATGCAGCGCGTCGCGGTTCAGGTGGGCGGCGCCTGCCGCCACACCTTCCAGCCAGGCCGTTGAATCGGTCACCTCATACTGCGGCCAACTCTGCGCCACACGTTCCAGTCGCAACAGCAGATGCCGTTCGGCTTCCATCTCCAGTGCTTTCACTTGTTCGCGCAGATCATCCAGTCCGGCATCCTCGCTGGCGGCGGCTTTCCATTGCATTCGCAAGGCGCGCAACGGTTGCACGACATCTGCGTCCCAAGGTCCGGCTATATCGCGAAGCAACTGCAAGCGTTGTTCGTTACAGGTGACGCCCCGTTCTCCCAGCCACAACCCGCATAGCAGCAAGCACACGTTCACACCCGCCGACTGCAACGTCAGGCACGCGTCTTCAATGCCGGGACGCGCGTAGGTGGTAAGGGAAAAGCTCCACAGGTCAGAGGACATAGTGCTACTCGCGCCAGTTGCGAGCGAAGCTGGTAGACTCCGCCGCCATTATGATTCGACTTCAGAACCTGACTTTACAGCGTGGCCCTCAACGTCTGCTAGAAGACGCTGAGCTGACCCTGCATGCCGGCCACAAAGCCGGCCTCATCGGTGCCAACGGCGCCGGCAAATCGAGCCTGTTCGCCTTGATTCGAGGCGAACTGCACCCGGACTCGGGTGACTGCTTCCTGCCGGCCGACTGGCGCATCGCCCACATGCGTCAGGAAATCGAGACCCTCGAACGCCTGGCGGTCGACTACGTGCTCGATGGTGACCTGCGCCTGCGTGAGGTGCAACGCGACCTCGCCGCTGCCGAAGCATCGCATGACGGCGCCGCTCAGGCCCGTCTGCACGTGGAACTCGACAGTGCCGACGGTTACACCGCCGACGCCCGGGCCCGCAAGCTGCTGGCCGGTCTTGGGTTCACTAACGAGCAAATGGATCGTCCGGTAGGAGATTTCTCTGGTGGCTGGAGGATGCGTCTGAACCTGGCGCAGGCTTTGATGTGCCCCTCGGACCTGTTGCTGCTCGACGAACCGACCAACCACTTGGACCTCGACGCCATCATCTGGCTCGAAGATTGGCTGAAAAGCTATCCGGGCACCTTGCTGCTGATTTCCCACGACCGGGACTTCCTCGACGCCGTGGTCGATCACGTCGCCCACGTTGACCAGCGCAAGATCACTCTGTACCGCGGTGGTTATAGCGCCTTCGAACGCGCCCGTGCCGAACGCCTGGCCCAGCAACAGCAGGCCTACGAGAAGCAGCAGGCGCAACGTGCGCACATGGAAAGCTACATCGCCCGTTTCAAGGCCCAGGCCACCAAGGCCCGTCAGGCCCAGAGCCGGATCAAGGCGCTGGAGCGGATGGAGGAACTGTCCGCCGCCCACGTCGATTCGCCGTTCGACTTCGTCTTCCGCGAATCGCAGAAAATCTCCAGCCCGTTGATTGATCTGTCGGATGCTCGCCTGGGTTATGGCGACAAAGCCGTGCTGGAGAAGGTCAAGCTGCAACTGACCCCCGGCGCACGGATCGGTTTGCTCGGCCCGAACGGCGCCGGTAAATCGACCCTGATCAAAAACCTCGCCGGTGAACTGTCGCCGCTGGCCGGTCGCCTGACCCGTGGCGAGAACACGGTCGTGGGCTACTTCGCCCAGCATCAGCTGGACTCTCTCGATTCCAAGGCCAGCCCGTTGCTGCATTTGCAGCGCCTGGCACCGACCGAGCGCGAGCAGACTCTGCGTGATTTCCTTGGCGGTTTCGACTTCCGTGGCGCGCGCATCGATGAGCCGGTGCTGAATTTCTCCGGTGGCGAAAAGGCCCGTCTGGCCCTGGCATTGATTGCCTGGGATCGGCCGAACCTGTTGCTGCTCGACGAACCGACCAACCACCTGGACCTCGAAATGCGCCTGGCGCTGACCATGGCCCTGCAGGAATTCAGTGGCGCGGTGCTGGTGGTCTCTCACGATCGTCATTTGCTCAAAAGCACCACCGATAATTTCTATCTGGTGGCCGACGGCAAGGTCGAGGAGTTCGACGGCGATCTGGAAGACTACGCCCGCTGGCTGGTCGACTACCGTCAGCGCAATGCGCCGGTCAGCAACACCCCGGTCAACCCGGACAAGACCGACAAGAAGGCCCAGCGCCAGGCCGCTGCTGCGTTGCGTCAGCAACTGGCACCGCACAAGCGTGAGGCTGACAAGCTCGAAACCGAGTTGGGCAAGCTGCACGAGAAACTGGCGAAGATCGATACCAGCCTTGGCGACAGTGACATTTACGAACCGGCGCGCAAGAACGATTTGCGCGATCTGCTGGCTGAACAGGCCAAGTTGAAGGTGCGTGAAGCCGAACTCGAAGAAGCCTGGATGGAAGCCCTGGAACTGCTCGAAAGCATGCAGGCGGAGCTGGAGGCGCTGTCTTGATGGAAGCCTTCAAGCTGCCGCTGCCGGCGGGGTGGGGCGAGCCGATCTGGTTCGCTGCGCAAATCCTGCTGATTCTGTTGGCGGGTTACCTTGCCCAGCGCTTCGTCGCTAAATGCCTGACGCGCCTGGGCGAGCGCTACCCGTTTCCACCGCAACTGCTGATGCCGCTGCGCGGAGGTTTGCGCTGGCTGATCATGGGCAGTGCGCTGATTTTCGTACTCGAACGCCTCGGAGTCTCGGCCACCGTGCTCTGGACCGCGTTGTCCGGGTTTGTTGCGGTCGCGGCAGTAGCGTTCTTCGCCATGTGGAGCGTGCTGTCCAACCTGCTGTGCGCGATCCTGATCTTCACCGTCGGCCCGTTCCGCATCGGTGACGTCGTCGAGTTGGTGGACACCACCGACAAGCCCGGCGTCAAAGGCCGGGTGGTGGCGATCAACCTGCTCTACACCACGCTGATTGAAGCGGAAGAGCTCGGTACCGGCAGCGCCATGGTGCAAGTGCCCAACAGTCTGTTCTTCCAGCGTTCGGTTCGGCGCTGGCGCGGGAGTGATGTGTTTCCGTTGAGCGGGATCGAAAAGTAAACCTTCTGTTGCCGGACACACCGCTATCGCGAGCAGGCTCCTCCCACAGGGGAACGTATTTCAACTGTGGGCGTGAGCCGGCTCGCGATGGGGCCAAAAGTCATAAAACGTTGGTCGGCAGTGGCTCTATCCTTCAAAAAATCGGTAGTCATCAGCCCAAAGCCGCATTAGCTTAGACGTCTGTCACAAGTCTGAGTCGAGGTGTGCAATGGAGCTTCAAACATGGCTGGCGTTTTTTGCCGCCTGTTGGGTGATCAGTCTGTCTCCCGGTGCCGGCGCCATTGCGTCGATGTCCAGCGGTCTGCAATACGGTTTCTGGCGCGGTTACTGGAACGCCCTGGGCCTGCAATTGGGCCTGGCGGTACAGATCGCGATTGTCGGCGCCGGTGTGGGCGCGATTCTCACGGCATCAGCCACCGCTTTCTATGCGATCAAATGGTTCGGTGTGGCCTACCTCGTTTATCTCGCGGTCAAGCAATGGCGCGCGTTGCCCAGCGACATGAGTGACGACGCGGCCGTGCGTCAGATCGGCAAGCCGCTGGCCCTGGTGTTCCGCGGTTTCCTGGTCAATATCAGCAACCCCAAGGCCCTCGTGTTCATGCTGGCGGTGTTGCCGCAGTTCATTGATCCTCACGCACCGCTGCTCGCTCAGTACCTGATCATTGGTGTGACCATGGTCTGCGTCGACCTGATCGTCATGGCCGGGTACACCGGGTTGGCGTCGAAGGTGCTGCGCCTGTTGCGCACGCCCAAGCAGCAAAAACGCATGAACCGGACCTTTGCCGGGCTGTTCATCGGTGCGGCGGCGTTTATGGCGACATTGCGCAAAGCTGCGGTTTAAAGCACCAAGGAACACAAAAGGCGACCTCCGAGGTCGCCTTTTTCATGTCCGGAGCCCGTGCAGAAACGCCGGTACTTGCTAACAAAGCTTGAGTGAAAGTCATTGGAAGTGAACAATGTGTTACTTCGTATTTCCAATTGAGATTCATTCATGACTGCCCCGTCCCGTTTCTTGGCCTGGCTGGTGTTGCCGCTGTTTGCCTTGTGCAGTTTCAATCTGCTGGCGGACACCGTGGAAGGCGCGCCGCAAGCCCTGCATTTGCTCGATTACATCGGCGCGGATTATCCGCAGACGGTGCAAGCGGGCAAGGTCATCGACGAGTCCGAATACCGCGAGCAGCTGGAATTCATCAAGGTGCTGCAAGGCTTGATCGCGGCGATGCCGGCCAAGCCGGAAAAAGCCGGGCTGGAGCAGGGCGTCAGCACGATACGCAGCGCCATTACTGCCCGTCAGGACGGCGCGGACGTGGCCCGTCAGGCTCGGCAGCTGGGTGCGAAGCTGGCCGTGGCCTATGAAGTCAGCCAGGCGCCGATCATTACCCCGGATCCGACCCGTGGTGCACCGCTTTACGCCCAGCATTGCTCGGTCTGCCACGGCGATACGGGGGCCGGTGACGGCCCGGCCGGTGTCGGTCTGACGCCGCCGCCGGCCAATCTGCGTGACACGGCGCGCCTGGATCACCTGAGTCTGTACGCGATCTACACCACAGTGGGCCTGGGCGTCGAAGGCACGGACATGCCGGCCTTCGCCGATCAACTGGACGATCGCCAGCGTTGGGACCTGGCAACCTACATCGCCGGCTTCAGCGCCGATCCGGCCGCCGCCACATCCGAAAAAACTTACAACATCGCCGACCTCGCTCGTCAGACGCCAGCCGAAGTGCAGGCCGCCGATGGCCCGCAAGCCGCCGCGACGTTCCGTGCGCAGCGGGCGCAACCGCCGCAGGTCAAGCGCGGCCCGGCGCAGTTGCTCGACTACACCGCCGCCACCCTGGACAAGAGCCTCGCGGCCTACCGTGCCGGCGATCATGATCAAGCCTATGACTTGTCGGTAGCGGCGTATCTTGAAGGCTTCGAACTGGTCGAGAGTTCGCTGGACAACGTCGACGCCAACGTGCGCAAGGACACCGAAAAGTCCCTGATGGCGTACCGTCAATCGTTGCAGGACGGCTCGCCGGTGGCCCAGGCCCAGCAGCGTCTGGACGCGGCCAAGGCCAAGTTGAAGGAGTCCGCCGGGCTGCTGGGCAGCGACGGCTTGAGCTGGTCCTTGAGCTACATCTCCGGGTTGCTGATTTTGCTGCGTGAAGGCCTCGAAGCGATTCTGGTGCTGGCGGCGATCCTGGCGTTCCTGCGCAATACCGGCCAGCAATCGGCGGTTCGCAGCGTCAACGTCGGTTGGGGCCTGGCGTTGCTGGCGGGTCTGGCGACCTGGGCACTGGCGGCCTATGTGATTGATGTCAGCGGTTCGCAGCGTGAATTGCTGGAAGGTGCGACGGCGTTGTTTGCCGCCGTCATGGTGCTCTGGCTGGGCGTGTGGATGCACGACCGTCGTCACGCGGCAGCCTGGCAGGACTACATCAAGAGCAGCCTGGTGGGCGGCGGCGGACGCTTCGGCTTTGCGACGCTGGCGTTTTTCTCGGTGTATCGCGAGCTGTTTGAAGTGATTCTGTTCTACGAAACTCTGTGGCTGCAGGCGGGGCCTGCGGGGCATAACGCAGTGTTGGCCGGTGGTGCAACGGCGCTGGTGTTGCTGGTCGGGCTGGCGTGGGTGATCCTGCGTGGCTCGCAGAAACTGCCGCTGTCGTTGTTCTTCAGCATCAACGCCGGTCTGCTGTGCGCGCTGTCGGTGGTGTTCGCAGGGCATGGCGTGAAGGCGTTGCAGGAAGCCGGAATCTTCGGCACCCGGCCGGTGCCGTTCTTTGACTTCGACTGGTTGGGGATTCACGCGGATGCGTATTCGCTGAGTGCCCAATGCGTGGCGATCGTTGCGATTGTGGTGCTGTATGGCCGTAGCTGGATGGTAGAGAAGCGGCGGGTGCAGGTTTCTTAAGAGCATTCGCTGCGCTCATATTCGCGGGCAAGCCTCGCTCCTACAGGTTGTACGCGGCCCCAAATAACGCGCGAATCCTGTAGGAGCGAGGCTTGCCCGCGAAGCTTTTAACGGAGGGAAACACAATGCGCGTATGGATCGATGCCGACGCCTGCCCACGGGCGGCGAAGGATCTGGTGGTGAAGTTCGCTCTCAAGCGCCAGTTCGAAGTGGTGCTGGTGGCGGGGCAGCCACAGATCAAACCTGGCCTGGCTCTGGTGAAGCTGATCGTGGTGCCCAGCGGCCCGGATGCCGCCGATGACTATCTGGTGGAACACGCGGTGCCAGGTGAGCTGGTGATTTGCAGCGATGTGCCGCTGGCTGATCGGCTGGTAAAAAACGGCGTTTCAGCGCTGGACCCGCGGGGCAAGGAATTCGATGCGCAGAACATGGGCGATCGGTTGGCAGTGCGTAACCTGTTCACCGATCTGCGTGAACAAGGCCAGATGAGTGGCGGGCCGGCGCCGTTTGGTGAGCGCGAGAAGCAGGCGTTCGCCAATGCGCTTGACCGGATACTCACTCGGCTGACCCGTAAAGCCTGAGCCTTGCTCAAATCAAAGGTGGGCGCGAGCAGGCTCACTCCCACAATTTGACCGCGTTAAGCGTCGTTTTCGTGGGTCAGTTCGAGGACACGGTCGACCAGTTTGTTGATCCCCGAGGCGGCTTCGCTGATGCTCTGGGCCAGCATATAAGCCGGGGTGCAGACGAGTTTGCGCGCCTTGTCTTCGACGATGTCGCTCACTGCGCAATCCTGGTGAGTGGCGCCCATCTTGTTCATGGCGGCGGCGGTATCGGCGTCGCTGCCAATGGTGCAGGTCACGCCTGGCCCATAGATTTTCGCCGCCAGCGCCGGCGAAATGCACATCAACCCCACCGGTTTGCCCGCTTCGGCAAACGCTTCGGTCAGCGCCAGGACGTCCGGTTGAACGGTGCAACCGGCGCCTTCGATGGCGAAGTTCGACAGGTTCTTGGCCGCGCCAAACCCACCCGGCACGATCAGCGCGTCGAAGTCTTCTACGCTCGCCTCACGAATGTCCTTGATGTTGCCCCGGGCGATCCGCGCCGATTCCACCAGCACGTTGCGTGACTCGGGCATTTCGTCGCCGGTCAGGTGATTGATCACATGCAATTGCGAGATATTGGGGGCAAAGCACTGCACCTCGGCGCCACGCTGGTCCAGGCGCAGCAAGGTAATCACGCTTTCGTGGATCTCGGCGCCGTCGTACACGCCACAGCCGGAAAGGATCACTGCAATTTTTTTGCTCATGGGTTTTTCTCCAGATTCATGGCGTTAAATGTCCACTAATTTGTCACTCGTTGCCATAGGGTTAATTCGCGGCTACACCTAGCATCTGTCCTCAAGATTCCGATCAGGGCGCGTCAATGGACTTCATTCTGTATGCGGTGCCGTTTTTCTTTGTGCTGATTGCCGTCGAGCTGCTGGCGGACCGTTGGCGCGGGTTGAGCAATTATCGGCTGGCGGACGCGATCAACAGCATCAGCACCGGGGTGTTGTCGACCACTACCGGCCTGTTGACCAAAGGCGTCGGCCTGGTGACCTATGCGTTTGCCCTCAAGCACCTGGCGCTGTTCGAACTGTCGGCCGACAGCGTCTGGGTCTGGGTGTTTGCCTTCGTCCTCTATGACTTCTGCTACTACTGGCTGCACCGTATGGGCCATGAGCGCAACATCCTCTGGGCCGCGCACTCGGTGCATCACCAGAGTGAGGACTACAACCTCTCCACGGCCCTGCGCCAGACCAGTACCGGCTTTCTGCTGAGCTGGATTTTCTACCTGCCGATGGCGGTGCTCGGCGTGCCGTTGCTGGTGTTCATCAGCGTTGCCGCGCTCAACTTGCTCTATCAGTTCTGGGTGCATACCAAACACATTCCCAAGCTCGGCTGGTTCGAGTGGTTCTTTGTCACGCCGTCCAATCATCGGGCTCACCATGCACAGAACGCTCTCTACATGGATCGCAACTACGGCGGGGTGTTCATTATTTGGGACCGTCTATTCGGCTCGTTCCAGGAAGAGGACGACAACGAGCCGGTGATTTTCGGCGTGACCACGCCGTTGGCAAGCTGGAATCCGTTGTGGGCGAACGTGCAGTTTTACGCACAGCTTTGGGATGACGCGCGACGGGCTGAAAGCACATGGGACAAGCTGCGGATCTGGTTCATGCGCACCGGCTGGCGGCCGGCGGATGTGGCGGCCAAGTACCCGATGAACAAACCGGACCTGAGTCAGTTCCGCAAATTCGAGGTGCCGCTGGACGGGCGTCAGCAGGTGTATGTGGCGTTGCAGTTCTGCGTTTACATCGCGCTGGGCAGCTATTTGATGAACCTTGAGCCACGTTTGCCGACTGCCGCGCTGGTGTTGGGCTGGGGCGCAGTGGCGTTCGGCTTGTTTACGTTGGGCATGGCCCTGGAGAATCGCCCGCAGGCGTTGAAACTGGAGCTGCTGCGCCTGACATCGAATGTGCCGCTGGTGTGGCTGGCGCCGGTAGTCGGGCTGTGGCCGGCCAGCGCGGTGGGCTGGATCGGCCTGTTCAGCTACAGCCTGCTCAGCGGCATCGGTCTCTACTGTTGCAGGGACCGCTTCACTCGGTTGGCGTCTTAGTCTCGGCTGCCTTGGCCAGCTCGGCTTGCTCGTCGGCGTAGATCTTCTTCGCCAGACGGGCATTCTTGAAACGCCGGCGCAGCCACAAGCCCAGGCCCAGTACCAGCAGGGCACCAAGCACCCACAGCTCGTACTTCTTGACGCTGCCCAGCATGCCCTCAAGCACCGCGCCGAAGTGATACGCCGCTGCGGCCAGTGCGGTCGCCCAGATCGCAGCACCAATCCCGTTGAGCAGCAGATAACGCCCCGGCGGATATCCCGACAGGCCGATCGCCACCGGCATGACCGTGCGCAATCCATAGACGAAGCGGAAACTCAGCACCCAGATGTCCGGGTGTTTGCGGATATGTTCCAGCGCCCGGTCACCCATCAGTTGCCAGCGTGGTTTGCGCGCCAGCAATTTGCGACCGTGTTTTCGCCCGAGGAAATACCACAGCTGATCGCCGGCATAACTGCCACAGAACGCCACGATCGTGACGATCTTGATGTCCATGTATCCGCGGAACGCGAGGAAGCCTGCGAGCACCAGGATGGTTTCGCCTTCGAAGAACGTGCCGAGAAAGAGGGCGAAGTAGCCGAATTCCTGAAGAAATTGTTGGAGCATTGTCTGGATGCTGGCGAAATGAACGCGCAGCCTAACCCTTCGTGAACATTCATGAAAGTGTCCAAATGTGTCTCGACGTGAACATTTCCTACAAGGACAATGGAATGCGACTACCTGCCGCAGGGGTGCACATAACTGTAATACCACGGTCATAATGGCCGCTTATAACTGTCACGCTCGCACGCCAGCGGGCTCAGGAGTCTGCCGTGAGCTTTACCCCCGCCAACCGTTTGTTTCCTGCAACCCGCCTGCGTCGCAATCGCCGTGATGATTTTTCGCGTCGACTGGTCCGTGAAAACGTTCTGACCGTCGACGATCTGATCCTGCCGGTGTTCGTGCTGGACGGTGAAAACCGTCGCGAAGCAGTCGCGTCGATGCCGGGGGTTGAGCGTCTGACCATTGATCTGTTGCTCGAAGAAGCGGCCAAGTGGGTCGAACTGGGGATTCCGGCAGTGGCGTTGTTCCCGGTCACGCCCCCGGAGCTCAAGTCCCTGGACGCCGCCGAAGCCTGGAACCCGAACGGCATCGCTCAACGCGCCACCCGCGCCTTGCGTGCGCAGTTCCCGGAACTGGGTGTGATCACTGACGTCGCTCTGGACCCGTTCACCACCCACGGCCAGGACGGCATTCTCGACGAAGAGGGCTACGTGCAGAACGACATTACCGTCGATGCCCTGGTCAAGCAGGCGCTATCCCACGCCGAGGCAGGCGCACAGGTGGTGGCCCCGTCGGACATGATGGACGGTCGCATCCAGGCCATCCGCGAAGCGCTGGAGCTGGCCGATCACGTCAACGTGCGGATCATGGCTTACTCTGCCAAGTACGCGAGCGCCTATTACGGCCCGTTCCGCGACGCGGTGGGTTCGGCGCTGAACCTGGGCAAGGCCAACAAGGCCTCCTATCAGATGGACCCGGCCAACAGCAACGAAGCCCTGCACGAAGTGGCGGCGGACTTGTCAGAAGGCGCGGACATGGTCATGGTCAAGCCAGGCATGCCGTATCTGGACATCCTTTACCGGGTCAAAGAAGAATTTAAAGTGCCGACCTTTGTTTATCAGGTCAGCGGTGAATACGCCATGCACATGGCGGCCATCCAGAATGGCTGGTTGAGCGAAGGGGTTATCCTCGAATCCCTGACCGCTTTCAAACGTGCAGGGGCTGATGGCATCCTGACTTACTTTGCCGTGCGCGCCGCTCAATTGTTACGAGAGCAGAAATAGCCCTCCCAGGAACATTCCATGAATACCGAAGGACTCACTGAAGTTGCCGTAAAAGAAGCTCAACCCGTGGTCGAGCAAATCGCCGAGACGCCGCCGGAGCTGGAACCCGCTCCACCCGCGGCGGTGACCGAAACCGCAACAGCGGCGCCAGCGATTGCCATTCCCGGTCTGGATGACAGCAGCCTGTATATCCATCGCGAGCTCTCGCAACTGCAGTTCAACATCCGCGTGCTGGAACAGGCGCTGGATGAGTCCTACCCGTTGCTGGAGCGGCTGAAGTTCCTGCTGATCTTCTCCAGCAACCTGGACGAGTTCTTCGAGATTCGCGTGGCTGGCCTGAAGAAGCAGATCACCTTCGCCCGTGAGCAGGCCGGTGCCGATGGTCTGCAACCGCATCAGGCCCTGGCCCGCATCAGCGAGCTGGTACACGGTCACGTCGACCGTCAGTACGCGATCCTCAATGACATTTTGTTGCCGGAACTGGAAAAACATCAGGTCCGCTTCATCCGTCGGCGTCACTGGACCACCAAGATCAAGACCTGGGTGCGCCGCTATTTCCGCGACGAGATTGCGCCGATCATCACCCCGATCGGCCTCGACCCGACGCACCCGTTCCCGTTGCTGGTGAACAAGAGCCTGAACTTCATCGTCGAGCTCGAAGGCATCGACGCCTTCGGTCGCGATTCCGGTCTGGCGATCATCCCCGCGCCACGCTTGCTGCCGCGCGTGATCAAGTTGCCGGAAGAAGTGGGCGGCTCGGGCGACAACTATGTATTCCTGTCGTCGATGATCCACGCGCACGCCGATGACCTGTTCCAGGGCATGAAGGTCAAGGGCTGCTACCAGTTCCGCCTGACCCGAAACGCTGACCTCGCGGTCGATACCGAAGACGTGGAAGACCTGGCCCGCGCCCTGCGCGGCGAGCTGTTCTCCCGTCGCTACGGTGACGCGGTGCGCCTGGAAGTGGCCGACACGTGCCCGAAACACCTGTCCGACTACTTGCTCAAGCAGTTCAACCTGCACGAGACCGAGCTGTATCAGGTCAACGGTCCGGTCAACCTGACCCGCCTGTTCAGCATCACCGGCCTGGACAGTCAGCGAGCGCTGCAATACACGCCGTTCACCCCGCAGATCCCGAAACTGCTGCAGAACAGCGAGAACATCTTCAGCGTGATCAGCAAGCAGGACATCCTGCTGCTGCACCCGTTCGAGTCCTTCACTCCCGTGGTCGACCTGCTGCGCCAGGCCGCGAAGGACCCGCATGTATTGGCGGTCCGCCAGACTCTGTACCGCTCCGGCGCCAACTCGGAAATTGTCGATGCGCTGGTGGATGCCGCGCGTAACGGCAAGGAAGTCACCGCGGTAATCGAGTTGCGTGCGCGCTTCGACGAAGAGTCCAACCTGCAACTGGCCAGCCGTCTGCAAGCGGCCGGTGCGGTGGTGATTTACGGCGTGGTGGGCTTCAAGACCCACGCCAAGATGATGCTGATTCTGCGTCGCGAAGCCGGCGAGATCGTGCGTTACGCCCACTTGGGTACCGGCAACTACCACGCGGCCAACGCCCGTCTGTACACCGACTACAGCTTGCTGACCTCGGACGACGCCTTGTGCGAAGACGTCGGCAAACTGTTCAGCCAGCTTATCGGCATGGGGAAAACCCTGCGCATGAAGAAGCTGCTGCACGCGCCATTCACGTTGAAGAAGGGCATGCTCGACATGATTGCCCGGGAAACCCAGTTCGCCCTCGATGGCAAACCGGCGCACATCATCGCCAAATTCAACTCGCTGACCGATCCGAAGATCATCCGCGCGCTGTACAAGGCCAGTCAGTCCGGGGTGCGTATCGATCTGGTGGTGCGCGGCATGTGCTGCCTGCGTCCGGGTATCGCCGGGGTGTCGCACAACATCCATGTGCGCTCGATCATCGGGCGTTTCCTGGAGCACACCCGGGTGTTCTACTTCCTCAATGGCGGTGAAGAGCAGATGTTCCTGTCCAGCGCCGACTGGATGGAGCGCAACCTCGACAAGCGCGTAGAGACTTGCTTCCCGGTCGAGGGCAAGAAGCTGATCATGAGGGTCAAGAAAGAGCTGGAGCTTTATCTGACCGACAACACCCACAGCTGGAGCCTGCAGGCGGACGGTCGCTACATCCGCAACACGCCGACCGGCAACCAGAACCCGCGCAGCGCGCAGGCGACCTTGCTGGAGCGACTGGGCAGCCCGATTCTCGCCGTTCGCTGACGCAGATTCGGTTGGGCAAAAAAAGGGCGATCCACATGGATCGCCCTTTTTGGTTTCAGCTGTCCCGTCCTGAATAAGGTTTACACCTTCTGATCTGTTTTTCAGGAGGACGTAATGGAATCAGCAAAAAGGCGTAGTCAGCGAGACTACACGCTGACCTTTAAATTGTCGGTAGTCGATCAGGTCGAAAAAGGCGAGCTGAGCTATAAAGAGGCTCAGGAGCGCTACGGGATTCAAGGCAAAACGACCGTTCTGACGTGGTTACGCAAGCACGGTCGGCAGGATTGGAGCCCAGGCACATACATTGGCTCGCCGAGGATGGGGTCTATGCCCGACAAAAACCGACCATTAACGCCAGAACAACGCATCAAAGAGCTTGAAGAACAGTTGGCGCTGTCCAATCAGAAAGCGCAGTTTTTCGAGGCGGTCTTGGATGTCTTGAAAAATGACTACGGTCTCTCTGTCGTAAAAAAGCGTCCCGGCAAGTCCTCGCGCAAAAACGAATCCAAAACCTGAGCATCAGCAGGGCTTGCCAGTTCATGGGGATAAGCCGCCAGGCTTACTACAAACGCAATCGCGCCGATGCAGCTCGTCTGGTTCTGGATCAGAAAGTTGCCGATTTCGTTCAACAAAAGCGCCTGCGGCAGCCGCGGCTGGGCACCCGAAAGCTGTATTACTTGCTGCAATGCCAGCCTCAACTTGAGCTGCAAGTGGGGCGAGATCGGCTGTTTTCGATTCTGCGTGAACGGCGTTTATTGGTGGCTCGCAAGCGGGCGTATCACAAGACGACCAATAGTCATCATCGCTTTCACCGCCACCCGAACCTGCTCAAACCAGGTCCTGATCAGGTTGTTCCCTGCGGCCCGGAACAAGTCTGGGTGGCTGACATAACCTATTTGCCAACTCAGGAAGGTGTGGCTTATCTGAGCCTTGTGACGGATGCTTTTTCGCGAAAGATCGTGGGCTATCACGTCCATGAAAGCCTTTATGCCGAGTCGGTAGCACACGCGCTGAGCTGGGCGGTAGAGCACCGTCGGACAGAGCAGCCGTTGGTGCACCACTCAGATAGAGGTATCCAATATTGCTCGGGGATGTACCAAGCGTTGCACGCGAAATACGGCATTCGATGTTCAATGACGGATGGCTATGACTGCTACCAAAATGCCTTGGCAGAGAGGGTCAACGGGATACTGAAGACAGAGCTTATGCTTCAGCGGCCGCAGGATTTGACGCAAGCGAAGAAGATGGTGAGTGAGTCGGTATCGATCTACAACGGCGAGCGACCGCACCTGTCTTTGAAATACAAAACGCCCGATGCGGTGCATCGGGCGTTAGGGTGAAACAGGTGTAAACCTATTTCAGGACTAGACAAGCTCCCTCGCCACAGGGAATGTGTTCGCTGCGGTTTTTAGCGCACGTTCAGCGTGAAGCTGACCCGCGTCAGCCATTCAGCCTCAAGGGCGAAGTCGGCCTGGGTCAGTTGGTTTTCGTCCAGCCAGTTTTCAGGGAACAACACATCGAGGCTGTCGCGTTTGGCGTGCAAGACGACCTGCGGCATTTCCTGGGTGCCACGGATGTGATGGAACAGGATCGCAAAGCGCAGCAGCACGCACAGACGAATCAGCTTGATCCCGTCCTCGCCGAAATCGGCAAACCGGTCCCGGGGAATGTTGCGTCGGTGACCGCGCACCAACAACGCGAGCATCAGTTGGTCTTCACGGGAGAACCCGGCCAGGTCCGAGTGCTCGATCAGGTAGGCGCCGTGCTTGTGGTATTGATAATGAGCGATGTCCAGGCCCACTTCATGGACCTTGGCCGCCCAGCCGAGCAGTTCGCGCCAGACGCCGTCATCCAGTTCCCAATCCTTGGCCACCTGATCGAAGGCATGCAGGGCTTTGCGCTCGACCCGCGCCGCTTGTTCCAGATCGACGTGATAACGCTCCATCAACGAGCTGAGCGTGCGCTCACGGACGTCTTCATGGTGATGACGGCCCAGCAGGTCATAGAGCACGCCTTCGCGCAGGGCGCCTTCACAGTGGTCCATGCGTTGCAGTTCTAGGGCGTCGAAGATCGCTTCGAGAATCGCCAGGCCGGCGGGGAAAATCGCGCGGCGGTCAGGCTTGATGCCTTCGAAGTCGATTTTCTCGACATCGCCCAGCTTCATCAGTTTGCGCTTGAGCCAGGCCAGGCCTTCGGCGTTGACCTCGCCCGTGCCATGACCGCCCGCCTTCAGCGCCAGGCCAATGGCGCGGATGGTGCCCGAGGAGCCGATGGCTTCATCCCAGGTCAGGCGATGCAGCGCGTGTTCGATGCTCATGATCTCCAGCCGCGCTGCGGTGTACGCCTGGGCGTAGCGGGCCGGGGTGATCTTGCCATCCTTGAAATAACGCTGAGTATAACTGACGCAGCCCATCTGCAGGCTTTCGCGCAGCAGCGGTTCGAAGCGCTGGCCGATAATGAATTCGGTACTGCCGCCGCCAATGTCGGCCACCAGGCGTTTGCCCGGGGTGTCGGCGAGGGTGTGGGACACGCCGAGGTAGATCAGGCGCGCTTCTTCACGGCCGGAGATGACTTCCACCGAGTGGCCGAGGATTTCTTCGGCGCGGCGGATGAATTCACCGCGGTTGCGGGCTTCACGCAGGGCGTTGGTGCCGACGATCCGCACGGCACCGGGCGGCATACCGTTGATCAGTTGGGCAAAACGCTTCAGGCAATCGAGCCCGCGCTGCATGGATTCTTCGTTGAGCTGACGCTCTTCGTCGATGCCGGCGGCCAGCTGAACTTTCTCCCCGAGGCGCTCGAGAATACGGATTTCGCCGTTCTGGGCCTTGGCCACGACCATGTGAAAGCTGTTGGAGCCCAGGTCGATTGCGGCGATCAGGGACAGATTCTTGGCTTGGGATTGCGGCATGGTCATGGGGTCTCGGTCGATAACCTCGACATCCTGCCACGATCAAACGCTGCCGCCAACGCGCAGCGTTCAAAGCCTTGATCCAGAGCACGGACGGCATGAGTTCCTGTGGCGAGGGAGCTTGCTCCCGCTCGACTGCGCAGCAGTCGCAAAACCTGCACATGCGATCCAGTGAAAACGAGGTGATAATTTTTAGGGCCGCTGCGCAGCCCAGCGGGAGCAAGCTCCCTCGCCACAAAAGGGTTAGCCTGCTGCTTCAACTGTGCCGATGAAGTTCGCCAGCTCCGCCGTCTGCGGGTTCGCAAACAGAATCTTCGGATCCCCCACCTCATGCACCTTGCCCTGATGCATGAACACCAACTTATCCCCAACCTCCCGGGCAAAGCGCATTTCATGGGTGACCATGATCAGTGTCATGCCTTCCTTGGCCAGTTGCCGCACCACGCTCAGCACTTCATTGACCAATTCCGGGTCCAGCGCTGACGTGATTTCGTCGCACAGCAAGACTTTGGGAGACATTGCCAACGCCCGGGCAATCGCTACGCGCTGCTGCTGCCCGCCCGACAGCCGGTCCGGGAAGGCATCAAACTTCTCGCCCAGCCCGACCCGCTCCAGCATCTCCCGCGCCAGCTCGACCGCTTTGGCCTTCGGCACTTTCTGCACCACTTGCGGCGCGAGCATCACGTTCTCGCCCACGGTCAGGTGCGGGAACAGGTTGAACTGCTGGAACACCATCCCGACTTTCTGCCGCAAGGTGCGCAAATCGGCGCGAGCGGCATCGAGGTATTCGCCGTCGACCTCAATTACGCCGTCGTTGATCGACTCCAGGCCGTTGAGGGTGCGCAGCAAGGTGGATTTGCCCGAGCCGCTGCGGCCGATGATCGCCACCACCTGGCCCTCCTCGACGCTCAGGTCGATGCCTTTGAGCACATGGTGGTCGCCGTAATATTTATGCAGGGCGGAAATTCTAAGCAGAGGCATGCAGTCTCCTTTCCAGGTAGCGCGCACTGAGGGACAAGGGGTAGCAAAGCAGGAAGTAGCCGAGGGCGACGAGGCCATAGACCATGAAGGGTTCGAATGTCGCGTTGGCGAGCATGCCGCCGGTCTTGGTCAGTTCGGTGAAACCGATGATCGAGGTCACGGCGGTGCCTTTGACCACTTGCACCGAGAAGCCCACGGTGGGTGCCACGGCGATCCGCAGCGCTTGCGGCAGAATCACGTAGCGCAGTTGCTCCAGCGGGTTGAGCGCCAGGCTTGACGAGGCTTCCCACTGACCATTGGGAATCGAATCGACGCAGCCGCGCCAGATCTCCGCCAGATAGGCGCTGGTAAACAGCGTCAGGGCGAGCGCCGCCGCCATCCACGGCGAAATCTCCACACCGGCCAGCGCCACGCCGAAAAACACCAGAAACAGCTGCATCAACAGCGGCGTACCCTGGAACAGCTCGATGTAAGTGCGGGCAATGTTACGCGGCAGAGGCTTTTTCGAGATGCGCATGACCATGATCAGCAAGCCGATCAGCCCGCCGCCGATAAACGCCACCAGCGATAACGCCAGGGTCCACTGCAGGCCGGTGAGCAGGTTGCGCACGATGTCCCAGAAGGTGAAATCGCTCATTGGCTGCTCCTCGAGATATAGCGGCGGCCGATCCAGTTCAGCAGTTGGCGGATCAGCAGCGCCATGCACAGGTACAGCAGCGTGGTCAGGGCATAGGTTTCAAAGGCGCGGAAGTTGCGCGACTGAATGAAGTTGGCGGCAAAGCTCAGTTCTTCGGTGGCGATTTGCGAACAGACCGCCGAGCCGAGCATGACGATGATGATCTGGCTGCTCAGGGCCGGCCAGACCTTGCCCAGCGCTGGCAGCAGCACCACGTGGCGGAACGCTTCGAATCGACTCATCGCCAAGGCCGCTGCGGCTTCCAGCTGTCCTCGGGGGATCGCCTGGATACCGGCGCGGATGATTTCGGTCGAGTAGGCACCGAGGTTGATCACCATCGCCAGCACCGCCGCCTGCCATTCGGAAATCTGTACTCCCAGCGACGGCAAGCCGAAGAAAATGAAAAACAGCTGCACCAGAAACGGCGTATTGCGGATCAACTCGACGTAGACCCCGAAGATCGCCGAGAACGGGCGAATGTTCCACGCCCGCACCAGCGCCCCGACGATGCCCAACCCCACACCCAGCACTGCGCCGATGGCCGTCAGTTCAAGGGTGAACAAGGCGCCGCGCAGTAGCAGATCGGTGTTTTGCACCACCGGCAGAAAGTCGAACTGATAGGCCATATCAAATCTCCCGAGCGACGATCAGAGGTCGGCCGGCAATGGCTCTTTCAGCCAGGTCTGGGAGTTTTTCTCCAGTGCGCCGTCGGTTTTGGCGGTGGCGAGGATCTGATTGACCTTGCCCAACAGCGCCGGCTCGTTCTTGTTCACGCCGACATAGACCGGCGAGTCCTTGAGCTTCACTTTCAACGCTGGAATGCGTTTAGGGTTCTTCTCGCTGATCGCGACCATCACCACGTTGCCGCTGGCGATGAGGTCGACTTGCCCGGCGATGTAGGCGGCAATGGTCGAGTTGTTGTCTTCGAAGCGTTTGATGGTCACACCTTCGGGAGCGACTTTGGTCAGCTCGATGTCTTCGATGGCGCCCCGGGTGACGCTGACGGTTTTACCCTTGAGGTCGTCCAGGCCTTTGATGTCGGCATCTGGCGGACCGAACACGGCGAGGTAGAACGGCGCATAGGCGCTGGAGAAGTCGATGACTTTCTCGCGCTCGGGGTTCTTGCCCAGGCTGGAGATCACCAGGTCGACCTTGCCGGTGGTCAGGAATGGAATGCGGTTGGTGCTGTTGACCGGGGTCAGTTCAAGTTTGACCTTGAGTTGCTCGGCCAGCAGTTTGGCGGTGTCGATGTCGAGGCCTCGGGGTTTCATGTCCGGGCCGACCGAGCCGAACGGCGGAAAGTCCTGAGGCACGGCGACCTTGAGGACGCCGCGTTTGACTACATCCTCCAGGCCGTCGGCGTGAGCGGGTGCCTGGCACAACATCAGGCTGGCAAACAGGGCAGTGAGAAGGGCGCTGTAACGCAGGGTCATGGCGAATCTCCGAATCGACGAGGAATGAATTCTGCGGATCGACAGAGCACGGGCCATGCCAAGAAGCGGATTTGGGGGCCGCAGGCCACGGTTTTACTGGATTCTTTCGGTCTTACTGGTCTGAACAGTGAATGGGCGTTTCGCACCCTCATGGCGCATCCGTGAAACGTGCCGAACCCCCATGGGGCACGACTTGCCGAGGGCTGCGAATAGCTTTACAACTAGCCGCTCATTGTCCTGGTTCGTCTGAAAAAACCATGAATTCGATTTCCAGAGCCGTACCTGAAGTGGCGCTGCAAGCCATCCGTAAACTGATCACCGAACAGGGTTTCGCGCCGGGCGATGCCTTGCCTTCGCAGCGAGATCTGGCGGTGCAATTGGGGGTGAGTCGGGCGTCCCTGCGTGAGGCGCTGTCGTCGTTGAGTGCGTTGGGCGTGATCAGCATCCAGCCGGGCAAGGGCGTATTCGTGCAGTCGCCGGTGGATTTGCCGCGCGGCGATGCGGCACTGAGCTGGCCCTTCGCAGCCCAGGCATCGCCGTTGGATATTTTCCAGTTGCGTTATGCCCTGGAAGGTTTTGCCGCCGGTTTGGCCGCGGTGACCCTGAGCACCCACGAGCTCGATACGCTGGAAGACAACGTGGCCGCCATGCGCAACGAATTGAAGGCAGGCGACTTCGAGGCGGCGGCACGACTGGATTTCGATTTTCACCGACGCATCCTGCTGGCCAGCGGTAATCAGGCAATGCTGAGCATCCTCACGGCCAGCGCCGACATCTTTTTGGAGAGCCAGAAGCTACCGTTCATCCGGGCCGAACGCGCCATGGAAACCTGGCAGGAACACCGCAAAATCCTCCGTGCGCTAGCCCGGCGTTCGTCCGGCGCGGCGCAGAAAGCCATGCAGGAACATGTACGCAATGCAGCCCTGCGTACCGGAATTGCCTTCGTCGCTCCCGCCACCCCGTGACTTGAGCTATACCCAAAGTCATGCGCCACCATAGCGAGACTCAATCAACTGCACCTTCCTGAACGAGGGAAGGGCGGCTATGATGGGCCACGTTTTTTTGCTTACAACCTGGAGACTTCCATGAGCAGCGATCTTATCAAACACGTCACCGACGCTAGCTTCGACGTCGACGTCCTCAAGGCCGAAGGCGCTGTACTGGTCGACTACTGGGCTGAATGGTGCGGCCCTTGCAAAATGATCGCTCCTGTCCTGGACGAAATTGCTGAAACCTACAAAGGCAAACTGACCGTTGCCAAGCTGAACATCGACGAGAACCAGGAAACCCCGGCCAAGCATGGCGTGCGTGGTATCCCGACTCTGATGCTGTTCAAGAACGGCAACGTTGAAGCGACCAAGGTCGGCGCACTGTCGAAGTCGCAACTGGCGGCCTTCCTCGACGCCAACATTTAAGCGTTGTTATAAAGCGTCAGGAAAAGGCCCCGCATATTGCGGGGCCTTTTCGTTATTGAGGGCTAGACGCTCCGAAACTCAGGTGGTACATTCGGCCCCGCACTGGTTTCTCCATTGCCCCCTGCTAGCCGTCGCCGACGCACTCCTTTTCGAATAAGTACGCGATCCTGTCGCCTTCTCTGCGGCGCGGCCTCATTAAGCCAAAAGCTTAATTTCCCCCCCTCCATAAATGATTACGTCATTCCTATATGAATCTGACTGAACTCAAGCAAAAGCCGATTACCGAACTGCTCGAATTGGCCGAACAGATGGGCATAGAAAATATGGCCCGTTCGCGCAAGCAGGACGTGATTTTCTCCCTGCTCAAAAAGCACGCGAAAAGCGGCGAGGAAATCTCCGGTGATGGCGTGCTGGAGATTCTCCAGGACGGCTTCGGCTTCCTGCGCTCCGCTGACGCTTCCTATCTCGCCGGCCCAGACGATATCTACGTCTCGCCGAGCCAGATCCGTCGCTTCAACTTGCGCACCGGTGACACCATCGTTGGCAAGATCCGCCCTCCGAAGGAAGGCGAGCGTTATTTCGCGCTGCTCAAGGTCGACACGATCAACTACGATCGGCCCGAGAACGCGAAAAACAAGATTCTCTTCGAGAACCTGACCCCGCTGTTCCCGACCGTGCGCATGAAGATGGAAGCCGGCAACGGTTCCACCGAAGACTTGACCGGTCGTGTCATCGACCTGTGCGCCCCGATCGGCAAAGGCCAGCGCGGTCTGATCGTTGCACCGCCGAAAGCCGGTAAAACGATCATGCTGCAGAACATCGCCGCCAACATCGCTCGTAACAACCCTGAAGTTCACCTGATCGTATTGCTGATCGATGAACGTCCGGAAGAAGTGACCGAAATGCAGCGCACCGTGCGCGGCGAAGTGGTTGCCTCGACGTTCGATGAGCCGCCAACCCGCCACGTGCAGGTTGCAGAAATGGTGATCGAGAAGGCCAAGCGCCTGGTCGAACACAAGAAAGACGTGGTGATCCTGCTCGATTCCATCACCCGTCTGGCTCGTGCCTACAACACCGTGATCCCGAGCTCCGGCAAAGTACTCACCGGTGGTGTCGATGCCCACGCACTGGAGAAACCGAAACGTTTCTTCGGCGCCGCGCGGAACATCGAGGAAGGCGGTTCGCTGACTATCATCGCCACCGCGCTGGTTGAAACCGGCTCGAAGATGGACGAAGTGATCTACGAAGAATTCAAAGGCACCGGCAACATGGAACTGCCTCTGGACCGTCGTATCGCTGAAAAACGCGTCTTCCCGGCCATCAATATCAACCGTTCCGGCACCCGCCGCGAAGAGTTGCTGACGGCCGACGACGAGTTGCAGCGCATGTGGATTCTGCGCAAGCTGCTGCACCCGATGGACGAAATTGCGGCCATCGAGTTCCTGGTCGACAAGCTGAAAACGACCAAGACCAACGACGAGTTCTTCTTGTCGATGAAGCGCAAGTAAGGCGGTTTTTACATCCGCTTAAAATGGCGTCCTTCGGGGCGCCATTTTTTTTGCCAGAAAAATGGGAGGTTTGTGATTAACTCCGGTCAGTTAGAAAACAAAAAAACGATCGTAAAAACAATCAACTGACTGGCCTTACTGTTTATGAGCACGCTTGCTTATCGAAGGGATATCGACGGTTTACGCGCAATCGCCGTGATTGCCGTGGTGCTGTTCCATTTTGGCGTTCCAGGGTTTACCGGCGGGTTCGTCGGCGTGGACATCTTCTTTGTGATTTCCGGCTACCTGATCACCTCGATCATCTGGAACCAGCGTCAGGTCGGGCGTTTCAGCTTTGTCGACTTCTGGGCCCGCCGTGCCCGGCGAATCCTCCCCGCGCTGTTTGCCATGATCATTGCCGTGCTGGCGGTGGGCTGGTTTCTGTTAGCGCCTAAGGACTATGAAGAACTGGGGCGCTCTGTGCGTTACCAGGTGATGTTTGTCTCCAACATCCTGTTCATGCGTCAGGACGGCTACTTTGACGTTGCTTCCGACCTCAAGCCGTTGCTGCATACCTGGTCGCTGGCGGTTGAAGAGCAGTTCTATATCGTTTTCCCGCTGTTGCTGACGCTGTTGTCGAGTCGCCTGAAAGCCTGGCGTCTGGCGCTGTTCGCCGTATTGCTGGTGTCTTTCGGGCTCAGTGTGTGGGCCGTTGCGCATCACCCTGAGAAAGCGTTTTTCCTGTTGCCGATGCGCGCCTGGGAGTTGTTGGCCGGCGCCATGCTGGCCGTGGCGCCCAGAAGCCAATGGCGCCTGACCACCGCCGGGGCTCAAGTGGTCAGCCTGGCTGGGTTCGGGTTGATTCTGCTGGCGATAGTGGGTTACGACAAAAGCACGCCATTTCCCGGTGTCGCGGCGTTGTTGCCGACCTTGGGCGTGGTTGCACTGATCTGGGCCAACGGACACCGGCAGACCCTGGTGGGTGGGCTGCTGGCCAGTCGCGTACTGGTCGGCGTCGGGCTGATTTCCTATTCCTGGTACCTGTGGCATTGGCCGGTGTTTGTCTTCGCCAGTTACGCCAGTGTCGAGGAGCCCGGCCCGTTTGATATTGCCGGCTTGATTCTGCTCACCCTGGTGCTGGGCTACTTGTCGTGGAAATTTGTCGAGACGCCGTTCCGTGAACGACGGCTGCTGGCGGGGCGTCGGCAGATGCTGCTGGCGGCGGGCGTCGGTGTACTGGTGCTGGGGCTGGCCGGGCAAACGTTGCGCTGGACCCATGGCTTGCCTTCGCGCCTGTCCGATCAAGCGTTGCAGTACGCCAAGGCGAAGGAATGGCGACCGGAACTGATGCGCTGCCTGGCCGACGACAAAACCCCTGACGACAAGCTCTTCTGTCACTACGGGGCGCCGGCGTTGTCGTCACGGCTGCTGGTCTGGGGCGACAGTCACGCCACCGCGCTGATTCCGGTATTCGATGAGGGGGCGCAGAAGCATGGCGTCAGCGTGATTCTCGCCAGTTCAACGGGCTGCCTCCCGGTGGAAGGGCTTGAGCACGATCAACGGTGCGCCCGTTTCAATCGCCGGGTCGAGCAGGAGTTGAAGCCGCAGTCGGTGGGCGATGTGGTGCTTGTCGCGCGCTGGAGCCTGTATCTCTATGGTGATGCGAAAGGCGATCTCGGGCATGCACTGAAAGATGCCCATGGTCGTTATGAAAGGGCCAATGCCGAGCAGCAACTGGCGGAAGGGTTACAGGCGACCATCCGGCAATTGCGCAATGGCGGGCATCGCGTCTGGCTGATCAAGGAAGCGCCGTTGCAACCCTTCAGCCCGCCTTACCGCCTCAGCCGCCTGGCCATGCTGCATCGTCCGACCGATGACGTCGGATTAGCAGTGGCTGAGCACTTCAAGCGCCAGGCGTTCATCAGCCAACTGTTCGCGCAGATAGCGGCGGAGAACCCCGGCGTGACCGTGGTTGATCCGGCGCCATTGCTGTGCGATCACGCGGGCCTGTGCCGCGCCGAACTCGACGGTCATTCGCTGTATACCGACGACAATCACCTGTCGGAAGTCGGTGCGCGCTTTATCGCGCCGGTGCTTGAGCCGCTGTTCAAGCGCTTGCAAGCCCGCACGACACTGGGCAATGGCAACGCAAATGCGGCCAAGTAAGCAGCGATAAGCTGCCAGCGGGCGGCAGAGCAGGTAGGATGTACGCCTATTTTAGGGGTGCCATCGTCAATGAAATTCAAGGATCTTCGGGATTTCGTGCAGCAGCTTGAGCAGCGCGGAGAGTTGAAACGCATCCAGATCCCCGTCTCTCCAGTGCTGGAGATGACAGAAGTCTGTGATCGCACGCTTCGGGCAAAAGGCCCGGCGCTGCTGTTCGAAAACCCGACCGGCTACGACATTCCGGTGCTCGGCAACCTGTTCGGCACCCCCGAGCGGGTGGCGATGGGCATGGGCGCCGAGGCGGTCAGCGAGCTGCGCGAGATCGGCAAGCTGCTGGCCTTCCTCAAAGAGCCCGAGCCGCCGAAGGGCTTGAAAGACGCCTGGTCCAAGCTGCCGATCTTCCGCAAGATCATTGCGATGGCGCCGAAAGTCGTGAAAGACGCGGTGTGCCAGGAAGTGGTCATCGAAGGCGACGACGTCGATCTGGCGATGCTGCCGGTGCAGACCTGCTGGCCCGGCGACGTCGGCCCGCTGATCACCTGGGGCCTGACCGTCACCAAAGGTCCGAACAAAGACCGCCAGAACCTCGGTATCTACCGTCAGCAAGTGATTGGCCGCAACAAGGTCATCATGCGCTGGCTGAGCCACCGGGGCGGCGCGCTGGATTACCGTGAGTGGTGCGAAAAGCATCCCGGCCAGCCGTTCCCGGTCTCCGTGGCCCTGGGCGCTGACCCGGCGACCATCCTTGGCGCCGTGACGCCGGTACCGGACAGCCTCTCCGAATACGCCTTCGCCGGTCTGCTGCGCGGCAACCGCACCGAACTGGTGAAGTGCCGCGGCAACGACCTGCAAGTGCCGGCCACCGCCGAGATCATCCTTGAAGGCGTGATCCATCCGGGCGAGATGGCCGACGAAGGCCCTTACGGCGACCACACTGGCTACTACAACGAAGTCGACAGCTTTCCGGTGTTCACCGTCGAGCGCATTACCCATCGGATCAAACCGATCTACCACAGCACCTACACCGGCCGTCCGCCGGATGAACCGGCGATTCTCGGCGTGGCGCTGAACGAAGTGTTCGTGCCGATCCTGCAGAAGCAGTTCCCGGAAATCACCGACTTCTACTTGCCGCCGGAAGGTTGCTCGTACCGCATGGCCATCGTGACCATGAAGAAGTCGTATCCGGGCCACGCCAAGCGGGTAATGCTCGGTGTCTGGTCGTTTTTGCGACAGTTCATGTACACCAAGTTCGTTATCGTCACAGACGACGATATCAATGCGCGAGACTGGAACGACGTGATCTGGGCCATCACCACGCGCATGGACCCCAAGCGCGACACGGTGATGATCGACAACACGCCGATCGACTACCTCGACTTCGCCTCGCCGGTCTCCGGCCTTGGTTCGAAGATGGGGCTCGATGCCACGCATAAATGGCCGGGCGAAACCACTCGCGAGTGGGGCCGGGTGATCGTCAAGGACGACGCCGTGACCCAACGGATCGATGCCATCTGGAATCAGTTAGGAATAGATTGATGCGTGTAACCTTGCAGCCTTCCGGAGCAGTGCTAGAGATTCTGCCCGGCGAGCGTATTCTCGATGGCGCGCGGCGCCTGGGCTATGAATGCCCGCAAAGCTGTCGTAACGGCAATTGCCACGTGTGCGCGGCGTTGCTGGTGGAAGGCCGGGTCGAACAGGACGGCGGTGTGCGTGACCATGGCGAGTTCTACACTTGCATAGCAGAGCCGCTGGAAGACTGCATCGTGCTGTGGGATGGCGTGCTCGCGCTGGGAGAACTGCCGGTGCGCAGCTTTTCGTGTCAGGTCATTGAATGCAGGGACGTCGGCGGCGATACCTTTCGCGTGCATCTGCGGGCGCCAGCCGGCAAGCCACCGCGTTATCACGCTGGCCAGTATTTGATGATCGAACGTGAAAACGGCGAGAAATCCGCCTTCTCCCTGGCCTCGGCACCGCATTCCGGCCGCGACCTGGAAATTCATGTGTTGGCGCGCGAAAGCAGTGCGCTGAGCCTGATCGAACAACTGCAACGCAACCCGATGGTGCGGATCGAGATGCCGTTCGGCGATACCCATCTGGCGGAACTGCCGGACGGTCCGCTGGTGCTGATTGCCGCTGGCACCGGCATGGGCCAGATCCACAGCCTGATCGAACATTGCCGGGCCGCGGGTTTTAAACGTCCGGTGCATCTGTATTGGGGTGTTCGTCGGCCTGAAGACTTTTATGAAATCGAACATTGGGATGAGTGGCTGAAACTGCCCAATCTGTTCCTGCATAAAGTCGTCAGCGATCAATGCGGCTGGCAGGGGCGTTGCGGCATGTTGCATGAGGCAGTGTGTGAGGACTTCCCTGATCTGAAAGCGCTGCACGTATATGCCAGCGGCTCACCGGCCATGGTCTACGGCACGCTGGATGCGTTGGTTGAAGCGGGGATGGATGCGCATCAGATGCGCGCCGACGTCTTTGCGTACGCGCCACGATCTTGATCCGCGATTTTAATCGTTATAACTCCCCATATAGCCGATCGGTATTTATAGTTTTATATAAATGCCGGTAGGTTATATCCAAGCAAGGCAATTATTTAAGAACTGTGCCATGGCACTTAAATTGCCTGAAAACATATGTGCCTTATTGTTACAGCGGTGCGTTCTATTTAGTAATTCTTTATCCGCGGGGAGCTGAACGCTATTCGCCATGAGCGCCATTGAATCTGCATTTTTGAATCTGGCTTACCCTCCGCGGCTCGATCTGGGGCCGCAGCTTACGCACGAACAATTACTCAGCTCGATGCAGTCGACCATGGCTCGACACAAGGGCGGGCCCGTCTGGTTATTCGCTTATGGTTCGCTGATCTGGCGCCCTGAATGTGCGGCGGTGGAGCGAGTGCGCGGCCGAGTGCATGGCTACCATCGCGGGTTATACCTGTGGTCCCACGAACATCGCGGCACGCCGGAAGTCCCTGGTCTGGTCTTTGGCCTGGATCGCGGCGGTTCTTGCAGCGGCTTCGCTTACCGTTTGCCCGAAGAACAACTGGAAGCCTCGCTTTATGCGCTTTGGCAGCGCGAAATGCCGTTCCCGTCTTATCGGCCACACTGGCTCAACTGCCGTCTCGAAGACGGAAGCCAGGTTCAGGCCTTGGGGTTTGTGTTGGAGCGGCACTTGCCCAGCTATGCCGGCAACTTGCCGGATCATGTGCTGAGCCATGTGTTCGAGAACGCTTGCGGGCGTTACGGCACCACTCGCGATTATGTCGAGCAGACCGCCAACGCCCTGCGTAGCCACGCCATGCCAGACCGGAATCTGGAGGCGCGGCTCAAGCGCTGCCAATCAAAAGCCGATCAGGCGATCGCTTCTTCGCGGGTCTGACTGGCGATTTGCTTGTGCCCCAGCGTGGGCGCCAGGAACGCCATTGCCAGCAAGCAGGCGGCTACCAACAGGATGAAGCCGCCATCCCAGCCGAAGTAGTCCACGGTGTAGCCCATCAGCGCACTGGCCGCGACTGACCCGCCCAAGTAACCGAACAGACCGGTAAAGCCCGCGGCAGTACCGGCGGCCTTTTTCGGTACCAGTTCCAGCGCTTGCAAGCCCACCAGCATCACCGGGCCGTAGATCAGAAAGCCGATCGCGAACAGCGAGATCATGTCGACCATCGGGTTACCCGGCGGATTCAGCCAGTACACGATCGTTGCAACGGTCACCAACGCCATGAACACCATGCCGGTCAGGCCACGGTTGCCACGGAAAACCTTGTCCGACATCCAGCCGCACAGCAACGTGCCCGGAATGCCTGCCCACTCATAGAGGAAATACGCCCACGAACTCTTGTCGAAGTCGAAGTGCTTGACCTCTTTGAGGTAAGTCGGTGCCCAGTCCAGGATGCCGTAGCGCAGCAGGTAGACGAAGACGTTAGCCAGGGCAATGAACCAGAGCATTTTGTTGCGCAGCACGTATTTGACGAAGATGTCCTTGGCGCTGAATTCTTCTTCGTGGCTGGCGTCGTAGCCTTCCGGGTAATCGTTCTTGTACTTCTCGATCGGCGGCAGGCCTGTCGATTGCGGCGTGTCGCGCATCACAATGAACGCAAAGACCGCAACCAGCAGCGCCACGGCGGCCGGGACGTAGAACTTGCTGTGCCAGTCGTTGAACCAGCCCATGCCGAGAATCGCCAGCGGGCCGATCAAGCCACCGCCGACGTTATGCGCGGTGTTCCAGATCGACACCACTTGGCCACGTTCTTTCTGCGACCACCAGTGCACCATGGTGCGGCCACTTGGCGGCCAGCCCATGCCTTGCGCCCAGCCGTTGATGAACAACAGGATGAACATCATGGTCACGCTGGATGTCGCCCACGGTGCGAAACCGAAAACGAACATCACCCCGGCGGAGACCACCAGGCCGAAGGGCAGGAAGTAACGCGGGTTGGAGCGGTCGGACACGATGCCCATCAAAAACTTGGACAGACCGTAGGCGATGGCAATCGCCGACATGGCCACACCCAGTTGACCCTTCGTATAGCCTTGGGCGATCAGATCGGGGAACGCCAGGGTGAAGTTCTTGCGCAGCAGGTAGTAACCCGCATACCCGATGAAAATCCCGGCGAAGATCTGCCAGCGGAGGCGTTTATAGGTGTCGTCTATTTTTTCTTCAGGCAATGGAGCCTGATGTGCGGCAGGACGAAAGAAAGCAAACATTCAAGAGCTCCAGATTTCTTGTTTTGACTGCGGATGCGAATGTTACAGTTTCGTTACCGAAAATAGCACCGGTTCGCATCGACCAAACAGCGGAAATGTGGGCAGTTGCGTGTTCCTTTATGAACATGTCGCACAGGTATAAGTGAAGGGCGTTATGGGAATGGTCCTGGGCGGCGGTTGATGAGGCATTTCAAGCGTCCTGAAAAAGCGGCCCGGACAATCCGGCCCGCTTTTTAAGGTTCAGCGAACCTGTACCACCACTTTCCCGACCGCCTTGCGCTGGCCAAGATCATTGATCGCCTGCGCCGCATTGCTCAGCGGATACACCTGCGAAACCAACGGCCTCAGTTTGCCCTCGGCAAACCAGCCAAATAACTGCTGGAAGTTCGCCGCGTTGTCCTGCGGCTGGCGTTGGGCAAACGAACCCCAGAACACGCCGACTACGGCAGCGCCCTTGAGCAGCGCCAGGTTCACCGGTAGTTCTGGAATGCGTCCGCTGGCGAAACCGACCACCAGCAAGCGGCCATTCCAGGCGATGGCGCGGATGGCCTGGTCGAACAGATCGCCGCCGACCGGGTCGTAAATCACGTCGGCACCCTGGCCGTCGGTCAGGCGTTTGATTTCGTCCTTGAGGCTGGTTTCGCTGTAGTTGATCAGTTCATCGGCGCCGGCTGCCTTGGCCACCGCAAGTTTTTCGGCACTGCTGGCGGCGGCGATCACGCGGGCGCCCATGGCTTTGCCGATTTCCACGGCGGCCAGGCCAACACCGCCGGAAGCGCCGAGCACCAGCAGGGTTTCACCCGGTTGCAGGTTGGCCCGTTGCTTGAGTGCGTGCATCGAGGTGCCGTAAGTCATGCTGAACGCGGCAGCGGTGTTGAAGTCCATCGAGGGCGGAATCGGCAGCACGTTGTAGCCCGGCACGGCGACCTGCTCGGCGAAACTGCCCCAGCCGGTCAGGGCCATGACCCGGTCACCGACCTTGAGGTGGCTGACTTTTTCGCCCACTGCACTGACCACACCGGCCGCTTCGCCACCCGGGGAAAACGGGAAGGGCGGCTTGAATTGGTATTTGCCCTCGATGATCAGCGTGTCCGGGAAATTCACCCCGGCGGCATGCACGTCCAGCAGGATTTCATTCTTCTTCGCGACAGGGCTGGCGACGTCTTCCAGCACCAGCGATTCGGCAGGGCCGAAGGCTTTGCACAGCACGGCTTTCATCAGGGCTATTCCTTTGGGAGTGATGGCCGATAAGTGTAGGTGTGTGAGTCGATGGGTCAACGAGCATGCCCGACCCTGATAGTCAGCCATAAGCTTGTGCTTGAGCGGCGGGTCGTTATGCTAGGCCGCAAACCGGATAAGGAGCGAATTGTGAAAGCGTGGATCATGTTGTTGCTGGCCCTGTCTCTGCCTGTGGCAGCGATGGCCGAAGAAGCCAAAGAAGGTGAAGCTCCGAAGGTCAATTACATCACCTTGAGCCCGCCGTTCGTGGGCAACTATGGGCTGGACGGTACGCCGAAGCTCAAGGTCTACAAGGCCGATGTGGCATTGCGCGTGACCGGTGAGGAGGCGACCAAGGCAGTGAAGGCCAACGAGCCGTTGATCCGTAATCAGCTGGTGGCGTTGTTTGCCCAGCAGACGACCGAAGCGATGAGCAACGTTGAAGCCAAGGAGAAGCTGCGTCAGGAAGCCCTGAAGCAGACTCAGCAAGTGATGAACGATGAGACCGGCAAGCCGATGGTTGAGGATTTGTTGTTCAACAACCTCATCATTCAGTAAGTCTCTCGCTGCCCGGGCCGGCCTCTTCACGAGCAATCCCGCTCCCACAGGAACTGAGCAGAACCCTGTGGGCGCCGGCTTGCCCGCGATTCAGGACGCCAGGCTCTTGCGAAACCGCATCAGCGCCACGCTAAAAAACAGCAGGCCAATGGCGCTCAATGCCAGCAAGTCCGGCCACACCACATTGATCCCCGCGTCGCGAAACAGTATCGCGGCGCTGAGGCTGACGAAGTGGGTCGATGGCGAGCCCTGCATGACCCATTGCAGCCATTGCGGCATGCTGTCGAGCGGCGTACTGCCGCCGGAGAGCAGTAACATCGGGATGATCACCGGAATCGCCAGCAGGCCGAATTGCGGTGTCGAGCGGGCGAGGGTCGCAAGGAATATCCCCAGCGCTGTGCTGGCGAACAGATAAACGGCCGTCACCATCAGGAACAGGGTCATGGAACCGGCCAGCGGCACGCCGAGTGCACCTTTGACGATCACCTCCAGCGAGATCCAGGTGCACAGCACCACCACCAGCATGTTGCTCCAGATTTTCGCCAGCATGATTTCAAGCGCCGTGAGGGGCAGCACCAGCAAATGGTCGAGGGTGCCGTGTTCGCGTTCACGCAACAACGCTGTGCCGGTCAGGATGATGGCGAGGATGGTGATGTTGTTGACGATTTGAATCACCGCCAGGAACCAGCCGCCCTCCAGATTGGTATTGAACAGCGCTCGGGTGGTCAGCAGCACGGGGGCTTTGCTCGCTGCATCGCCTTGTTCACTGTAGGTCTGCAGTTCGCGCTGGAAAATCCGTCCGATGTAGCCCGCCCCCATGAACGCCTGGCTCATGGCTGTGGCGTCGACGTTGACCTGCACGGGTGGCTGGCGGCCAGCCAACAGATCTGCCTGGAAATTGGCCGGAATATTGATGACGAAGGTGAATCGACCGCTGTCCAGCACATCGTCCAGTTGTTCATAGGGCAACGACACCGGCGCCTGGAATTCCGGCGGCTGCAGGGCTTGCGCCAATTGTCGTGACAGGTGGCTGTGATCTTCATCGACCATGGCCACGCTGGCGTTGTGCACGCCAATCACCGAGCCCGCGGCCGGCATGTAGATCGCGACGGTGAAGGCATAGAACAGGAACAGTAGCAACACGCTGTCGTGTCGCAGGCTGGTGAGTTCCTTGAGGCCAAGTCGCAGGATGTGCGCAAGCTTGTGCATCAGGCCTCCTGCTTTTTCAGCATGGCCAGGCTAAGGCCGGTAAACCCCAGGAAAAACCCGAACAGTGCCAGGCATTGCGGCCACAACTGCCGGATATCCAGGGCCTTGGTAAACGTGCCAACGGCAATATCGAGGAAGTAACCCGCCGGGAACAGCATCCCCATGACAGCGGCCGCGCCATCGAGTGACGAGCGCGGCACGATCAAGCCGGAGAACTGAATGGTCGGCAGACTGGTAATGATCATGGTGCCGAGAATGGCGGCAATCTGGGTTCGGGTGAACGCCGAAATCAACAGGCCCATGCTGGTGGTCGCCAGCACGTAGAGCAGCCCGCCGAAGGCCAGGGTCAGGCCGCTGCCCTTGAAAGGCACGCCGAACAGCCAGCGATTCATAGCCGTCAGGACGGCGAGGTTGATCAAGCTGATGGCCAGATATGGCGCTTGCTTACCTAGCAGGAACTCCAGTCGCGTCAGCGGTGTGGCGTAGAAGTTGGTGATCGAGCCCAGTTCTTTCTCCCGCACGATGCCCAGCGCCGTCAGCATGGCCGGGATGAACGCCAGGATCAGCGCCATCACCCCGGGACCGATGGCGTTGACGCTGACGACATCCTGGTTGTAGCGGAAGCGGGTTTCCAGTTGGGCTGCCGCTTGCCGGTTCAGTGCGGGGCTGGACTGCTCGGCCAATTGCAACAGGTTGCCCTGGTGTACCGCTTCCACGTAATTGCGGCTGGTTTCGGCGCGAAACGGCATGCCGCCATCGAGCCAGGCCGCGACAGCGGGTTGGCGACCGGCGAACAAGTCCCGGCCGAATCCCGGCGGGACTTCCAGCGCCAGTTTGATTTCCGAGCGCTGTAATCGTCGATGCAATTGCGCCGGATCGCTGATGGGCGGTTGTTCGTCGAAGTAACGGGAGCTGCGGAAAGCCTCCAGATACGCCCGGCTTTGTGGCGTCTGGTCCTGGTCGTAAACCGCGAAGGCGAGTTTTTCCACATCCAGGGAAATGCCGTAGCCGAAAATCACCATCATGAACATCGCCCCGAGCAGGGCAAAGGCCATGCGCACTTTATCGCGCAGCAACTCCTTGCCTTCACGACTCGCCAGCGCCCGCAACCGTCCAAAACTGAAGCGGCTGTCTTGCATCGGGGCGACGGGGGCGAGCGTCGTGTCGATGGGCGTTGGTGGCGCCGCCGTTGCGATCGGGCCCTGGGCCTGCTCCAGGCAGGTGACGAACGCCGCCTCCAGAGTCTGGCCCTTGAACTGCAGTTGCAGAGCCGCCGGGGTGTCGCAGGCCAGGACCTTGCCGGCGTGCATCAGCGAGATGCGGTCACAGCGCTGGGCTTCGTTCATGAAATGCGTGGAGAGGAAAATTGTCACGCCCTGTTCGCGAGACAGTTCGATCAGCAGCCGCCAGAAATCATCCCGTGCGGCCGGGTCGACGCCGGACGTCGGTTCGTCGAGGATCAGCACTTCGGGGCGATGTAGCACCGCCACCGCCAGGGATAAGCGTTGGCGCAGGCCCAGTGGCAGTGCTCCGGACGGCTGATGAGCGACGCTGCCCAGGTTGAAGCGCTGGATCAGCTCATCGATGCGTTGTGCGCTCTCGGCCTTGGGCAAATCGAACAGTCGGGCGTGCAAGTCCAGATTCTGCCGCACGCTGAGCTCGCCATAGAGCGAGAAACTCTGGGACATGAAGCCGACGCGTTTGCGGGTGGCAAGATCCTTGGCGTTCACCGGATTGCCCAGCAGCGTGGCGCGGCCTTCGCTGGCCGGGATCAGCCCGGTGAGGACTTTCATGGTGGTGGTTTTGCCGCAGCCATTGGAGCCCAGAAACCCGAAAATCTCGCCGCGGCCGATGGCGAAGCTGACCTTGTCCACCGCCGTGAAATCGCCGAAGCGCAGGGTCAGGTCATGGGCTTCGATGGCGATGTCGGCCGTGGCGTTGGTTCGGGCAGGGATCACCAGCGGCTGGTTGTCACGGCCGCTGTCGCCCTGAAAGTGAGTAAAGGCCTCATCGAGCTTGCCGCTGGGGGTCGCTGCCCCGAGGTCGCGGGTCAAGCCGGCGGCAATCAGTTTGCCGCCATCGAGCATCAGGCAGTGTTCGAATTGCTCGGCCTCTTCCATGTACGCGGTGGCAACCAACAGCGTCAATTGCGGACGTTGACGCCGGACGTCATCAATCAATTCCCAGAAGCGCCGCCGGGACAGCGGATCGACGCCGGTGGTCGGTTCATCGAGGATCAACAGGTCGGGTTCATGAATCAGCGCACAACAGAGGCCCAGCTTCTGTTTCATGCCGCCCGATAACTTGCCCGCCGGGCGCTCGGCAAACCGCTGCAGGTCGGTGGCCAGCAACAGACTTTGCATGCGCTGATCGCATTCGGCTCCGGACAGGCCGAACAAAGTGGCGAAGAAGTGAATGTTTTCGCTGATCGAAAGCTCGGGATACAGGTTGCCGCCCAGGCCTTGAGGCATGAACGCAATTCGCGAATAGAGGCTGATACGGTGGCGCCGGTCCTGGATCGAGCCGCTGAGCACGTCCAGTTGGCCGTCTTGCAGCGTCTTCACGCCGGCAATCAATCCCAGCAGGCTGGATTTCCCGGCGCCGTCCGGACCGATCAAGCCGCACCGGGTGCCGGCGGGCAGGCTGAACGTGATGTCGGTCAGCACCTGCTGTTGGCCGTATCGGTGCTGAAGGCCGGTGGCTTGCAGCGCCAGGCCGGTCATTGAAGATTGGCCGGCCAGCCAATGGGCGCGGTGCGCACGTAGCCGTTACCGGGCATCCCCGGTTTGGCCTGGGGCACGCTGCTGGGTTGGGTCAGGCGCAGCTTGACCCGAAACACCAGTTTCTGACGTTCGTCGCGGGTCTCGACTTCTTTGGGGGTGAATTGCGATTTGGCTGCCACGAAGCTGATTTTCGCCGGCAACGGCTGGCCGGGCAGGGCGTCCAGCAGGATCCGCGCTTCATCACCGACCGCCAGGCGTCCCACTACGGATGTGGCGAGATAGAGGTTCATGTACTGATCGTTCGGATCAATCAGCAACAACACCCGCCCACCGGCGCCGAGGACTTCACCGGGTTCGGCCATGCGCAGCTGAATCACCCCGTCAATGGGCGCCCGCAGGCTGCTGTCGTCAATCTCGTTGGTCAGCTGAGCGACTTGTGCCTGCGCCGCGCCAATGGCGGCGCCGACGGCGGACACCTGCGCACGGGCCGCGGTGACGGCCGCGTTGCTCGTTTCGAAGCGAGATTGTTGCTGATCGATGGTCTGGCCACTGGAGAAGCCGCGCTTGAACAATTCCTGAGAACGGCTGAGCTCTTGGTGGGCAAGCCGTTGCTCGCTCTGGCGCAGTTGCACATTGGCCTGGGCGGCATTGAGGTTTTCCCGGGCGCGTATCACTTCGGCTTCGGCCTGGTTGCGCTGGGCTTCGAGGGTCCGGGTGTCCATGCGTGCCAGCAGTTGACCCTTGGTCACCTTATCGCCTTCATCGACCAGGACTTCGGCCAGCCGGCCGGCTGTTTTGCTGGCGATCTGTACTTCAGTGGCTTCAAGTCGGCCATTACCGACATACAACCCTTCGGGCAGTCGGCTAAGGGTCGACTTCCAATAACCAAAACCCCCAGCGGCCAGTAACACTGCCCCCAGTAAAAAGGCGAAAAAAAGTGAAGAGCGGCGGTGAATCGACATGTCGGCATCCTGCGTCTGTAGCGTCGTAGTCTGACAGGCAAGCGGCGGGGCGACTTGATATCCGTCAACGGGGTGTCACGTCTGACCGATCCAGGCCAGAGCGTCGGGCGGTTCAGCTTGTTTAGCGCAGGCCGAGCACCGCTGTCCATTGCTCGGCGGTAACCGGCATCACCGACAACCTTGAGCCTTTCTGCACCAATGGCATCTCGGCCAACGCCGTCTGCTGCTTCAAGTAATCCAGCTTCAACACCTTGGAAAACGTCTCGACATGCGCAACATCAATCGCGCTCCAGGCGTTTTTCTCTGGCGTGGCCTTTGGATCGTAGTAATGACTTTCCGGCTCCAGCGCCGTTGGGTCCGGATACGCCGCTTGAATAATCTTTCCGATCCCGGCAATCCCGGGCTCCGGGCAGCTGGAGTGATAGAAGAAAAACTCGTCGCCCACCGCCATCGTCCGCAAAAAGTTACGCGCCTGATAGTTGCGAACCCCATCCCAGCGCGCTTTGCCAAGCTTCGCCAGGTCTTTGATCGAGAGTTCATCGGGCTCGGATTTCATCAGCCAATAGGCCATGGTTTTTGCTCCTTGCGAGGTGATTGGGCAAGTTGTCGGGCAATTTTATGACAAACCGACAGTCGGTTGACGCCAGCGTTTGCGTGTCAGTTCACGTTGCCGCAAAATGCCGGCCTTCTAAGCTTGACGCTGCTGCACGGCCTACACCTACAACGGAAACCGCTGCTGTCATCGTGTTGATGTGCCTTTGGGGGGCAATCGATGAAACGCAAACCGGATTTACTATGGATTTTGGTTATTTTGTTCGGCCTCGGCGTCGTGACCACCGGCTATGCCCAAAGCCTGTGGAACAACAAGACTGACGCGCCAATCGAAATCGCACAGCAACAACAGCCATCGGCCTTCAAGCGCTGAGCCTGTTTTTCGGACGCCGCTGATTCCAGTGGCGTCTAGCCTGCGAAATACCACGCCTTGTCGGTAACCGTTCCTTGCAACGGCACATCCCAGCTCGCCTGAGCCAATCGTTCTACCTTCTGACATTCATGGGCCAGGCCCAGCAGCGTCGGCTTGCGCCATTTTTTTCGCCGCGCCAGGTAGGCGAGGCTTCGATCATAGAAACCGCCGCCCATTCCCAGGCGGCCGCCGACGTCGTCAAATCCCACCAATGGCAACAGCACCAGGTCCAGCGCCCAGACTTTGCGCTGGCGGGCGAGGTTGTGCCGGGGTTCGAGAATACGAAAGCGGTTGGGTTTGAGTTTTTCACCGGGACGAATCCGCTGGAACACCATTTTGGTCCGCGGCCAGGCACTGAGTACCGGTAGATAAGTCGCCTTGCCCCGACGTTGCGCCGCGCGCAGCAACAGGCGCGGGTCGATTTCACCGTCGGTGGGCAGGTAGAGGGAGATGTGTTTGGCCCGGCGAAACAACGGCTGCTGAGCCAGTTGCTTGTAAAGCCCGCGAGCAGCCTGGCGTTGCTGACTGGGGGTCAGTGCGCGGCGGGCCTTGCGCAGCATGCGTCGAAGTTGCGGGCGGGGCAGCAGCGCAGATTCGGTCATGGATTCAGGCTTCGACAGGACGGATACGTAAAGCGTACCCGTAAAAAAGCCGATGCCGGTATTTAAACCGGCATCGGACTGGAATCAGGCTCCCCGGATGAACCGCTGCTGACTTAGCCCTTGAACCCGAAAGTTCAAGGTGGAAGATGCAGTAGGCTTTAAGGCTTTCCGTCTAGCGGACATGCACACCAGCCCAACGTGCAGCCTCCAGGGTAGTGCGAATCGGCTCAGGGACGTGGTCAACTGGCAAGCACCCCAGGGAGTGATGCGAGTATACCCCAAGCGGTTTCGTGTTTCAGCCCTTGGTGACGTCCGGATCGGTGGCAAGCACCAGATCGACGCGATCCAGCAGGTCGCGAACCTGCTCGCGAGTCGAGCCACTGGCCTGCACATCCGGGCGTTCTTCCTTGTGCAGAAGATCGTGCGTGATGTTCAGCGCGGCCATCACGGCAATGCGGTCGGCGCCGATGACTTTGCCGCTGCTGCGGATTTCACGCATCTTCCCGTCCAGGTAACGGGCGGCGCTCACCAGGTTGCTGCGCTCTTCCTGGGGGCAGATGATCGAATATTCTTTATCGAGGATCTGCACGGTAACGCTATTGCTTGAACTCATGAGTCTTGCTCCAGGGCCTTGAGGCGCGAAATCATTGATTCGACCTTACGCCGGGCGATTTCGTTCTTTTCAATGAGGTGAGCGCGTTCCTCGCGCCAGGTTTTTTCCTGAGCTAATAGGAGTCCGTTTTGACTCTTAAGTTGCTCGACCCGATTAATTAGCAGTTCGAGTCTGGCCATCAGCGCTTGCAGGTCGGTGTCTTCCATTGTGTCCACTGAATAGTCTGATGGGGGTAACGGGCGGACAGCCTTTAATAGTCTTGGCGAGTCTGTCGATGTAGGATACAAGGCCTTCATTCTAGACATAGCGCCGTCTGGCGCCTAGCTGCCCATGCCCATTCAGAATTCCCCGTACCAAGCCTTCGCCACCCTGCTGACTTCCAGCGGTCATAACGTCTCGCCTGCCGAACTGCACGGCCTGCTGCTCGGCCGCAGCTGCGCCGGTGCAGGTTTCGATGCCGAAGGCTGGCTGGTCGATGCCGCCGAACTGCTCGAAACTGAGCCCCAGGATAATGTCCGCAATGCCTTGATCGGCTTGCAGGAGATGGTCAAGGGCGAGCTCACCGGCGACGACGTCACCGTGGTTCTGCTGCTGCCGACCGATGACGCGCCACTGGCTGACCGTGCCGCGGCACTGGGCCAATGGTGCCAGGGCTTTCTCAGCGGTTTCGGCCTGAACTGCCGCGACAGCAGCATGCTGAGCACCGAAGCCACCGAAGTGTTGCAGGATCTGGCGGCCATTTCCCAGGTGCAAGACGCCCTGGAAGAGTCCGAAGACGGCGAAAGCGACTACATGGAAGTGATGGAATACCTGCGCGTTGCGCCGCTGCTGCTGTTCTCCGAAACCAAAAAAGCGGAAGAGCCGGCTGCGGCCAAGCCGTCGCTGCATTAATTGTTGCCAGGGAACGCCATCTGCCCATGATTCATATCCCGAAATCGGAATACAGCCGTCGCCGCAAGGCCCTGATGGCGCAGATGGAACCCAACAGCATCGCCATCCTGCCCGCCGCCGCAGTAGCCATACGCAACCGCGACGTCGAGCACGTCTACCGGCAGGACAGCGACTTCCAGTACCTCAGCGGCTTCCCCGAACCTCAGGCCGTCATCGTACTGATGCCCGGTCGCGAACATGGCGAGTACATTCTGTTCTGCCGTGAACGCAACGCCGAGCGAGAACTGTGGGACGGCCTGCGCGCCGGCCAGGAAGGCGCAATCCGCGACTTCGGCGCCGACGATGCGTTTCCCATCACCGACATCGACGACATCCTGCCGGGCCTGATCGAAGGGCGCGACCGGGTGTATTCGGCCATGGGCAGCAACCCGGAATTCGACCGGCACCTGATGGAGTGGATCAACGTGATCCGCTCTAAAGCGCACCTCGGCGCCCAGCCGCCGAACGAATACGTTGCCCTGGATCATCTGCTGCACGACATGCGCCTGTATAAATCGGCGGCAGAGGTGAAGGTGATGCGCGAAGCCGCACGGATTTCCGCCCAGGCGCATATCCGGGCGATGCAAGCCAGCCGGGCCGGGCTGCATGAGTTCAGCCTCGAAGCCGAACTCGATTACGAGTTCCGCAAGGGCGGGGCGAAGATGCCCGCCTACGGTTCGATCGTCGCCGCCGGGCGTAACAGCTGCATCCTGCATTACCAGCAAAATGACGCCGTGCTCAAGGATGGCGACCTGGTGTTGATCGACGCCGGTTGCGAGATCGACTGCTACGCCAGCGACATCACCCGCACCTGGCCAGTCAACGGCAAGTATTCACCGGAGCAGAAAGCGATTTACGAGTTGGTGCTGGCGTCGCAAGAAGCCGCATTCGCCGAAATCGCCCCGAACAAACACTGGAATCAGGCGCACGAAGCCACGGTCCGGGTGATTACCTCCGGTCTGGTGAAGTTGGGCCTGTTGCAGGGCGACGTCGACGAGTTGATCGCCAGCGAAGCCTATAAAGCGTTTTACATGCATCGTGCCGGCCATTGGTTGGGCATGGATGTGCATGACGTCGGCGAATACAAGGTCGGCGGCGAATGGCGGGTGCTGGAAGTCGGCATGGCGCTCACTGTGGAACCGGGCATCTACATTGCCCCGGACAACCAGAACGTAGCGAAGAAATGGCGCGGCATTGGCGTGCGCATCGAGGACGACGTGGTGGTCACCAAAAACGGTTGTGAAATCCTGACCCAAGGCGTGCCGAAAACGGTCGCCGAGATCGAGGCCTTGATGGCTGCTGCGCGGACACAAGCGGCATGAGTCGAGTCAATCTGGCAATTATCGGTGGCGGCCTGGTGGGCGCCAGCCTCGCATTGGCGTTGCAGGCCGGGGCCAAGGCCCGTGGCTGGAAGATCGTGCTGATCGAACCGTTTGCCCCCGGCGATACGTATCAGCCGAGCTATGACGCCCGTTCTTCGGCGCTGTCCTACGGGGCCAAACAGATTTATCAACGGTTGGGCGTGTGGCAGGAAATCTCCCGCCGCGCCGAGCCGATCAAGCAGATTCATGTCTCCGACCGTGGACGTTTTTCCACCGCCCGTTTGTCGGCGATGGAAGAGGGCGTGCCGGCGCTGGGTTATGTGGTGGAAAACGCCTGGCTCGGCCAATGCCTCTGGCAGGGCCTGGACAAGGATGTGGTCACTTGGCGTTGCCCGGCGGAAGTCACGCGCATGGAACCGCTGACCGATGGCTATCGCCTGACCCTCAACGATGAAACCACCCTGGAATGCGACCTTGCGGTGCTCGCTGATGGCGGCCGTTCGGGCCTGCGCGAGCAATTGGGCATCGGCATCAAAAAGCGTCCGTACAACCAGAGCGCACTGATTGCCAACATCACCCCGAGCGAAGCGCATAACGGCGTGGCCTTCGAGCGCTTCACCGATGACGGCCCGATGGCGTTGTTGCCGCTGCCGGACAACCGCTGCGCCCTGGTCTGGACCCGCTTAGGGATGGACGCGCAACGACTGGCGGCGCTGGATGAGCGCAGTTTCCTCAGCGAGTTGCAGGGCGTGTTCGGTTATCGCCTTGGCACCCTGAAGCAGGTGGGCGCGCGGCATCTGTACCCATTGACGCTGATCGAAGCCGAAGAGCAAGTGCGTCCGCATCTGGCCATCCTCGGCAACGCCGCCCACAGCCTGCACCCGATTGCCGGCCAGGGCTTCAACCTGTCCTTGCGTGATGCTCAAGCCCTGGCCGATGCGCTGCTGGCGAGCGACACGTCGCCCGGCGACTTCGCGACCTTGCAGGCTTATCGCGAGCGTCAGCGCATGGATCAGAACCTGACTGTGGGTTTCTCCGATCAGGTGACCCGTTTGTTCGGCAGCACCCAGCCACTGGTTTCGCTGGGCCGCAACATCGGCCTGCTCGGTCTCGATCTGCTGCCGCCGGCCAAGCGCTGGTTCGCCCGGCAAGCCATGGGCCTGGGTACGCGTCCCGATGCTTAAGTGGCTGACTGATACGTTCGGTAAAGCGCGGTTGATGCGGTGGTTCATGACCTTCTACCCGCCGTACCTCGGTGCCGGGGTGCGGGTGCAGCACATCAGCGATGACTTCCGGGACATTCAAGTGTCCATGGGACTGAGTTGGTACAACCGCAATTACGTCGGTACCCAGTTTGGCGGCAGCCTGTATTCGATGGTCGACCCGTTCTACATGCTGATGCTGATGGAAAACCTCGGTCGTCAGTTCATTGTCTGGGACAAGGCTGCCGACATCGATTTCATCGCGCCGGGCAAAGGCCCGGTGTTCGCCCGCTTCAGCATCGACGAGACCTTGCTCGACGAGATCCGTCGACAGACAGCGAACGGCGAAAAGTACCTGCCGCAGTTGCAGGTCGATATTCATGACGGTGCCGGCGCCCTGGTGGCGCGGGTGCAGAAAACCCTTTACGTGCGGCTCAAACCGCAAGCGAGACAGGCTTAAAGCATGGAAATGCGCGCAGATCTGCTGATTGTCGGGGCCGGAATGGTCGGCAGCGCCCTGGCGCTGGCGTTGCAGGACAGCGGGCTGGAAGTCCTGTTGCTGGACGGCAGCCCGATGAGCGTCAAACCCTTTGATGCCCAGGCGCCGTTCGAACCGAGGGTGAGTGCCTTGTCGGCGGCCAGCCAGCGTATTCTCGAGCGCCTGGGCGTGTGGGACGGCATCGCCAATCGCCGCAGCAGCCCTTACACCGACATGCAGGTCTGGGATGGCAGCGGCACCGGGCAGATTCGTTTCTCGGCCGCCAGTGTGCATGCCGACGTGCTGGGCCATATCGTCGAGAACCGCGTGGTTCAGGATGCCTTGCTGGATCGTCTGCACGACTGCGACCTCGGGATGCTGGCCAATGCGCGTCTGGAGCAGATGCGCCGCTCCGGCGATGACTGGCTGCTGACCCTGGCCGATGGTCGCACCTTGCGCGCGCCCCTGGTGATAGCGGCGGATGGCGCCAATTCGGCGGTGCGGCGCCTGACCGGCGTGGCCACGCGCGAGTGGGACTATCTGCACCATGCGATCGTCACCAGCGTGCGCAGCTCCAAACCTCATCAAATGACCGCGTGGCAGCGCTTCACCGACAACGGTCCATTGGCGTTTCTGCCGTTGGAGCGGGACGGTCAGCAGGATTGGTGTTCGATTGTCTGGTCGACCACGCCGAGCGAAGCCGAACGCCTGATGGCGCTGGACGACGGCGCTTTCTGTCTCGAATTGGAACGCGCCTTTGAAGGCCGGCTCGGCACGGTGCTCAGCGCCGACCCGCGTTTGTGCGTGCCGCTGCGTCAGCGGCATGCCAAGCGATATGTGGCTGAAGGTTTGGCGTTGATCGGTGATGCGGCGCATACCATTCACCCGCTGGCCGGGCAGGGCGTCAACCTCGGTTTCCTCGACGCCGCTGTGCTGGCCGAAGTGCTGCTGCAAGCGGCAGGGCGCGGCGAGCGATTGGCGGATGTGAAGGTGCTCAGTCGTTACGAGCGTCGGCGCATGCCGCACAACCTGGCGTTGATGGCGGCGATGGAAGGCTTTGAACGCTTGTTCCAGGCGGATCCGTTGCCGGTTCGCTGGTTGCGTAATGCCGGGTTGAAGATGGTTGACCAGATGCCGGAAGCCAAGGCGTTGTTCGTGCGCGAAGCGCTGGGGTTGATCGGGGATTTGCCGGCGCTGGCCAAGGCCTGACATCTTCATTGCGGCAGACGGCCTCATCGCGAGCAGGCTCGCTCCCACAATTGAAATGCATTCCCCTGTGGGAGCGAGCCTGCTCGCGATGGCGTTGGTACATTCACCCCCCATGTCGACCATGCAACATTTGGTAACGCCTCCGCGAACTGTTCGATTGAGAAGCTAAATGTGAGTCCTTATCATTTGCCCTCCATTTTCCAATCGAGAGATCGCTCCCATGTTGGCACCGAAGCGTCTACTGACTGCACTCGCCCTGACCCTGATCGGTAGCACCACTGCCCAGGCCGCCGACGAGGTGGTGGTTTACTCCTCGCGTATCGACGAGCTGATCAAGCCGGTCTTCGATGCCTACACCGCGAAAACCGGTGTGCAGGTGAAGTTCATCACCGACAAGGAAGCGCCGTTGATGCAGCGGATCAAGGCCGAGGGCGAGAACGCCACCGCCGACCTGCTGTTGACCGTCGATGCCGGCAACCTCTGGCAGGCTGAGCAGATGGGCATCCTGCAACCGTTCACCTCCAAGGTGATCGACGCCAACATCCCGCTGCAATACCGCTCCTCGGCTCACGCCTGGACTGGCTTGAGCCTGCGGGCCCGGACCATCGCCTACTCCACCGCGCGGGTGAAACCGGGCGAGCTGACCACTTACGAAGCGCTGGCCGATAAAAACTGGGAAGGTCGCCTGTGCCTGCGCACGGCGAAGAAGGTCTACAACCAGTCCTTGACCGCCACCATGATCGAAGTGCACGGCGCCGAAAAAACCGAGAAGATCCTCAAAGGTTGGGTCAACAACCTGTCCACCGATGTGTTCTCCGATGACATCGCGGTGCTGGAAGCGATCAACGCTGGGCAATGCGACGTCGGCATCGTCAACACTTACTACTATGGCCGCCTGCACAAACAGAAGCCTGACCTGGCCGTGAAGCTGTTCTGGCCGAACCAGGGCGATCGCGGCGTACACGTGAACCTGTCGGGCATCGGCCTGACCAAGCATGCACCGCATCCAGAAGCCGCCAAAGCCCTGGTTGAATGGATGACCACCCCTGAAGCGCAGAAGATCTTCGCTGACGTGAACCAGGAATTCCCGGCTAACCCTGCGGTTCAGCCGTCTGCGGAAGTGGCGAGCTGGGGCAAGTTTGTGGCGGATACGCTACCGGTGGAAATTGCCGGCAAGCGTCAGGCTGAAGCGATTCGCATGATGGATCGGGCTGGCTGGAACTGACTTCACCGTTATTGTGGCGAGCGGCTACCTGTGGCGAGGGAGCTTGCTCCCGCTGGGCTGCGAAGCGGCCCTGTTGGCGTCGACAGGTCAGGATCGAGATGATCTGATAACCTCCTGCGGCTGCTTCGCACCCGAGCGGGAGCAAGCTCCCTCGCCACAAAATGGAGCCGACTTCAGGTTAGAGTCGGCCCATATTTTCTAGAGAATCCCCTTGGCCCACCCCGCCCAACGCCGCTGGTATCCCCTGGTCTTCGCCATCGCCGCGCTGGTCCTGCTGCCCCTGAGCGTCCTGTTCTTCTCCTGGCAAACCATCGATCAGCAAATCTGGTCCCACCTCTGGGACACCCAGATGCCGCGCCTGCTGGGCAATACCCTGACCCTGGTGCTCGGCGTCGGTATCGGCGTCACGCTCCTGGGTGTGAGCCTCGCCTGGCTCACCAGCCTCTGCGAATTTCCCGGCCGGCGTTGGCTGGACTGGGCGCTGATGCTGCCATTTGCCATTCCTGCTTACGTGCTGGCCTTCGTCTTCGTCGGCCTGCTGGATTTCGCCGGCCCCGTGCAAACCATGCTGCGCGAATGGTTCGGCACCGAGCTGCGATTGCCGAGAGTGCGTTCCACCGGCGGCGTCATCCTTGTTCTGGTGCTGGTGTTTTATCCTTACGTTTACCTGCTGGCGCGCACTGCGTTCCTGGCCCAAGGCAAAGGCCTGATGGAAGCGGCGCGGGTGCTGGGGCAATCGCCGTGGCAGGCGTTCTGGCGAGTGGCCTTGCCCATGGCGCGGCCGGCGATTGGTGCCGGTGTGGCCTTGGCACTGATGGAAACCCTGGCGGACTTCGGTGCGGTGTCGGTGTTCAACTTCGACACGTTCACCACCGCCATCTACAAAACCTGGTACGGATTTTTCAGCCTCTCCACCGCCGCGCAACTGGCCAGCCTGTTACTGCTGGTGGTGATGGTCGTGTTGTACGGCGAACGGCGTGCTCGCGGGGCCAACCGCACCAGCAATGAACGACCCCGGATCAAGGCGCTGTACCACCTGCGGGGTTTCAAGGCGTTGGCGGCCATGACTTGGTGTGGCCTGGTGTTCGCCTGTGCCTTCGTCATTCCGATGCTGCAACTGGTGGTGTGGTTCTGGCAGCGTGGACGCTTCGACCTGGATGAGCGTTACGCCGGTCTGATCGTCCACACCTTGTACCTGGGCGGCATGGCCGCGCTGATCACCGTCAGCGTTGCCTTGGTGCTGGCATTTGCCCGGCGTCTGGCACCGACCCGGGCGATCCGCTCCGGTATCAGCCTGGCCAATCTCGGCTACGCCCTGCCGGGTTCGGTGCTGGCGGTGTCGATCATGCTGGCGTTCAGTTATCTGGATCGCGAGCTGGTCATCCCGCTGTCGGGCTGGCTCGGTGGCGCGGGCAAGCCATTGCTGCTGGGCAGTCTGTCGGCGTTGTTGCTGGCCTATCTGGTGCGTTTCATCGCCGTGGCCTACGGACCGCTGGAAAGCAGCCTGGCGCGAATACGGCCATCTTTGCCCGAAGCGGCACGTAGCCTTGGGGTCAGTGGGCCACGACTGTTTTTCAAAGTGTATCTGCCGTTATTGCTGCCCGGCACGTTGAGTGCCGCGTTGCTGGTGTTCGTCGATGTGCTCAAGGAAATGCCCGCGACCCTGCTGATGCGCCCGTTTGGCTGGGACACGCTGGCTGTTCGGATCTTTGAAATGACCAGCGAAGGGGAGTGGGCGAGAGCTTCGTTGCCGGCCTTGACTCTGGTTTTGGTCGGGCTGTTACCGGTCATCGGATTGATTCGACGTTCGGCGCATCGAAACGCCTAGGTGTCAGTCCTACACCTTGAGGCTACAATGCGCGGCATTCGGTGCGGTCCGTCCTACGGACCTGGTAGCTGACATCGGCTCAAAGCCTTCTATTTCAAGGCTTTCGCCCGTAAAGCACCGGCCCGCACCTTCGCCACGCCCGGAAGGAGAAACCCATGGGACAGCGCACGCCTCTGTATGACCTTCATCTCGCCCTAGGCGCGAAGATGGTCGATTTTGGCGGTTGGGATATGCCTCTGCATTACGGATCGCAGGTCGAGGAACACCATCAGGTGCGCCGCGATTGCGGGGTTTTCGATGTATCCCACATGACCGTGATTGATGTCACCGGCCCCCAGGCCAAAGCCTGGCTCCAGCATTTGCTGGCCAATGACGTCGAGCGCCTGCACAGCCCTGGCCGTGCCTTGTACAGCACCATGCTCAACGAGCGCGGCGGCATCGTCGACGACATGATCGTCTACCGTCTCGAGGACGGTTATCGGCTGGTGGTCAACGCCTCCACCCGCAATCAGGACCTCGCCTGGATGCAGGCCCATCTCGATGGTTTCGATGTGCAGCTCAACGAGCGCTCCGAACTGGCGATGCTGGCGATTCAAGGCCCCCATGCCCGGCACAAGATTTCCGAACTGGTCACCCAGTCCCGCGGCAACCTGATCCAGATGCTCAAGCCTTTTGAAGGTCAGCCTGACGGCGACTGGTTCATCGCGCGCACCGGATATACCGGTGAAGATGGCCTGGAGATCGTTCTACCCGCCAATCAGGCGCCAGGGTTTTTCAACGACCTGGTGGGCGCGGGCATTTCTCCTATCGGCCTGGGTGCCCGGGATACCTTGCGTGTCGAAGCCGGCATGAACCTGTACGGCCAGGACATTCATCAAGACGTTTCACCGCTGGCCTCGAACATGGCCTGGAGCATTGCCTGGGAACCGGCCACTCGCCAGTTCATTGGTCGCAGCGCCCTGGAAGCCGAGCGGGCGGGTGGTGTGCAGCACAAACTGGTCGGTCTGGTCCTTGAGGAACGTGGGGTTTTGCGCGCTCATCAAGTGGTCCGTATCGCCAATGTTGGCGAAGGAGAGATCACCAGTGGTAGTTTCTCTCCTACGCTTAGCAAGTCGATAGCACTGGCGCGCGTGCCGATGGCAACTGCCGACCGCGCAGAAGTGGAAATCCGTGGCAAGTGGTACCCGGTCCGGGTGGTCAAACCGACCTTCGTCCGCCATGGCAAAACCTTGATCTAACCTTTTTGGCGGGCAACGACCGCTGACAATTCTCTTGAGGACACAGAACATGAGCGATATCCCTGCCGACCTGCGTTTTGCCGAAAGTCACGAATGGGCCCGTCTGGAAGCCGATGGAACCGTTACCGTGGGCATCAGCGATCACGCTCAGGAAGCCTTGGGCGATGTGGTGTTCGTTGAGCTGACTGAAGTTGGAAAAGTTTTCGCTGCCGGTGATGTTGCCGGTGTGGTCGAGTCGGTCAAAGCCGCTTCCGATATCTATTCTCCTATCGGTGGTGAAGTGACCGCTGTCAACGACGCTCTGGGTGACTCTCCGGAAAGCCTCAACTCTGACCCATACAGCGCGTGGATCTTCAAACTCAAGCCTAGCGACAAGGCTGAGCTGGACAAGCTGCTCGATGCAGCCGGCTACAAGGCCGCCATCGGCGAGTAAGCCTTCAGCGTCATCCCAAAGCCCCGACGTGTCGGGGCTTTTTTTCGCCTGACGGATTTCCCTGTGGGAGCGGGCAAGCCTCGCTCCTGCACGGGTTCGCTGTTGGCAGCGGCTGCTATGCTGGTTTGACCGTGTTGCATCGACGTTGAGCGCCAGCCTAGAGAGAGCCCGTCATGTCCCAGTTGCCGTCCTTGAGCCAGTTACGCGATCCCAATGCCTTCCTTCGCCGCCACCTTGGCCCCGATGCTGCCGAGCAACAGGCGATGCTCGACAGCCTCGGCCTCGGCAGCCGGGTCGAACTGATCGAACAGACGGTACCGCCGGGAATCCGCCTGAACCGCGAGCTCGATTTGCCGCCGGCCCTCGACGAAGAGGCTGCGCTGGCCAAGCTGCGCGGGTACGCCGAGCAAAACCAGGTCTGGACCAGCCTGATCGGTATGGGTTACCACGGCACCCTCACGCCGGCCGTCATTCTGCGCAACGTGTTGGAAAATCCCGGTTGGTACACCGCCTACACCCCTTATCAGCCGGAGATTGCCCAGGGGCGGCTCGAAGCGCTGCTGAATTTCCAGCAATTGACCATCGACCTCACGGGCCTCGAACTGGCCAACGCTTCGCTGCTCGATGAAGCCACGGCGGCGGCGGAAGCCATGGCGTTGGCCAAGCGGGTCGCCAAGTCCCGGAGCAATCTGTTCTTCGTCGATGAGAACTGCCATCCGCAAACCATTTCCGTGGTGCAGACCCGGGCCGAAGGGTTCGGTTTCGAGCTGATCATCGACGCTGTGGATAACTTGAAACAGCACGAGGTGTTTGGCGCGTTGCTGCAATATCCCGACACCCACGGCGAGATCCGCGACCTGCGTCCGTTGATCGATCATCTGCATGCCCAGCAGGCGCTGGCCTGTGTCGCGACGGATCTGCTGAGCCTGCTGTTGCTGACCCCGCCTGGGGAGTTGGGCGCCGACGTGGTGTTCGGCTCGTCCCAGCGCTTCGGTGTGCCGATGGGGTACGGCGGGCCGCACGCTGCGTTTTTTGCCAGTCGCGATGAGTACAAACGGGCGATTCCCGGGCGGATCATCGGCGTTTCGAAAGATGCTCGCGGCAATGTCGCGCTGCGCATGGCCCTGCAAACCCGTGAGCAACATATCCGCCGGGAGAAGGCCAACTCGAACATCTGCACCGCTCAGGTGCTGCTGGCCAACATCGCCAGTTTCTATGCTGTCTACCATGGTCCGGAAGGACTCAAACGCATTGCCCAGCGCGTCCATCGGTTGACCTGCATCCTCGCCGCTGGCCTGGAGCGTCACGGCATCACTCGCCTCAACACCCACTTTTTCGACACGCTGACGCTGGAGGTTGGTGGTACTCAGACCGCAATTATCGAAAGCGCCCAGGCAGCACAGATCAACTTGCGCATTCTCGGGCGCGGGCAGTTGGGGCTGAGCCTCGACGAAACCTCTGACGAATCCACGGTAGCGAAACTGTTTGATGTGTTCCTCGGTTCCGATCATGGGCTGAACGTCGACGAACTGGACGCTCAAACCCTTGCTTCCGGTATTCCGGCAGGTCTGCTGCGCACCTCGCCTTATCTGCGTCATCCGGTATTCAGCGCCCATCACAGCGAAACCGAGATGCTGCGTTACCTCAAGCAACTGGAAAACAAAGACCTGGCGCTCAACCAATCAATGATCCCGCTGGGCTCCTGCACCATGAAACTCAATGCCACCAGCGAGATGATCCCCATCACCTGGCCGCAATTCGCCAACCTGCATCCGTTTGTACCGAAAGAGCAGGCGGTGGGTTATTCGCTGATGATCGAGGAACTGGAACGCTGGCTCTGCGCAATCACCGGTTTCGACGCGATTTGCATGCAACCCAACTCCGGCGCTCAAGGCGAGTACGCCGGGCTGCTGGCGATCCGCAAATATCACGAGAGCCGTCATCAGGGGGCGCGAGAGATTTGCCTGATTCCGTCCTCGGCCCACGGCACCAACCCCGCCTCGGCGCAGATGGCCGGGATGCGCGTGGTGATCGTCGAGTGCGACGAGGCCGGCAACGTCGATCTGGATGACCTGAAAGGCAAGGCCGCGGACGCAGGCGACAAACTCGCCTGCCTGATGGCGACGTATCCGTCGACCCATGGCGTGTACGAGGAAGGCATCAGCGAAATCTGTGAAGTTATCCACAGCCACGGCGGCCAGGTGTACATGGACGGCGCCAACCTCAACGCGCAGGTGGGATTGGCGCGGCCGGCGGACATTGGCGCCGACGTCTCCCACATGAACTTGCACAAGACGTTCTGCATTCCCCATGGCGGCGGCGGGCCGGGCATGGGGCCGATAGGCGTGCGCGCGCATTTGGCGCCGTTCGTCGCCAATCACCCGGTGGTGCCGATTGAGGGACCGCTGGCGCAGAACGGTGCGGTCAGCGCAGCGCCCTGGGGCAGCGCGAGCATTTTGCCGATCAGCTGGATGTACATTGCCATGATGGGCCCGCAATTGGCGGATGCCAGCGAGGTGGCGATCCTCGCTGCGAATTACCTGGCGCAACATTTGTCCGGGGCGTTTCCAGTGCTCTTCACCGGGCGCAACGAACGGGTGGCGCACGAATGCATCCTCGATTTGCGGCCATTGAAGGCGCTGACCGGGATCAGTGAAGAGGACGTGGCCAAGCGCCTGATGGATTACGGTTTCCATGCGCCGACCATGTCGTTTCCGGTGCCAGGGACACTGATGGTCGAGCCGACCGAGAGCGAATCAAAGGCCGAACTGGATCGGTTTATCGGGGCGATGCTGAGCATTCGCGCGGAAATCACCGAGGTGCAGAACGGTAACTGGCCCGCCGAAGACAATCCGCTGAAGCGAGCGCCGCACACCCTGGCCGATATCACCGGGGTCTGGGAGCGGCCTTACAGCATCGAGCAAGCGGTGACGCCGGATGCGCACACCAAGGCGCACAAGTATTGGCCGGTGGTGAATCGGGTGGACAACGTCTATGGCGACAGGAATCTATTCTGTGCCTGCGTGCCCGTCGATGATTACCGCTGATCGCCCGGACTACGCAAATCCAATGTAGGAGCGAGCCTGCTCGCTCCTACAGGGTTTTGTGTCGGGCAAAAAAATGCCGCTCATGGGAGCGGCATTTTTATTCAGCTGAACAGCTTATTCCGAAGCCACGGCATTCTTTGCCAGGATCGCATTCGCCAGCTCCATGTCCGTCGCCTGCAGGCCCGGATTGTCGGCGCGGACTTTCTGCATTGCGGCTTCCAGATAAGGACCGCGGATGCCGCCGTCGCTGGCAACGAAGCTGCCGGCATCGTCCTGCGCGGCAATGATCAGCTTGTGATCCTTGAAGGTCAGGTAGGTCGAACCGGTGGTGGCACCGGACGAAATGACGTTACGCCAAAAGCTATCGGCCATCGCCGAACCGACTGGAAGGGACAACAAAGCGATGGTAGCGATAGCAAGTTTGAGACGCATGATGGGTGACTCCACTGGTTAACTACGGGGTTGGATCGCCATTTCCCCAATCCAGTTCCATGACGGCTCATTCAGATGGTTCGACTCGCTAGATGTTGCCCATTTGACCCACATGGGGTGCAGGCTCAGAGGTTGTTTGGCACCATGGCCGATTATTCTCGATGCATGGATGCTTCCCTTGGCTATTGGCGCAATGCTGTACGTCACTGTGTTGAATGTGGTACTGCTGGCGTTTGTCGGCCTACCCGCACTGTTGATTGCGCTGTGCGTTCCCGCCTGGCGCCGACAGATGTTGCGCCAACCCCGCAGGTTCGGTGCGCTTGGTTTGGTCTGTTTGAGCGTGGTCGGCGCCATGTCAGGCAACTACTGGCTGGATGCTGCCAACGATCGGGCGCGAAAGCCTACACTTGAGCATGACGTACAAGTCGAAGGTCTGCCGCTGCCTGCCGGCACCAGACTGCATCTGAGTACGGTCGACCCGCTGGATCAATACGATCAACCACAAGTCCATGGCCTGCCCAGCCTCATTGCTGCCGAATTTGTCGCACCGCACCGGATCAAGGGTATCAACGTCACGGCGCTGGAAATGTTTGGCCCGCCGTATGTGAAACTGCGGCTGGCCAGCGATCAAGCCGTTGATGGCTGGCCTTGTGCGAATGATACCTGGGTGACTTTCGAGATCGACGAAGAGACTCGCCTGCAACCGGATCGCTGGCGCTTCGAGTCCTGCACACTGGTGGCGAACACCGAGATGGGCGGGTTGACCTGGCCGTCCGGCAGTTACGTTCACCGTTACGGTGAGGAATATGAACTGACGCCGGGGGGGAAACGCGAGCGGGTTGTCCTTCAACGTGTTGCGTTGTCCGGCCCGACCCTGACCCTGAAACTGGATAAACAGCAAAAAGCCGTGGGTTGGGAGGGGCAACTGAATGACAGGATCACCTTTGGCGATTGGCAATACCCGCGTCTGACGAGGGTACGCGAGGACTCGCCGCACACGCTGCTGTTCAGCCCGAACAAATCAAACCCCGCACACAACCTGCGCACAGGCGAAATGCTGAAGGCGGGTCACTCGATCCTGCAGCGGAGCTCGGACGGTGCAGTGCTATGGATCAAGCCCAATACCGGATTGGGCCTGGCCGACTGGTAGCGCAGCTATTTCTGCTCACTCTGCGGCGTCACGCGCAAGACTTCCTCGATGGTCGTCAGGCCGGCCGCCACTTTCTGCGCCCCCGACAGCCGCAGGCTGCGCATGCCTTCCTTGAACGCCTGGCGCCGCACCGCCAGCAAATCGGTGTCGGGATTGATCAGCGCCTTAACGCCATCCGTCAGCTGCATGATTTCGTAAACCCCAGCGCGGCCACGGTAACCGGTGTCGCGGCATTCCAGGCAGCCGATGGCGCGCTGGGCGTTGGTGGGCAGTGGCGCTTGCCAGGGTTTGGTCAGGGTTTGCCAGTCTTCTTCACCCAACGTCAGCGGTGCCTTGCAGTGCGAGCACAAGGTTCGCACCAGGCGCTGGGCCATGACGCCGAGCACCGTGGCTTTGATCAGGTAATGCGGCACGCCGAGTTCCAGCAAGCGGCTGATCGCGCTGGGCGCGTCATTGGTATGCAAGGTCGAGAGCACCAGGTGACCCGTGAGCGCAGCCTGGATCGCCATTTCTGCGGTTTCGAGGTCGCGAATCTCGCCGATCATGATGATGTCCGGATCCTGCCGCATCAGTGCGCGAACACCGGCGGCGAAGGTCAGGTCGATGTTGTGCTGGACCTGCATCTGATTGAAGGCCGGCTCGACCATTTCGATCGGGTCTTCGATGGTGCAGAGGTTGACCTCCGGCGTCGCCAGTTTCTTCAGCGTGGTGTAAAGCGTGGTGGTTTTGCCCGAACCCGTCGGCCCGGTCACCAGAATGATGCCGTTGGGCTGGCGGGTCATGTCCTGCCAGCGGCGCAGGTCTTCGGCGGAGAAGCCCAACTGATCGAAGTCCTTGAGCAGCACCTCCGGGTCGAAGATCCGCATGACCATTTTTTCGCCAAATGCCGTCGGCAAGGTCGACAGCCGCAGCTCGACCTCACCGCCGTCCGGGGTCTTGGTCTTCACCCGGCCGTCCTGGGGTTTGCGCTTTTCCGCCACGTTCATCCGCCCGAGGCTTTTCAGGCGGCTGACGATGGCCATGGTCACTTGCGGGGGGAATTGATAGACGTTGTGCAGCACGCCGTCGATGCGAAAGCGCACCGTGCCTTGCTCGCGTCGAGGTTCGATGTGGATATCACTGGCGCGCTGCTGGAAGGCGTACTGGAACAGCCAGTCGACGATGTTGACGATGTGCGCGTCGTTGGCGTCCGGTTCCTGGTCGCTGGCGCCGAGGTTGAGCAATTGTTCGAAATTGCCCAGGTTGCTGGCCTGCTGATCGTTGTTGGTCGCACCGCTGACCGATTTGGCCAGCCGGAAAAACTCGACGCTGAAGCGCTGGATGTCCACCGGGTTGGCCACTACGCGTTTGATCGGCAGTTTCAGCACATGAGTCAGATCAGCTTCCCAGCCGTTGACGTAAGGCTGGGCGCTGGCCACGGTCACCGCGTCGCGGTCGATGGACACCGCCAGAATCTTGTGACGCTGGGCGAAGGCATAGGACATCAGCGGCGTAATCGCCGCCACGTTGATTTTCAGCGGATCGATGCGCAAGTAAGGCTGGCCCGCCTGCTGCGACAGCCACAGGGTCAGGCTTTCCAGGTCGAGGTGTTTACCGGGACGGCTAAGGTCATCCAGGTGCTGGCTGGCAATGAATTCCAGGGGATGCATCTGGCCATGGGTGGCGTGGCGGCGGCGGGCATTGAGCGCGTGTTCGGCCGAGTCCTGGCTGATAAAGCCCTGGGCGACCAGTTCACGCAGCAAATCATTGAGATCCAGCCAGCGGTCCTGAATGGCAAGTTGAACGGACATGCGGGCTCCTCATGAACAACAGTTCGCAAAGGATAGTCGCGGACCCGCCGACCGTTGGGCCACTACCCGACGAAGCCGTGTCGAGGTTTGTCAGCCCGCCGCCTGAACAGGCGCTTCCCGCAGGGAATCAGCCGCTTGCAGCTCCACCGAACACACGTTGATCAGGTTACGTAATTTTTCCGCAATCACTTCGGCGCGATGCCAGCTCAACCCGTCCATGACGATGTCGATCGACATCAGATCGTCCATCCGCTGCGCGCTGACCTGTTGCGGCGTCAGAAACTGCAAAGCGAACAGGTTGAGCGCCCGGCACAGCAGGTCCGGCTCGGCTTCGGCCAGCAGTTGGTAATGAACGCGGCAGTGCGCGTTGCCGGCGTGCCAGACATCGGCGCGGATAGGCGAGGTGTTCACAGCTTCCAGGTGCGGCATGGTCGGTCTCCAAATCAATGGAGGAATTTTTACATTCGGTGCCGGGCATTTCTTATCTATGATGGGGCTTGTTGGCTATTCTTCGAATTGTTTGATTCGGTCAGCTATCAATTACGGGTTTATTTATGCACAGCGAGCTGGATGGCTACGACCGCAAGATTCTCGCGTTGCTGCAAGAAGACGCTTCACTCTCCAGCGCGCAGATTGCCGAGCAGGTGGGACTTTCTCAGTCGCCGTGCTGGCGGCGGATTCAGCGGATGAAGGAGGAGGGGATCATTCGCGGGCAGGTGACCTTGCTCGACCGCAAGAAGATCGGGCTTAACACGCAGATCTTTGCCGAGATCAAACTCAACGCGCACGGGCGTTCGAACTTCACTGAGTTTACCGAGGCGATTCGCGGCTTTCCCGAGGTGCTGGAGTGTTATGTGCTGATGGGATCGGTGGATTTCTTGCTGCGGATCGTCACGGCGGACATCGAGGCGTATGAGCGGTTTTTCTTTGAAAAGCTGTCGATGGTGCCGGGGATTCAGGAAGTGAACTCGATTGTGGCGTTGTCGGAGATCAAGTCGACGACGAGTTTGCCTGTCTAGGGTATGCGGTGAATGTGCTGGCCTCTTCGCGGGCAAGCCTCGCTCCTACAGTGTTTGAGTCGGCCGCCGAATTGGGGTCAACGAAAATACTGTAGGAGCGAGGCTTGCCCGCGAAGGCGGTGTTACATGCGCAGCAGCATTTTCCAGGCACGATTCTGATAAACCGCAATGGCCTGCTGCTTGCGCGCATCCAGCGATTCATCGGTGATCGGCTCGTTCGCCAATTGGGCAAGCTGCTTCAGCTCGCCGTACAGGCGGTCCATTTCCGGGATGTCCAGCACGCCACGGGCATGGTGCAGCCAGGCCTGGATGCGCTCGATGCGCGGCAGTTGCTCGGCCAGGTCTTCCGGCTGTTGCTGATAACGCTGCAATTGCAGGGAGGTCGCTTCTTCACCCAGCAAACGCGGCAACCAGCTACCCAATTGCGCAGCACCCTGGCGATTGCCACGGACGTTGCGATCAGCTGCCCAGGTGCGGGCCAGCAACCAACGCGACGTGTTCAGCGAGAACAAGCCCCAGCGCGGGTCTTCCAGTTCTTCGAGGAATTGCTCCGGCGCGGCTTTGCGCACGTCTTCGTCGTCGATACCGGCTTGCACCAGCGGGCGCCAGTCTTCGAGCAAGGCATCCAGAGCAACGCGCAGATCGTGAGTCGACTGACGCGGTGCGGCCTGGCCCAGGCTGCTCAGCAAGGCACGCAATTCGGCCAGGTTCTCGACCCATTCCTGCAACAAGCGCCAGTGGCCATTGAAGCGATACTGCTCGGCCAGACGCTGGCTGCTGCTCAGCAAATGCCAGCTCAGCGCGGCGAATGCATCGTCCAGCGGCGTTTCAGCGGTGATTTGTGGTGCCGGCAGGCTCAACGAATAGCTGTTGGCGTCGTACAAGCGATAACCGCGCTCGGCCTTGCTGATGTCACACGGCATCAGGGCCAGGGTCGCGGCCAGTTCGGCGGCCAGTTCCAGCAGGGCAGCCGGCTCGCCTTCGCGCAGTTCCAGTTCCAACTCGCAGATTTCTTCTTTCTGCTTGCCGACCACCACGTGGCCCAGGTCCAGTGCGGCTTCGATGACCACTTTGGTCTTGCCGCGGCCCCAGGCGATTTCAGCGCGTTCGCGAACGAAATCGGTGGTGAAGATCGGTTTCAGGGTTTTCTTGTCCAGTTCGGCAAGTTCTTCGGGCCAGCATTCACCGTCGAGTTTCTTGATGTCGAGCTTGGCTTTGGGCAGGTTCCAGTCGTATTCATTACGCTCGGACAGACCGGCGACGCTCTGGCCTCGGGTCTTGAGCGTTTGAATCACTTCTTCGCCGTCCTTGCGCAGGCGCAGGGCAACCTTGGCGCGGGCCAGGTCGCGCTCAGGCGTGTCGAAGTATTGGTTCATCAACTCACGGCGTTCCCAGCCACTTTTGTTGCGTTTTTTCAGGAGCGGGTGCTCGCGCAGGGCTGCGAGGGTTTCGCGGCTGACGCGGAGTTTGATTTCGGTTTCTTTCTGCATGGCCGGAAAATCCAGGATCGGGAGCGCAGCCGGGGGAAATGTGTGGCTGCCAAGGCCGTGCAGTGTACAGGACTCCTCAGTCCTACGTGCCGCGGCGGTTTATTCCTGTCGCCAGATGGTTCTATGATGGTCTTCAATTCGCGAGTTGGAGTCAGCGATGCCTTTGCCGTCCATGAAAGATCAGTTCGCTGCGCTGATTGCTGCGCCGACGGTCAGCTGTACCCAGCCCAGCCTTGATCAATCCAACCGTCCGGTCATCGACTTGCTGGCGACGTGGCTCGGTGACCTGGGGTTCGCCTGCGACATCCAGCAGGTCAGCCCCGGCAAGTTCAACTTGCTGGCCAGTTTCGGCTCCGGCCCCGGTGGCCTGGTGCTGGCCGGGCATAGCGATACGGTGCCGTTCGATGGCGCACTGTGGCAGACCGATCCGCTGAAACTGACCGAAGTCGATGGCCGCTGGGTGGGCCTTGGCAGTTGCGACATGAAAGGCTTTTTCGCCCTGGCCATCGAGGCGGTGATTCCGCTGCTCGATCAGCCTTTCAAGCAACCGCTGCTGATTCTCGCCACGTGCGATGAAGAAAGCTCGATGTCCGGCGCTCGTGCCCTGGCCGAAGCCGGCCGTCCGCTGGGGCGTGCGGCGGTGATTGGCGAGCCGACCGGACTGAAGCCGATCCGCATGCACAAAGGCATCATGATGGAGCGCATCGACATCCTCGGGCAGAGCGGCCATTCCTCGGACCCGCGCCTGGGACATAGCGCCCTTGAGGCCATGCACGATGCCATCGGCGAGCTGCGTGGCCTGCGCCTGTTGTGGCAGCGTGAATTCCGCAATCCGCAATTCGGCGTGCCGACACCGACCATGAACTTCGGCTGTATCCATGGCGGCGACAATCCCAACCGCATCTGCGGCCAGTGTTCACTGGAATTCGACTTGCGGCCGTTGCCGGGCATGGACCCCAAAGCCCTGCGCGCGGCCATTCTGCAGCGGCTCAACCCGATTGCCGAACGCCATCAGGTGAAGATCAATTACGCGCCGCTGTTCCCCGAAGTGCCGCCGTTCGAGCAGGCCGAGGACGCCGAATTGGTCCGGGTCGCCGAAAAGCTCACCGGCCATCGCGCCGAAGCAGTGGCGTTCGGCACCGAAGCGCCTTATCTTCAGCGTCTTGGCTGCGAAACGCTGGTACTCGGCCCGGGTGATATCGCCTGTGCGCACCAACCGGGTGAATACCTCGAAATGTCACGTTTGCAGCCTACCGTGCATCTATTACGTCAATTGATTGAACATTACTGCCTGACACCGGCCCAAACGCCAATGTCAGGTGGTTGAACCTGTAGGAGCCGGCTTGCTGGCGATGAACGATGACGCGGTTCTCCTGATGAACCACGGCGCCTGCATCGCCAGCAATCCCGCTCCTACAGGTGTAAATTGCCAGTGTCCCAACCCGTATTCATGAGGAGAGCGCGCGTGTCGCCAAGCCTGTTCCGACGATAACCATCAGCCCGCTGTGCGTTTTCAGTTTCGCCCATTTTTTGGCTGCTATTTATTACAGGCCCAGGTTCATGCCCGAATACGTTAATTGGCTTCGTCACGCTTCGCCTTACATCAACGCTCACCGCGATTGCACCTTCGTCGTCATGCTGCCCGGCGACGGCGTTGAGCATCCGAATTTCGGCAACATCGTCCACGACCTGGTGCTGCTGCATAGCCTCGGCGTGCGCCTGGTGCTGGTTCACGGTTCCCGTCCGCAAATCGAAACCCGCCTCGCCGCACGCGGCCTGACCCCGCATTACCACCACGGGATGCGCATCACCGATGCCGCGACCCTGGAGTGTGTGATCGATGCGGTCGGCCAGTTGCGCATCGCCATCGAAGCGCGGCTGTCGATGGACATGGCCTCGTCGCCGATGCAGGGCTCGCGCCTGCGGGTGGCCAGCGGCAACCTGGTGACGGCACGGCCGATCGGCGTGCTGGAAGGCGTCGACTATCACCACACCGGCGAAGTGCGCCGGGTTGACCGCAAGGGCATCAATCGCCTGCTGGACGAGCGCTCCATCGTGCTGCTGTCGCCATTGGGCTACTCGCCGACCGGGGAGATTTTCAACCTCGCCTGCGAAGACGTTGCCACGCGCGCGGCCATCGACCTGGGTGCAGACAAACTGCTGCTGTTTGGTGCTGACCTTGGCTTGATCGATGAAAACGGTCGGCTGGTGCGTGAGCTGCGTCCGCAACAAGTCCCGGCGCATTTGCAGCGTCTGGGCAGCAACTATCAGGCGGAACTGCTGGATGCCGCGGCTGAAGCGTGCCGGGGCGGCGTTGCCCGCAGCCATATCGTCAGCTATGCCGAAGACGGTGCGCTGCTGACCGAGCTGTTCACCCGCGACGGTGGCGGCACGCTGGTAGCCCAGGAGCAATTCGAGATCGTGCGCGAAGCGGCCATCGAAGATGTCGGTGGTTTGCTGGACCTGATCAGCCCGCTGGAAGAGCAAGGGATTCTGGTGCGTCGTTCCCGCGAGGTGCTGGAGCGCGAGATTGAGCAGTTCAGCGTGGTTGAGCGCGAAGGCATGATCATCGCTTGTGCGGCGTTGTATCAGATTGCCGATTCGGACGCTGGCGAGTTGGCGTGTCTGGCGGTCAACCCGGAATACCGCCACGGCGGTCGCGGTGATGAGCTGTTGGAGCGCATCGAGACCCGCGCCCGGGCCCAGGGCTTGAAAACCCTGTTCGTGCTGACGACCCGGACCGCTCACTGGTTCCGCGAACGCGGGTTCGTGCCGAGCAGCGTCGAACGCCTGCCGTCGGCGCGAGCGTCGCTGTACAACTATCAGCGTAATTCGAAGATCTTCGAAAAATCCCTGTAACTGCGGGCTTTTGTGGCGAGGGAGCTTGCTCCCGCCGGAGGCCGAAGGACTCCCAAACCCGGCAACTCGGTCTATCAGACATAACGCGTTTACCGGGTTTGGGGGCGCTCCGCAGCCCAGCGGGAGCAAGCTCCCTCGCCACAGGGTTTGTGTTACTCCTGCACGAACTTCGCGCTGACATACGCCGAATAATCCGGCAGCACCGTCTCGACCCTTCCCTTGCTCCTTCAAGAACTTCGCCGTCTCGCCAATGGCCTTGGCCGTGCCGCCGTCCAGCAGCGCCACGCTTGCAGGCGGCAGCGATTTCCGCCGGTTGCCGTTCACCACTTTGACCTTCGAGGCATCCAGGCCCTGAAACGGCGCCAGTCGATTTTCCACCCATGGTCTTTTCGTAAACACCGTCCGCTTGGGGGGCTTTGCTGGGGTCGATACCGGTTTGATAACCGACCGTGAGGTTCGCCGTTTGAACGCTGAGTGAAAAATAATAGCGATACACAAACTGTAACAATTGGTCTGGATAGTGCGCGTTTGGTCGTCATGGCGTGGCCTTTCGGGAGGGGATTGTTTCCGAATGGCGTCAAAGCTGATCGATCTAAAAAACCGCTAAAAAATACCTTTTAGGAATTAATTTTCGAGCCAGCCGCTCTGGCCCGGGACGAGGAATGGAGCGGAGCTTCATTCCTAAAAGGTATTAAAAAGAACAGACCAATTCTTTTTGGGTTTGTGACGAACGCACGACCCTGCAAGGACCAAAAAAAACGGGGATTAGACCATGGTCGTAGACACACATAGTTACGATTGACTTGTGAGTCACGGTCTGGCGCTAATCGCGCATCTTAGGATCCCGGGCATTCGACTCAGGGCCAGGAATACAAGAATTAGAAACGAGAGGAGCTAAAACAATGAACAAGTCCACCTTGGCCTTGGCCGTGGCCGTAGGGGTTTTGGCGCAGCAGGCAGGCGCCGCGGGTTTTATCGAAGACAGCAAGGCATCCGTCAGTTCCCGCACCATGTATTACAACGCGGACACCCGCGAAGGGACTGCGAACGATCAAAGAGAGACCGCTGAAGGTCTCAAGTTCGATTACCAGTCTGGTTTCACTCAGGGTGTTGTTGGATTCGGTATCGATGCCCAGGCGGTCGTTGGCATTCATTTGGACGGTGGCCGTGGTCACCACCCGGATAACAACTCCTTCTTCCCAAGCGATTCCGACGGTTCGGCGTCGGACCCATGGAGTCGCGCAGCCGCCAACGTCAAGGCGCGTTTCTCGAAGACCGAGGCTCACCTGGGCGGCGCTCTGCAACCGAACATGCCGATTCTGGTCGCGAACGACAGTCGTCTGCTGCCACAGAGCTTTGAAGGTGGCACCATCACCTCGAAGGAAATCGACAACTTCACCTTTAACGTCGGCCAGTTTGAGCACGCAGCGGGTCGCGCCTCGTCGAACACCACCGGCCTGGCCGTGGCAGGCGGTACCGAGGAAAGCAACAAGTTCCGGTATGCCGGTGCGGACTGGAAGGTCACCAAAGACCTCACCCTGCAGTACTACTACGCGAACCTGGAAGACTACTACAAGCAGAACTTCCTCGGTCTGGTGCACGTCTACACGATCGCACCCAACCAGTCGTTCAAGACAGACCTGCGCTATTTCGACAGCAGCTCCGACGGCAAGAACGGCGATGCGGGCTATCGGTTCAATAACAACGGTGGTTTCGCCAAGAACCCGGGCGAGGTCGATAACAAGACCTGGAGCGCCATGTTCACCTACACCCTGGGTGCCAACGCCTTCCTGCTCGGCCATCAGCGTGTCAGCGATGACGGTGGCTTTGTTTACCTGAACCAGGGCAACGTGGTCGACAGCAACGGTCGCAACGAAGGCGCGGGAGGAACGAGCTTCTACCTGTTCACCGACGCCATGGTTAACGGCTTCGTCCGTGCTGGTGAGAACACCACTTTCGGTCAGTACACCTACGACTTCGCTTCTCTGGGTGTTCCTGGCCTGAAAGCCTCGGCCGCCTACCTGCGTGGCGATAACATCAAGGCTACCAACGGCGTGGGTAAAGACCAGACCGAGTGGGAACGCGACCTGCGTGTGGATTACGTGATCCAGACAGGCGCGCTTAAAGGCTTCGGCACGACGTTGCGTCACGGTACCTACCGCGGCGATACCAACATCTCTGCGCAAGACCAGACCCGCCTGATCTTCAACTACACCTACAGCTTCCTGTAACACCCACCAGAAATAGCCTCGCCTCAGGGCGGGGCTTTTTTTCGCGTTTTATTTGATATTCCAAATAGACCTTAAATAGTAATTTATTATTCTTTTTGGATTTTTATCCGGGCGCCTAAAGTGGCAAGCCAAGGAGCCGATACCCTGTGTTCGGCGCGCATAGCTATATTCCGAAATGGCATTAAAAATAATGAAATAAATGTTTTTCGGTTTTACCATGCGCCCCCCAAAAAATCACAGCGGGTAGGCCGCGACCGTAGATGCGCGTTGTCACGTTGACATGCGGTCTGGCGCTAACCGCGCTTTTCAGGATCCAGGGCATCCGACCCAGGACCAGAAGCATAAAAAATTAGAAACGATAGGAGCGAAACAAATGAACAAGTCCACCTTGGCCCTGGCCGTGGCCGTAGGGGTTTTGGCGCAGCAGGCAAGCGCCGCCGGTTTCATCGAAGACAGCAAGGCCACTCTGGGTCTGCGTAACTTCTACATCAACACCGATAACCGTGATGGTTCGGGCGCGAACAAAAACGAAGAGTGGGGCCAAGGCTTCGACCTGCGTTTCATCTCCGGTTACACCCAAGGCACTGTCGGCTTCGGTATCGATGCGATCGGTCTGTTGGGCGTGCGTCTGGATTCGGGCGGTGGTACCAACGGTGCCAGCAATAACTCGTATGGCGGCACGGTATTCCCAAGCGAGTCCAACGGCGAAGCAGTTGATAACTTCTCCAGCCTGGGCCTGACGGCAAAAGCCAAGATCTCCCAGACCGAACTGAAGCTGGGCACGTTGCAGCCAAAGAACCCGGTTATCGTGACCAACGACGGTCGTCTGCTGCCACAAACCTGGCAGGGTGGTCAGATCACTTCTGGCGAGATCAAGGACCTGACGCTGGTTGGCGGTCAGATCGAAGCCGTGAAAGGACGTAACTCCAGCAACAATGAGCAGCTGAGCATCGGCGGCGCCAACGCTCGTACCGCCAGCGGCCGCGACAGCAACAAGTTCATCTATGCCGGTGGTGATTACAAAATCACCAAAGACCTGACTGCCCAGTACTACTACGGCAATCTGGAAGACTTCTACAAGCAGCACTTCCTGGGTCTGGTACACAACTGGGCTATCGGCCCTGGCGTGTTGAAGTCTGACTTGCGCTACTTCAACAGCTCGGATGACGGCGCAAACGGTCACGACCCGCTGTACTACAGCTCCGGCAACTACAGCAGCACCTCCAATGGCAAAGGCAAGGTCGACAACAATCTGTACAGCGGCTTGTTCCTGTATACCGTTGCCGGTCACACCTTCGGTGGTGGCTATCAGGTCAGCAACGGCAGCAGCGACTTCCCTTGGCTGAACCAGGGCGACGGTTCGTCGAACTACACCATCACCGACATGCAAATCCAGAAGTTCGGCCGTGCCGGCGAGCGCACCTGGCAAGCTCGCTACTCGTTTGACTTCGCCAAAGTCGGCGTGCCTGGGTTGACCGCAGGTATGGTTTATCTGCGTGGCGACGATATCGACACCAATCGCACCTCTACTGCTGCAGCCGGTAATAACAGCACCGAGTGGGAACGCGACCTGACTGTCGGTTACGTCGTACCGGAAGGCCCGTTGAAGAACGTTGGCTTGATGTGGAAAAACGCCACCTGGCGCACCAACATCCCGGGCGTTCGCTCCCAGGACGAAAACCGTCTGATCGTCAGCTACTCGATCCCGCTGTTGTAACAGCGCTCGCGTAAACGCTGAAAAAAAAGCCCCGCCCGGCATCTCGCCGGGCGGGGCTTTTGCGTTTTCAAGGCGGGGTCACCCCCGTAATCCCGCCGTGAAACTCCCTCTTTGCAGCAACTCAAGGCCTTCTCGAACCTTGTCGGCGATGTTCGTCCTGATGTTCCTGGAGGTCCAGTGAATAGATATTTAATATTCATTTATGATCTAAATTCATCGATATTTATTCTTTTTAATTCATAAGGAACACAGGCAAAGTTGAGCCCGACAAGCACTCATCAGGAGCAGCACCATGAGCCTCAGACTGGGCGATATCGCCCCCGACTTCGAACAGGATTCCAGCGCCGGCACCCTCCGTTTCCACGAATGGCTGGGCGATAGCTGGGGCGTGCTGTTTTCCCATCCGGCGGACTTCACGCCGGTGTGCACCACCGAACTGGGCTTCACTGCCAAGCTCAAGGATGAGTTTTCCAATCGCGGCGTCAAAGCCATCGCCCTGTCCGTGGACCCGGTGGACTCGCATCACAAGTGGATCGAGGACATCAATGAAACCCAGAACACGGTCGTCAATTTCCCGATCCTGGCCGACGCGGACCGCAAGGTCTCCGACCTCTATGACCTGATCCACCCGAACGCCAATGACACCCTGACCGTGCGCTCGCTATTCGTGATCGACCCGAACAAAAAGATTCGGCTGACCATCACCTACCCGGCGAGTACCGGGCGCAATTTTCACGAGATCCTGAGGGTGATCGACTCGCTGCAACTTACCGACAACTACAAGGTGGCCACCCCGGCCAACTGGCAGGACGGTGATGAAGTGGTGATCGTGCCGTCGCTCAAGGACGAAGACGAAATCAAGCAGCGCTTTCCCAAGGGTTACCGCGCGGTGAAACCGTACCTGCGTCTGACGCCGCAGCCCAACAGGTAAGCCATCAACATTTTCGGTGTGGCTGGTATCGCCATCATGAGCAGGTAAAACGCTATCCACTGTGGGAGCGAGCCTGCTCGCGATGACGGAATTGCAGGCACCGCAGAAAGATTGAACCGTATCCATAAAGCAGGGGATTTCAGGCCGTTTCGACGGCCTTTTTTTCGCCCGCAGGAAGTGTCTTCTTATATATCCAATGCGCATAACCAAATGAATAAATATGATTTATAGATATAACAATCACCTGTTAAGGTCACCTCCATTACAGCGAGATCGCAAACCGCGAATCGCCAACACCGTGCAAGGAATCATTTGAATGCTGGTCGTCTCACTCGGTGGCAGTCCCAGCCAACGCTCCCGCTCCGGGGTGCTGCTGGAGCGCTCCCAACGCTGGTTGCAGGAGCAGGGTGTGGAAGTGGTGAGTTACCAGGTGCGGGACTTCCCGGCCGAAGACTTGCTTCATGCACGCTTCGACAGCCCTAAGGTGATCGACCTGCTGCAACAGATTGAAAATGCCGATGGCCTGTTGATCGCCACTCCGGTCTACAAGGCGTCGTTCTCCGGTGCACTGAAAACCGTGCTGGATTTGCTGCCCGAGCGCGCGTTGGACCACAAAGTGGTTTTGCCCATGGCGACCGGCGGCAGTATCGCCCACATGCTGGCGGTGGATTACGCGCTCAAGCCGGTGCTGTCGGCGTTGAAAGCCCAGGAAATGCTCCATGGGGTATTCGCGGTAGACAGCCAGATCGCTTACGGCGAAGGCAGCGCCCAGGCGCAGTTGGCGCCAGAGCTGGAACAACGACTGAGGGAATCGCTGGAGCTGTTTTTCAGCGCCATGGCCCGACGGCCCAAGCCGATCGATCCGAAGCTGTTGAATGAACGTTTGTTGAGTGCTCGCTGGAGCATTTAAGTCAGCACTAAAGCCACACCTGAAATTGATGTACTGGCCTTACTCGCCCGCTAACGGGCAAGCAGGTGCAGCCAAAACCCAACTGCAAAAAGGAGAGCGCCATGCGCACTGTCATTTTGCGTCGTGGTCTGGTCGCTCTGTTTGCAGCGGCTGTCACCTTCGGCGCCATTACTCAAGCTCAAGCCGAGACGTTGCGAATCGGTTATCAAAAGTACGGCACCCTGGTGCTGCTCAAAGCCAAAGGCACGTTGGAAAAACGCCTCGCCGCCCAAGGCGTGGACGTGCAATGGACTGAATTCCCCGGCGGCCCGCAATTGCTTGAAGGCCTGAACGTCGGCTCGATCGACTTCGGCGTCACCGGCGAAACCCCACCAGTCTTTGCTCAAGCCGCCGGCGCCGATCTGCTCTACGTCGCCTACGAACCGCCAGCGCCACACAGCGAAGCAATCCTGGTGCCGAAGGATTCACCGATCAAATCGGTGCAGGACCTCAAGGGCAAGAAAGTCGTCCTGAACAAAGGCTCCAACGTCCACTACTTGCTGGTCCGCGCACTGGAAGACGCCGGCCTCAAATACACCGACATCCAGACCGTATTCCTGCCGCCGGCCGATGCCCGCGCTGCGTTCGAGCGTGGCAGCGTCGATGCGTGGGTGATCTGGGACCCGTACCAGGCTGCCGCCGAACAGCAACTGCAAGCGCGGACCCTGCGCGATGGCCAGGGCATCGTCGACAACCACCAGTTCTATCTGGCGACCAAGCCTTACGCACAGAAAAACCCTGAGGTGATCAAGACCCTCGTGGAAGAAGTGCGCGCCGTCGGCGAGTGGTCCAAGGCCAATCCAGTCGAGGTGACCCAACAGGTTTCGCCACTGCTCGGCTTGCCGGCGGACATCACCCTGACCTCGATGAAACGTCAGGGTTACGGCGCGTTGTTCCTCACGCCTGAAGTGGTCGCCGCCCAACAGAAAATCGCCGACAGCTTCTACCAGCTCAAGCTGATCCCGAAACCGTTGAGCATCAAAGACGTGATCTGGACGCCACCGGCAGCCGTTGCCAAAGCGCAGTAATTCGATTCCCCTGGGAGACCACTCCATGAGCCTCAATATTTTCTGGTTCCTGCCTACCCACGGCGATGGCCATTACCTTGGCACCGCCGAAGGCGCCCGCGCCGTCGACCACGGTTACCTGCAACAAATCGCCCAGGCGGCGGATCGCCTGGGCTTCGGTGGGGTGTTGATTCCCACCGGTCGCTCCTGCGAAGACTCGTGGCTGGTGGCGGCGTCGCTGATTCCAGTGACTCAGCGTTTGAAATTCCTTGTCGCGCTGCGCCCCGGAATCATTTCCCCGACGGTGGCCGCGCGTCAGGCGGCGACTCTGGATCGCCTGTCCGGCGGCCGTGCGTTGTTCAACCTGGTCACCGGCGGTGATCCGGAAGAATTGGCCGGCGACGGTTTGTTCCTGACTCACGAAGAGCGCTATCAAGCCTCGGTGGAATTCACCCGCATCTGGCGTCGCGTACTGGAAGGCGAAACCGTTGATTACGACGGTCAGCACATCAGCGTGAAAGGCGCCAAGTTGCTCTATCCACCGATCCAGCAACCGCGTCCGCCGCTGTACTTCGGCGGTTCGTCGGAAGCGGCGCAAGACCTCGCGGCCGAGCAGGTGGAAATGGTCCTGACCTGGGGCGAGCCACCGGCCGCCGTCGCCGAGAAGATTGAACAAGTGCGAGCCAAAGCCGCGAAGCTGGGTCGCACCGTGCGTTTCGGCATTCGCTTGCACGTGATCGTCCGAGAAACCAATGCCGAAGCCTGGCAAGCGGCGGATCGGCTGATCTCCCATCTCGACGATGAAATCATCGCCCGAGCCCAGGCTTCTCTGGCCCGGTTCGATTCGGTCGGCCAGCAACGCATGGCCGCGCTGCATGGCGGCAGCCGCGACAACCTGGAAGTCAGCCCCAACCTGTGGGCCGGTGTTGGCCTGGTACGTGGCGGTGCCGGTACGGCGTTGGTGGGCGATGGTCCGACCGTGGCTGCCCGCGTGAAGGAATACGCGGACCTGGGCATCGATACCTTCATCTTCTCCGGTTATCCACATCTGGAAGAGTCGTACCGGGTTGCGGAATTGCTGTTCCCGCACCTCGACATCGAACGTCCGGAACTGCCCCAAGGCGCCAATTACGTCAGCCCGTTCGGTGAGATGGTCGCCAACGACATTCTTCCCAAAGCCGCGTCCCAGAGCTGAGGCGCGCATGAAGAGACTTATCCACAACCTCGCGCCCTGGGCGTTGCCGGTGTTGCTGCTCGCGGTGTGGCAGTTGTCAGTGTCGGCGGGCTGGTTGTCGACACGGATTCTGCCGGCGCCGGTCGCGGTCATCGAGGCCGGCGTGAGCCTGGTGCGCAGCGGCGAAATCTGGACGCACCTGGCAATCAGCGGCTGGCGTGCTGCGCTGGGCTTCACCATTGGCGGCGGCATCGGCCTGGCCTTGGGTTTCATCACCGGTCTGTCGAAGTGGGGCGAACGCCTGCTCGACAGTTCGGTGCAGATGATCCGCAACGTGCCGCACTTGGCGCTGATTCCCTTGGTGATCCTGTGGTTCGGCATCGACGAGTCGGCGAAGATTTTCCTGGTGGCGTTGGGCACGTTGTTCCCGATTTACCTCAACACTTATCACGGTATCCGCAACGTCGATCCGGCGTTGGTGGAAATGTCGCGCAGTTATGGCTTGTCCGGTTTCAGCCTGTTTCGCCAGGTGATTCTGCCGGGGGCGCTGCCTTCGATTCTGGTGGGTGTGCGCTTCGCGCTGGGCTTCATGTGGTTGACGCTGATCGTCGCGGAAACCATTTCCGCGAGCGCCGGCATTGGCTACCTGGCGATGAATGCCCGGGAGTTTTTGCAGACCGACGTGGTGGTGCTGGCGATTCTTCTGTACGCCGTGCTCGGCAAACTCGCCGACCTCTCGGCCCGCGGGCTTGAGCGCGTGTGGTTGCGCTGGCACCCAGCCTATCAAGTTGTTAAAGGAGGGGCGGCATGACGGCTCAACAACCTCCACGGTTGCAGCGCGGAATCCCGCTGGTGGTGCGTGAGCTGCAAAAGGCCTTTGGTTCTCGGCAGGTGTTGCGTGAGATCGATTTGCACATTCCAGCCGGTCAGTTCGTCGCCGTGGTCGGTCGCAGTGGTTGTGGCAAAAGCACCCTGCTGCGGTTGCTCGCCGGTCTCGACAAACCCACCGGGGGTGAATTGCTCGCCGGCTCCGCGCCGCTGAACGATGCCCGGGAAGACACCCGATTGATGTTCCAGGAAGCGCGTCTGCTGCCGTGGAAAAAGGTCATCGACAACGTCGGCCTCGGGCTCAAGGGCAACTGGCGGCCACAAGCGCTGGAAGCCTTGGAATCGGTCGGCCTGGCGGATCGCGCCAATGAATGGCCCGCCGCATTGTCCGGTGGCCAGAAACAACGGGTGGCCCTGGCCCGCGCGCTGATCCATCAACCGCGCTTGCTGTTGCTCGACGAACCCCTGGGCGCGCTGGACGCCCTGACCCGAATTGAAATGCAGCAGTTGATCGAACGGCTCTGGCAGACGCACGGCTTTACCGTGTTGCTGGTAACCCACGACGTCAGCGAAGCCGTGGCGATTGCCGATCGGGTGATCCTGATCGAAGAGGGCGAAGTCGGCCTCGACCTGCCCGTTGAATTGCCCCGCCCACGCGTGCGCGGCTCCCATCGGCTGGCGGCGCTGGAAACCGAAGTGCTCAATCGCGTGCTGGCGCTGCCCGGCCAACCGCCGGAACCGGAACCTGTTTCACCCTTGCCCACGCAATTGCGTTGGGCGCAATAGACGCAGCGGCGAGTTGCAAGCTTCAAGCTGCAAGAAGAAGCAGGGCGCTTTTACTTGCCACTTGTAGCTTGCCACCTGCAGCTCATTTCGACCTCAGGAGAAATCGTATGACTATCAAAGCCATCAACGTTCGCAACCAGTTCAAAGGCTCGATCAAGGAAATCGTATTGGGCGACGTGCTGTCGGAAATCGACGTACAGACCGCTTCCGGCATCGTCACTTCGGTGATCACCACGCGTTCAGTGAAAGAGCTGGAACTGGTGGTCGGCAGTGAAGTGATCGCGTTTGTGAAATCCACCGAGGTGTCGATCGCCAAGTTGTAAGGGCATGCCGTGCAGACAACCCCGGAGGGTGTGAACCCTTCGGGGTTTTTTATGTGTTTGAATCAGTGAGTTTAGCGGTGCGGCCTTCGCGAGCAGGCTCGCTCCTACATGGAGTTGTACCGTACACAGACGCTATGCCCGCTGAAGATCCAATGTGGGAGCGAGCCTGCTCGCGAAGAAACCATCGCAGGCACCGCAGAAATCAGGCGTAAATGGGGCGCTTCGGCAGGTACGGCGGCAGATAAAGCCCCAGGTACGCATCAAACACCCGCATCCCTTCCTCTGCCATGCGCGGCGTGATCTGCCCATGCTGCTGCACTGAACGGGCGTAGACGCGGTCGCCGAGCTCCATCGCCAGGGCAAACACATCGACATCGGTCGGCAATCTCGGCAACTCGAAGTGATGATCGAACAGCTTGTGCATCAGGTCGCCGAGTTCGATGTCGTGCTGACGGTCGGCCTGGGTGACTTCGGTGAGTCCGTGCTGGGCGAGGATCAGTTGCCGGGCGGCAGCGTCTTCGTCGTAGATGTCGAGCATGCGCTGCTCGACGATTCGCGACAGGTCGCGCCAGCCGTTGAGGCCTTCGTGGTCGATGGGCGCTTGCAGGCAGGCGCGGAACGCGGCGTGGACGTCGGCCGTCAAGGCTTCAAGCAGCGCCGGGACGCTGGCGAAGAAATGGTAGACGGAGGAGGGTGGGATCTCCGCGCGTTCGGCGACGCTGTAGATCGACAGACTGGCCACGCCTTCGGCTGCCAGCAGCGTGCGGGCGGCATCGAGTATCGAATCGATCCGGGCCTGGCTGCGGGCGCGGGGTTTGCGAACGGTGGCGGTGCGCGTCATTGGAGTCCTCCTGCGGGGCAGCGGGCATTGTACGCAGAGCGGGCACATGTTCCATATCCCCTGTGGCGAGGGAGCTTGCTCCCGTTGGAGGCCGAAGGACTCCCTGTAACAGCGATACGGTTCTGTCAGACACACCTCATTGACGTTTTGGGGCCGCTTCGCAACCCAGCGGGAGCAAGCGCCCTCGCCACAGGTTTGATGTTGGCCATAAAAAAACGCCGCAGGCTTCAATAGCCTGCGGCGTTGTTTTTACTGCAACCGCTTACACGGTATGCAGGTACCAGTTGTACTCAAGGTCGGAGATGGAGTGTTCAAACTCCTCCAGCTCGCTCTCTTTGCACGCGACGAAGATATCGATGTATTTCGGATCGATGTACTTGGCCATGACTTCGCTGTCGTCCAGCTCGCGCAATGCATCGCGCAGGTTGTTCGGCAGGCTTTGCTCGTTCTGCTCGTAGGAGTTGCCTTCCACGGGGGCGCCCGGCTCGATCTTGTTGGTCAGGCCGTGATGCACGCCTGCCAGGACCGAAGCCATCAACAGATACGGGTTGGCGTCGGCACCGGCCACACGGTGTTCGATGCGCACGGCATCGGAGGAACCGGTCGGTACGCGGATCGCCACAGTACGGTTGTCCAGGCCCCAGCACGGCGAGTTCGGCACGTAGAACTGTGCGCCGAAACGACGGTAGGAGTTGACGTTCGGGCAGAGGAAAGCCATCTGCGCCGGTAGGGTCTCGAGCACACCGCCGATCGCGTGACGCAGTGCGGCGTTCTGCTCGGGATCCTCGCTGGCAAAAATATTCTTGCCATCTTTATCAAGAATCGAGATGTGGACGTGCAGACCGTTACCCGCCTGGCCTGGATAAGGCTTGGCCATGAAGGTGGTGTCCATCTCATGGTCGTAGGCGATGTTCTTGATCAGACGCTTGAGCAGGACCGCATAGTCGCAGGCCTTGATCGGGTCAGCCACGTGGTGCAGGTTCACTTCGAACTGCGCCGGAGCACTTTCCTTGACGATCGCGTCGGCAGGGATGCCTTGCTCTTTCGCACCTTCCAGAATGTCCTGGAGGCAGTCGACGTATTCGTCGAGGTCGTCGATCAGGTAAACCTGGGTCGAATGCGGGCGTTTGCCGGAAATCGGCGAGCGCGGAGGTTGTGGGCGACCGTTCACGTTCTCCTGGTCGATCAGGTAGAACTCAAGTTCGAACGCGGCGCAGATGGTCAAACCCATCTCGTCAAACTTGGTAACAACTTGACGCAAGACTTCACGGGGATCCGCGAAGAAAGGTTCACCTTCGAGTTCGTGCATGGTCATTAACAGTTGCGCAGTAGGGCGCTTCTGCCAGGGTTCATTGCACAGGGTGTCGGGGATTGGATAGCAGATTCGGTCAGCATCACCGATGTCCAGGCCCAGGCCGGTGCTTTCCACCGTCGAGCCATTGATATCCAGAGCAAATAGAGAGGCCGGCAGGTTGATGCCTTTCTCGTAAACCTTGTGGAGACTGGTGCGTTCAATGCGCTTGCCGCGCACCACACCATTCATATCCGCAATCAGAAGGTCAACGTACAGAACCTCAGGATGTTCCTTAAGGAACGCGTTCGCTTCGTTAAGCTGAACGGCACGCGGGGGTACCGACATGATGCAACACCTTTGTTGTTAAAAATATCAATCATTGATCTCTTCGGGTTTCAGTCAACCCGAACGGCATGCCGAAGTCAAGCGAGGCCTTTTTTGCCCTAAAAAAGCGCTCGTAGGGCTTTTTTGAGGCAGTTTGGGGCGTTTTTATGCCTTTGAGCGCTTTAGCGCCCGCGAGCTTGAGCGGGCCGTGTTGTATTTTTTACGGGGGTGTTGTGTAAAAAAATGAACAAGGCTAAGCTCGATTCAAACCCATAACAGCAATAATACCGGGGTGCTTCATGTCTCGCCTGCCGTTAATCGGCGTCGCCATCTGCTCAAGGCAGATCGGTCTGTATGCTTATCACATCAGTGGCGATCGTAGCGTCCACGCCAAGGCAAGCGTTGCCCAAGGCGTGCCGTCGACTCTTACTTCCCCGGCGAACCTGCTGGCACCGTCCGATATTCTGGACGGTCTGCACGACATTCTCTTGACTGCCTCTCTATCCAATATAGTTCCGTTTCGTCCTGGCAGCCCGACCAACGCGTCGGCTTCTGCTCATGATTCTGCACGCTCCACTACGCTCTCACTGACCCACGCCATTACCCGTGTGGGTACTTGTGCGCGGCTATTGCAGTGGCAATCTGTATCACGCGACGCCCGTGCGTCAAACAACGCCTGACTTATAAGAGTCAGGAAACTCAGCCTAAGAGGCATTTATGAGTAACAACCTCGACCAGCTCACCGATTGGTTGAAAGACCACAAGATCACAGAAGTCGAATGCATGATCGCCGACTTGACCGGGATCACCCGGGGCAAGATTTCGCCGACCAACAAGTTCATTGCTGAAAAAGGCATGCGCCTGCCCGAGAGCGTTCTGCTGCAGACCGTGACGGGCGACTATGTCGAAGACGACATCTATTACGAACTGCTCGACCCGGCCGACATCGACATGATCTGCCGCCCCGATCAGAACGCGGTGTTCCTGGTGCCTTGGGCCGTCGAGCCCACCGCGCAGGTGATCCATGACACCTATGACAAGCAGGGCAACCCGATTGAGCTGTCGCCTCGCAACGTACTCAAGAAAGTGCTCAAACTCTATTCCGAGAAGGGCTGGCAGCCGATCGTTGCGCCAGAAATGGAGTTTTACCTGACCAAGCGCAGTGACGATCCGGACTACCCGTTGCAACCGCCTATCGGCCGTTCCGGGCGCCCGGAAATCGGTCGTCAGTCGTTCTCCATTGAAGCCGCGAACGAATTCGATCCGCTGTTCGAGGACGTCTACGACTGGTGCGAATTGCAGGAGCTGGACCTCGACACGCTGATCCACGAGGACGGCACGGCGCAGATGGAAATCAATTTCCGTCACGGCGATGCCCTGTCCCTGGCTGACCAGATCCTGGTGTTCAAACGCACCATGCGCGAAGCCGCGCTCAAGCACGACGTGGCGGCCACCTTCATGGCCAAACCCATGACTGGCGAGCCCGGCAGTGCCATGCACTTGCACCAAAGCATCATCGACCTCGAAACCGGCAAGAACGTCTTCTCTAATGAAGACGGGACCATGAGTCAGCTGTTCCTGCACCACATCGGTGGCTTGCAGAAACTGATCCCCGAGCTGTTGCCGCTGTTCGCACCCAACGTCAACTCGTTCCGCCGCTTCCTGCCGGACACCTCGGCACCGGTGAACGTGGAGTGGGGCGAAGAGAACCGTACCGTGGGCCTGCGGGTTCCGGATGCCGGGCCGCAAAACCGTCGGGTGGAAAACCGCCTGCCGGGCGCCGACGCCAACCCGTACCTGGCGATTGCCGCGAGCCTGCTCTGCGGTTACATCGGCATGGTCGAAGGCTTGAACCCGAGTGCGCCGGTGGTGGGTCGTGGCTATGAACGCCGCAACCTGCGCCTGCCACTGACCATCGAAGACGCGCTGGAACGCATGGAAAACAGCGCGACTATCGAGAAATACCTGGGCAAGAAATTCATCACTGGCTACGTCGCGGTCAAGCGGGCCGAGCATGAAAACTTCAAGCGCGTGATCAGCTCATGGGAGCGGGAATTCCTGCTCTTCGCCGTCTGATACGCCGGGCGCCGTCGTTGTCGGGCGGCGCTTTCACCTGATTTTTTTTGGAGATTGGTATGACTAGCAACAATCCGCAAACCCGTGAATGGCAAACCCTGAGCAACGATCACCACTTGGCCCCGTTCAGCGACTTCAAGCAGCTGAAAGAGAAAGGCCCGCGGATCATCACCAGCGCCAAAGGCGTTTACCTCTGGGACAGCGAAGGCAACAAGATCCTCGACGGCATGGCCGGCCTGTGGTGCGTTGCGATTGGCTACGGTCGCGATGAACTGGCCGATGCCGCAAGCAAACAGATGCGCGAACTGCCTTACTACAACCTGTTCTTCCAGACGGCCCACCCGCCGGTGCTGGAACTGGCCAAGGCCATCGCCGACATCGCACCGCAAGGCATGAACCACGTGTTCTTCACCGGTTCCGGTTCCGAAGGCAACGACACCATGCTGCGGATGGTCCGCCACTATTGGGCGATCAAGGGCCAGCCGAAGAAGAAAGTCATCATCAGCCGCAAGAATGGCTATCACGGTTCCACCGTGGCCGGCGCGAGCCTGGGCGGCATGACCTACATGCACGAACAAGGCGACTTGCCGATTCCGGGCATTCTCCACATCGCCCAGCCGTACTGGTTCGGCGAAGGAGGCGACATGACACCGGAAGAGTTCGGTGTGTGGGCGGCCAATCAGCTGGAAGAAAAGATTCTGGAACTCGGCGTGGACAACGTCGGTGCCTTTATTGCCGAGCCGATCCAGGGCGCTGGCGGCGTGATCATTCCGCCAGACACCTACTGGCCGCGCATCAAGGAAATCCTCGCCAAGTACGACATCCTGTTCGTGGCGGACGAAGTGATCTGTGGTTTCGGACGCACCGGTGAGTGGTTCGGTACCGATTTCTACGACCTCAAGCCCGACATGATGACCATCGCCAAGGGCCTGACCTCCGGCTACATTCCGATGGGTGGCCTGATCGTGCGTGACGAAGTGGTCGCCGTGCTCAACGAAGGTGGCGATTTCAACCACGGTTTCACTTATTCCGGACACCCGGTGGCCGCGGCGGTGGCACTGGAAAACATCCGCATCCTGCGCGAAGAAAAAATTATCGAGCGTGTTCATGCCGAAACGGCACCCTATTTGCAAAAGCGTCTACGGGAACTGAACGATCACCCGTTGGTGGGGGAAGTGCGTGGGGTCGGTCTGCTGGGGGCAATCGAGCTGGTGCAGGACAAGGCCACTCGCAAGCGTTACGAAGGCAAGGGCGTCGGCATGATCTGCCGCCAGTTCTGCTTCGACAACGGCCTGATCATGCGCGCCGTGGGGGACACCATGATCATTGCTCCGCCGCTGGTGATTACCAAGGCTGAAATCGATGAGCTGGTAACCAAGGCACGCAAGTGCCTGGACCTGACCCTGAGTGCGTTGCAGGGCTAAGTGCTAGGCTCTGGGCGGGAGTCATGAAACTTTCGCTCAGAGCAGTTCTAAAGGAGGCCTTTCCTTGAAAGACCGCCTCGGATCTTGCCAGACTAGCCGCGGTTCCAGTTGTCCGGATTCGGCCGCTGAACAAAGTGGTTCAAAAAAGAAAAAATTTGGAGCATTACGCATGAAGGCATTAGGAAAAAAGCTTGCTGGCAAGACACTTCTCGCCATGTCCCTGATGGGCATAATGGCGGGTGCGGTTCAGGCGGACGACAAGGTGTTGCACGTCTATAACTGGTCCGACTACATCGCGCCGGACACCATCAAGAAGTTCGAAACCGAGTCCGGCATCAAGGTTGTCTACGACGTATTCGACAGTAACGAAACCCTGGAAGCCAAGTTGCTGGCAGGCAAGTCCGGCTACGACATTGTCGTGCCGTCGAACAACTTCCTGGCCAAGCAGATCAAGGCCGGCGTTTACCAGAAGCTGGACAAGTCCAAGCTGCCTAACTGGAAAAACCTGAACACTGACCTGCTCAAGGCTGTGTCGGTGAGCGACCCGGGCAACGAACACGCGTTCCCGTACATGTGGGGTTCGATCGGCATTGGCTTCAACGCCGAGAAGGTCAAGGCTGCACTGGGTGCCGATGCACCAACCAATTCCTGGGACCTGCTGTTCAAACCTGAAAACGCCGCGAAGTTGAAGTCGTGCGGTATCAGTTTCCTCGATTCGCCAACCGAGATGATTCCGGTGGCGTTGCACTACCTGGGCTATCCAACCGACAGCCAGGACAAAAAACAACTGGCCGAAGCCGAAGCGCTGTTCCTGAAGATTCGTCCTTCGGTGGGCTACTTCCACTCGTCCAAGTACATCTCCGACCTGGCCAACGGCAACATCTGCGTGGCCGTGGGTTACTCGGGTGACATCTACCAGGCCAAGTCCCGCGCGGCTGAAGCCGGTGACAAGGTGAAAGTCAGCTACAACATTCCGAAAGAAGGTGCCGGTAGCTTCTACGACATGGTCGCCATCCCTAAAGATGCCGAAAACGTCGAAGGCGCCTACAAGTTCATGACCTTCCTGCAGAAGCCGGAAATCATGGCTGAAATCACCAACGCCGTGCGCTTCCCGAACGGTAACGCGGCCGCCACCGCCTTGGTTGATAAAGAAATCACCGCCGACCCGGGCATCTACCCGCCGGCAGAAGTGCTGGCCAAGTTGTACGCGATTGCCGACTTGCCGGCCGCGACCCAGCGGATCATGACGCGCAGCTGGACCAAGATCAAATCGGGTAAATAAGCCGTTTTGAGGCAACAACCTGTTGCCGTCGCCTGCGCGGTGACGGCAACAGGTGTAATTAAATGACAGAAAGTTTTGCTGGAACGGTTTTTCGAGGGTAAGTTGCGCGCCGGTTTTGTTGCTGGGCAGCCATGCCTGTCATGTAACGCGGGGCAACTTGGGCCCAACTAATTTTAGAGGACCTCCACTTGCCTATTTTTTCTTTGTTGCGCAATGCCATGCTGGTCGGCGCCGGGCTGACACTCGCTGTCAGTGTCCAGGCCGCCGGCACTGTGCATATTTATAACTGGTCGGACTACATCGGCCCGACGACGCTGGCCGACTTCCAGAAAGAGACCGGCATCAAACCGGTTTATGACGTCTTCGATTCCAACGAAACCCTGGAAGGCAAGTTGCTGGCCGGGCGCACCGGTTACGACGTGGTCGTACCGTCCAACCACTTCCTGGGCAAACAGATCAAGGCGGGCGCCTTCCAGAAGCTCGACAAGTCGAAGCTGCCTAACTATGCCAACCTCGATCCGGTACTGCTCAAGCGTCTTGAGCAAAACGATCCGGGCAACTTGTACGCCGTGCCTTACCTGTGGGGCACCAACGGCATCGGTTACAACGTCGACAAGATCAAGGCGGTACTGGGCGTCGACAAGATCGACTCCTGGAGCGCGGTATTCGAACCGCAGAACATCAAGAAGCTGCACGCTTGCGGTGTCGCGTTCCTCGATTCCGCCGATGAAATGATGCCCACCGTCCTCAACTACATGGGCCTCAACGCTAACAGCACCAACCCCGAAGATTACAAAAAGGCCGAAGCCAAGTTGCTGGCGGTGCGCCCTTACGTGACGTACTTCCACTCCTCCAAATACATCGCGGACCTCGCCAACGGCGACATCTGCATCGCCATCGGTTTCTCCGGTGACATGTTCCAGGCCAAGGCCCGGGCATCCGAGGCCGGCAAAGGCGTGAATGTGGCCTATACCATTCCCAAGGAGGGCGGTGCGCTGTGGTTCGACATGCTTGCGATTCCGAAGGATTCGAGCAACGTCAAAGAGGCCCACGCCTTCATCAACTATTTGTTGAAACCCGAGGTGATCGCACAGGTCAGTGATTCTGTTGGCTATGCGAACCCCAACCCTGGCTCGGACAAGTTGATGGAACAGTCCATCCGCACCGACGAGTCGGTCTATCCACCGCAAGCCGTTCTCGACAAGACCTATGTGTCCGTCGAGTTACCACCAAACATTCAACGTTTGATGACCCGCAGCTGGACCAAGGTCAAGTCGGGTAAATAGCGACAAGGCTCAAACTATCCAAGGTTGGCTCACCTTGAGCGAACTGCACTCTTTTTTTCTGGGAGTTTCGTAAATGGCAGTTGCCTCCGGCGCCTATAAGAAAGCCCTCGAGGGCGACCAGACACCTAAACAGGTGCTGGTCAAAATCGACCGGGTCACGAAGAAGTTCGACGAGACGATTGCCGTGGACGATGTGTCCCTGGAAATCAAGAAAGGCGAGATTTTCGCCTTGCTCGGCGGTTCTGGATCGGGCAAATCCACGTTGCTGCGCATGCTCGCAGGCTTCGAACGGCCCACGGAGGGGCGCATTTACCTCGATGGCGTAGACATCACTGACATGCCGCCATACGAGCGGCCGATCAACATGATGTTCCAGTCCTACGCGTTGTTCCCGCACATGACCGTGGCGCAGAACATCGCCTTCGGCCTCAAGCAGGACAAGCTGCCCGCCTCTGAAGTCGATGCCCGTGTCGCAGACATGCTCAAGCTGGTTCAGATGACCCAGTACGCCAAACGCAAGCCGCATCAGTTGTCCGGTGGCCAGCGTCAGCGTGTGGCCCTGGCGCGCTCGTTGGCCAAGCGGCCGAAGCTGTTGCTGCTCGACGAGCCGATGGGTGCGCTGGACAAGAAGCTACGTTCGCAAATGCAGCTGGAACTGGTCGAGATCATCGAGCGCGTCGGCGTGACCTGCGTCATGGTGACCCACGATCAGGAAGAGGCCATGACCATGGCCGAGCGCATTGCGATCATGCACCTGGGCTGGATCGCTCAGATCGGCAGCCCGATCGACATCTACGAAACCCCGACCAGCCGCCTGGTCTGCGAGTTCATCGGCAACGTCAACATCTTCGACGGTGAAGTGATCGATGACGCCGAGGGGCACGCGATCATCACCTGCAAGGACCTCGACCGGAAGATCTACGTGGGCCACGGCATCAGCACCTCGGTGCAGGACAAATCCGTGACCTACGCGATCCGTCCGGAAAAACTGCTGGTGACCCCGACCATGCCGACCTGCGAATACAACTGGTCCAGCGGCAAGGTGCACGACATCGCCTACCTCGGCGGTCACTCGGTGTTCTACGTCGAGCTGCCGAGCGGCAAGATCGTCCAGTCGTTCGTCGCCAACGCCGAGCGCCGTGGCCAGCGCCCAACCTGGGGTGACCAGGTCTACGTGTACTGGGAAGACGACAGCGGCGTGGTACTTCGCTCATGAACATGCGCAAATTCAAACGCCGCCTCAATCGAATAATTCCCGGTGGCCGCCAGCTGGTCATCGGGGTTCCGTTCATTTGGCTGTTCCTGTTCTTCATGCTGCCGTTCTTCATCGTCCTGAAGATCAGCTTCGCTGAAGCCGACGTAGCCATTCCTCCGTACACCGAGATCTACAGCTACATCGACCAGAAGGTGCAGTTGCTGCTTAACCTGAGCAACTACGCGATGCTGGCCGGCGACGAGTTGTACATCGCTGCCTACCTTGGCTCGCTGAAGATGGCGCTGATCAGCACCGTCCTCTGCCTGCTGATTGGCTACCCGATGGCCTACGCCATCGCCAGTGCCCGTAAAGAGCTGCAAACGGTGCTGGTGCTGCTGATCATGATGCCGACCTGGACGGCGATCCTGATCCGCGTGTATGCGTGGATGGGCATCCTCAGCAACAACGGCCTGCTCAACGGTTTCCTGATGACCATGGGCTGGATCGACGAACCGCTGCAGATCCTCAACACCAACCTCGCCGTGTACATCGGCGTGGTCTATTCGTACCTGCCGTTCATGATCCTGCCGCTTTACGCCAACCTGGTGAAGCACGACAACAGTCTGCTGGAAGCTGCGTCGGACCTGGGTTCGAGCACGTTCAACAGCTTCTGGAAGATCACTATTCCGCTGTCGAAGAACGGCATCGTCGCCGGCTGCATGCTGGTGTTCATTCCGGTGGTGGGCGAGTTCGTGATCCCGGAACTGCTGGGCGGTCCGGAAACCCTGATGATCGGTAAAGTGCTCTGGCAAGAATTCTTCAACAACCGCGACTGGCCGGTGGCGTCCGCCCTGGCGGTGGTGATGCTGGCGATCCTGATTGTGCCGATTATTCTGTTCAACCGCAGTCAGGCCAAGGAAATGGAGGGTAAAGAATGAAGCGCTTCCGTTTCTCGAGTTTCATGCTGATCGCGGGCTTGCTGTTCATCTACGCGCCGATGCTGATCCTGGTGATCTACTCGTTCAACGCCTCGAAACTGGTGACGGTGTGGGGCGGCTGGTCGATCAAGTGGTACGTCGGTTTGATGGACAACACTCAATTGATGGGCTCGGTGGTGCGCTCGCTGGAAATCGCCTGCTACACGGCGGTGGCGGCGGTGGCACTGGGTACGTTGGCGGCATTTGTGCTGACCCGTATCACCCACTTCAAGGGTCGCACGCTGTTCGGTGGCCTGGTCACCGCGCCGCTGGTGATGCCCGAAGTGATCACCGGTCTGTCGCTGTTGCTGCTGTTCGTGGCCATGGCGCAGATGATCGGTTGGCCACAGGAACGCGGCATTGTCACCATCTGGATCGCTCACACCACGTTCTGTGCGGCGTATGTAGCGGTGGTGGTGTCGGCGCGCTTGCGTGAGCTGGACCTGTCCATCGAAGAGGCAGCCATGGACCTCGGTGCGCGGCCATGGAAGGTGTTCTTCTTGATCACCATCCCGATGATCGCGCCATCCCTGGGTGCCGGCGGCATGATGTCGTTCGCCCTGTCCCTGGATGACCTGGTGTTGGCGAGCTTCGTGTCGGGCCCGGGCTCCACGACCCTGCCGATGGAAGTGTTCTCGGCGGTGCGCCTTGGGGTTAAACCCGAGATCAACGCCGTGGCCAGCCTGATTCTGCTGGCGGTTTCGCTGATGACCTTCCTGGTCTGGTTCTTCAGCCGCCGTGCCGAAGAAGCGCGCAAGCGTGCGATCCAGCAGGCGATCGAAGAAAGCGCGGCCGACTCCTGGAAACAACCGGACGTGCGTCGCGCCCAGCAGGCGCCGGAAGCGGCTTGAAGGTTGGCCACGATTATGTGGCCAACCCCGATCCAGTGTGGGAGCGAGCGTGCTCGCGATGAGGTCGTGTCAGTTGATAGAGATGTCGACTGACACACCGCATTCGCGAGCAGGCTAGCTCCCACAGTTGTTTTAGGACATCCAGGGAGACTTGCGGATGATCTCGACGAAGTTCATCGGCTTGAACCCCGGCTCGCTGTCCACCAGCACATCTGCGTTCACCGTGCCGAACGTAGTGTCCGGCTTGTGTTTGAAGCCATTGGCGAACGCGCACAGGATGCATTCCTTGAACCCCTCGCCTCGTGGGTGCGTATGCACCACTTCCTCACGCTGCACGGTGGGAAACGCGGCGTAATCGATACCCAGCACATCCATTTCCACACCGGCCGTGACCAATGCCACATTAGGCCGCAAGTGTTGCGGTACGCCCGGCGTGGTGTGCAGGGCGATCGAAAGCCACACCTGCTCGATATCGCCATCCGACAACCCATACGGCTTGAGGAACGCTTTGGCGGCGTTGGCGCTATCGACTTCGAAGCGCTCGTTGTCCGTGCGATGACCTTCCACCAGGCCCAGGTCATGGAACATGGCGCCGACGTAGAGCATCTCTGGATCGTAGGCCAACTGCTTGCGCTCACCGCTCAAGGCGCCGAACAGAAACACCCGGCGCGAATGGTGGTAAAGCAAATCGGACTCGGCGTCGCGAATGTATTCGGTGGTGGCCTTGGCCAACGCGCTGTCGGGGATTTTGATACCGGCAATGATGCTGCTCATGGTGCTTTCCTTGTGGGGAACGCCGTGGCGGCGCTGATGGAACAAGTCTGTTCCGGCCTCCAAAACCGGACAATCGATCCATGGCTGCGATCCCGGCCAATGAGCATGCAAATCGCGCCAACCTCGCTTGTTGCGCCCGGGTTGGCTAAGTTTGGTACCGGCAAATACGCTTTTGTGGCGAGGGAGCTTGCTCCCGCTGGGCTGCGAAGCGGCTCCAAAACCTGCAACTCAATTACACCAGGCAAACAGTAGTGACAGGAATGGGAGTGCTGCGCACTCCAGCGGGAGCAAGCTCCCTCGCCACAGGTAAGTGTGACCCGTAGAGGCAGTCCAACCATGAGTAAAACCGTTGCCATCGTAGTGTTCGCTGGCGTCCAGTCGTTGGACGTCACCGGTCCCATGGATGTGTTTTGCGAAGCCAATCGCTTCCTCGAACCGCATGACCATTACCGGCTAGAGGTTATCGGCGTCGAGCACGGGATGATGGCGTGCTCCAACGGTTTGTCGCTCAATGCCCATCGGCATTTCAGCGAAGCGCTGGAGGCTTATGACTTGCTGCTGGTGGCCGGCGGGCCGCAATTGCCGTTCCTGGATTTTGGCGCGGCCTTCGATGGCTGGTTGCGCGATGCCTGTGCGCGGGCGCAACGATTTGGTTCGATCTGCAACGGCGCGTTCATGCTGGCCCGGGCCGGATTGCTCGAAGGACGGACCGTCACCACCCATTGGGATGATGCCGCGGCGTTGGCGACAGCGTGCCCATCGACTCAGGTCGATGCCGATCGCCTCTACGTTCAGGACGGCGAGCTCTTCACCTCGGCCGGCGTCACGGCGGGGATTGATTTATCGTTGTACCTCTTGGCCCGGGACCACGGACCGGAAGTGGCGTTGAGCGTGGCCAAGCGGCTGGTGGTGTTCACCCAACGCTCGGGCGGGCAATCGCAGTTCAGCCCGTTCCTCACACCCCACGCCGAACCGACGTCGGCGGTGGCACTGGTGCAACTCTACGTCCTGGCCAACCTGACCGGCGACCTGACCATTGCCGATCTGGCGAACGCGGCCAACATGAGTGCCCGCAACTTTTCCCGGGTGTTCGCCAAGGAGGCGAAAATCACCCCGGCGGAATTCGTCGAGCGGGCGAGGGTGGACGCGGCGCGGGTGCTGCTTGAAAGCACCCATTCACCGCTCAAAACGGTGGCGTATCAATGCGGGTTTCGCGATGCCCAGCACATGCGCACGGTGTTCAGTCGCCGATTGGGAGTGACGCCGCAGCAGTTCAGGCTGAATTTTGCGGCGATGGTTTGAGCCATGAACAGGCGTTGTTCTTGCGGGCCTCATCGCCAGCAGGCTGGCTCCCACAATGGATCTGCGTGTACAGGATCACTGTGGGAGCCAGCCTGCTGGCAATACAAAACTATTGAGCACTTCGCGCCGGCAACAGCTTCAACGTACTGCGCGTATTGGCCGTGACTTCTTCGTTATTGAAGTGCGCCTCGTAGTAAATCCCTTCGACATACGCTTCGGCCTGGTCTTCGTAATGGCTGTCGAACGGCACGCCGCTCTGGCCGACCGGGTTGATGGTCAGGCTGTGGGCCGGGTCGGCAAAGTCCACCAGGCGCCGCGTCGATGGGCCATACGTCACCGGCCACGGCGCCGGGCCAATCTTGGCCGAGAGGTTGTTCGGCACTTCATGGGTGCCGGGCGCCGCGAACGGGCCGACGTTGAAGATTCGGTCCAGCGGCTTCTGCACGCCCAAGGGGTGATCGTGGGTCAGGGTGTGCGCCTTGCCCCACTGCCAGTGCGCGACGTCAGGGCCAAGGGTGGTCTTGAGGTGGGCGATGCTCGCTTGCCAGGCCACTTTCACTGTATCGGCGCGGGTTTCCTTGCCGAGGGTGTTGCGGTTGTCCCACCACGGCGAATCGGCCGTCGCGGCCAGGCGGGGTAGCGCAGCGTCGATCACGCGAGTCGAGAGCAGGGCCTCGAAAAAATCATTCCCCAGCTCATCGTGCATCGTCGCGTCGGCCAGGTTGAACAGGAACTGGTTGAACAGCGTGGCGCTGGTGGAATCCAGCGGGTAATCGCCTTTCCATTGCGCCAGTTGCTCGACCAGTTTCAGTTCGGCGGGATCGCTCACCCCTTCACGCAGTACCGGCAACAGCGGCGCCAACAGACGCGGGCCGTAGGCGGTGGTGGTGCCCAGTTGCAGCTTCTGGTTGGCCTCGTTGTCCCATTTCACGCTCTTGTCGCTGAGCTGATGATTGAGTTGCTGGCCGCGATCGGCGAGGTTGTAGTAACCGGGAATCTCCATGCCGGTCGGCGACACGGGCTGGAAGTTGGCCGAGACGATGTAGCCGCGCGCCGGATTTTCTTCCTGCGGGTTGGCGCTGAACGGGTAGAAACCGTCCTTGTCCGCCTGATTGGTGCTGCCGTCGAGGATGAAACCGGGCTTCACCCCGGCCGCACGTTTGGGCAGCAGCGCCGAGGCCCACCAACCGATGTCGCCCTTGGCGTTGGCGTAGACGATGTTCAATCCCGGTGCCTGAACCTTGGCCGCTGCGGCGCGGGCCTTGGCCAGGGTGTCGGCGCGGTTGAGCTGGTAGAAACCTTCGAGGATCGGGTTCGGCGTTTCAAGGAACGCCCACCACATGGACACCGGTGTCTTGCCGGCGGCGCTGCCCAGCACATCGTTGATGATCGGGCCGTGGGGCGACTGGCGCAGCTTCAGGGTGACCGGCGCCTGGCCTTTCACCGCGATCTGTTGCTCGGTGTTGACCATGTCGACCCATTTGCCGCGATACCAGACCTGGTTCGGGTTGTCCGGGTTGATCTTCTCGGCGATCAGGTCGAGGTCGTCGTTCTGGAACATCGTCAGGCTCCAGCCGAAGTCCAGGTTGTGGCCGAGAAAGGCAAACGGCACCAGCGCCTGATGATGACCGTAGAGCTCGAAGCCCGGCGCCGACAATTGCGCCTCGTACCATACCGACGGCACCGAGAAGCGAATGTGCGGGTCACCGGCCAGCAGCGGCTTGCCGCTTTTGCTGCGGTTGCCGGCAATCACCCAGGCGTTGCTGCCTTCGAACTGCGGCAGGCCGTTGTCGGCCAAGGCCTGTTCGCTCAGGCGGGCGAGGGCGTTCAGGTCTTTCCAGTCACCGGCAGCGAGGGCGGGGCCGGGTGTGCGCGTCTTGGCCAATACGCCTTTGGGCTGCCAGTCGAGTTCGAAAACACTCAGGTACTCGACGCCCAGTTGGTCGCGCACAAACGTCAGTAAAGGCTCGGTGCGAAACGCGGCGGCAAAACTGTACGCCATGTAACCGGCGACGCTGATGCTGTCTTCGGCGGTGAACGGGCGCTTGTGGATGCCCAGCACGTCGAACTCCATGGGCGCCGCGTGAGTGTCCTGATACTGGTTGATGCCATCCAGATAGGCTTCCAGCGCCTTCCATGCCGGTGACTGACGATCCAGTGCGGCCACATAACTCTCGGCGCGCTCCCGGATACGCAAGCTGCGGAACAGTTTGTCGGTGTCGATCAGTTTCGGACCGAGGATTTCGGCCAGCTCACCCCGGGCGAGGCGGCGCATGGCTTCCATCTGGAACAACCGATCCTGAGCCTGCACGTAGCCGAGGGTGCGGTAGAGGTCGGTTTCGTTTTCGGCGCGGATATGCGGCACGCCGCGCTCGTCGTAACGCACGGTCACCGAGCCCTGAAGATGCTGCAACTCCACCTGGCCCTGGCGCGTCGGCTGCTTGATGTACACGTACCCGCCGACCCCGATGACGAGCGTGACGATCAGCAATACAAGTACGGTCAGGACGCGTTTCATGGTGACTCCTTGTTCTTCGGGATTGCCGCCCGTGCGGGCTGCAAACATGTAGCACAGACCTTCTGTGCCGGGCATCGCGGTCCTGGAAAAGTCAGGATTGCCTTACTTCGCTTCCTCCGGCCAAGGACAGTAGCAACCGACCGCCAGCGTATGGGTGGCGCCCACCGCACGACCTTCGCTGAGTGCTTGCAGGATGGGCTCGATAAAGCTGTTGTTCGAATTGCAGGTCAGGCCTTCGCTGTACGGGCCGAAGTAGGCCAGTTTGCCGCTGCGGTCCCAGATCGCCACCGCCGGGCTGGCGGGGATCTGTTCGGAACCCGGGAGAACGGTGATGGTTTTCAGGCGGCTCAAGGTGCTGGGCAACTGACCGTGGCTGCCGGGTTTTTGGACCGCGTAAAACTCCACGCCCTGCGGTACGTATTGATCGACCAGTTCAGTCAGGTGTTGCTGGTTGCCGACATTGCACGGGCAGGCCGGGTCCCAGAAGTGCACCAGGCGTATGGCGCCGGGGCCGGCGAGGTCGGCGGGCAGGCGCAGCGGATCACCGGAAAATAACGCGGTGTGTGAACTGAAGGCGCGCAGGTAGCGCCCCTGAAACCAGTCATAGGCCGCCCACAAGACGCCGGCACACACGAGGGCGAGCAGGCTGGCAAGCAGTGTGGTGCGGTAGGCCGGGCGCATGGGTTTCAATCCTCGAAGGTCGGCTAGCTTGCCATGCTTGCCGCGACAGATGAATATCGCAGGCCCATAAAGTCTGTTTAACGCTCTGGAAATAGCTCATGTCTGCCACTTTCGACCCCGATCATTTGCGCGCCAGCCTGCGGCCATTGGCCGAATGGCAGCCGCTTTCGGTGGAAGCGCTGGCCTATCAGCGGTTTTACGGGCTGGATTTTCCGGGGCGAATGCTGCGCCGCGGATTGGGGCGTTTCGGGGTCGATGGCTATGAAGTGGTCAGCCAGGTCTGGTGGCCTGACCAGGCGAAGGCGACCCTGTTTATGTTCCATGGCTTCTACGATCACACCGGGCTCTACCGACATGTGATCGAGTGGGCGCTGGATCAGGGCTTCGCAGTGATTGCCTGCGACTTGCCGGGGCATGGTCTGTCCAGTGGCGAGCGGGCGAGCATCAAGGATTTCGCCGAGTATCAGCACACCCTGGAAGGGTTGCTTGCCGAGGCGCAGTCGCTTGACCTCCCACAGCCGTGGCATCTGTGCGGGCAAAGTACTGGCGGGGCGATCGTGATCGATCATGTACTTAACCACGGTGCAGACAGTCCGGCCCAGGGTCAGGTGATTCTGCTGTCACCGCTGGTTCGGCCGCGCGCCTGGGGCTGGTCGCAGCTCAGTTATTACCTGCTCAAGCCTTTCGTGAACGGCATTGCCAGGCGCTTCAGCGAGAACTCCAACGACCCTGAGTTCCTGTCGTTCCTGCAAGCCGATCCGTTGCAAGCGCTGCGACTGCCAACGGCGTGGGTCGGTGCGTTGGCGCGGTGGATCAAGCGAATCGAGGCGGCACCGAACAGTCCACGGCGACCGCTGATTGTGCAGGGGCAGTCGGACATGACGGTGGATTGGGAGCATAACCTTGAGGTGTTGAAGGCCAAGTTTGATCGGCCGCAGGTATTGATGCTGCCGGAGGCGCGGCATCATCTGGCGAATGAGACGGTTGGGTTGCGGCGGGAGTATTTCGGGTTTTTGACCAAGCGGATCAAGGGTCGGAATCTTTAGCGCAAGTGAGGGCCTCATCGCGGGCAAGTCGGTGTATCAGGCGCTAAAGATTACTGACTGAGATTCGCCGGATCCTGCCCCACCGCCAACCCCGCCCGAATGGCTGCCAGCGCTGCCTGGTAATAAGCCTTGCCCTCGGTGGACTCGGCAAACGTGGCGAACTCTTCCAGTTCTTCATCCGACAGATCGCGATACACATACAACAGCGTGTTGTTCAGATCAGCACCAATCTGTTCCATCAAACGCTGGCGCTGTCCGTTCAACACCCCTTGCGCCTGACCGCCACCGAGCAACCCCGGGATCATCGAACTCAGGCTGTCAGCCGCGACACCGGCGATCGCCAGGCTGACTTCCGCACCAGCCTCGCGAGCGGGCAGGGCCTGGGCCAGGTGGCCGATGATCAGCAGACGGCTGTCACTGGCCTGAATCTTCGGCAAACCCTTGGCGTTTTTCGCCAGTTGATCGCGACGGGTCGCCAGCAATTCGGCGGCGACGATTTTCTTGCCCAGGGGCGATTGAAAGAAGGTCAGCGCAGGTTGCGGATCGGCGAGGCTTTTGCGCAATTGAGCTTCGGCGCGCTGGTCCACGGCCTGGGAGGCGAAACGTTGATTGCTGTTGTTCACCAAGGCTTGAAACACCGCCGGTGGCAGGCTGTTCTGGTAGCGCTGCTGAGCGGCAGAGAGGGCGTCGTTAAAATGCGCGCGCTGATCTGGCCAACCGGCGACCTTGTACAACTGGTCGTGGCCGTCTGCCCAAGCGGGCAACACACAGAGCATCAGCAATGAAAAAAACAAACGGCGCATAGGGACTCCTGTCAGCAGGCGACTATTCTCCGTGCGGCTTTCGTACTTGTCGAGAATTCGTATCAGTAATCCGACAAATCCTCCGCCGCGCGGCTCTGTCGGATTTGCAGGCACAGGAATACTATGCGCGCCATGCAAATATCCTCTGATCACCCGCTGCTGTTACGTATCGTCGACGACCTGGCCGAGCGCGGCTGGTCGCAGCAGAATATTTTCCTGCCTCTGGGTCTGACCCGGAAACTGGCGGCTGAGTGCCGTAAACGTGCAGCTGAGGGCGAACTGGCCCCGGCGGCCGTGGGGCGAGGGCCGACGTCGGAGATTCGCGAGGGGATCCGCGGCGACCACATCCAGTGGATCGAGCCCGGCCAGGCGTTGGCGTGCGACAGTTACCTGAGCTTGATGGACAGCCTGCGCGAGGCGATGAATCGCGGGTTGTACCTGGGCCTGGAAGATTTCGAAAGCCATTTTGCCCTGTACCCGCCCGGTGCGTTTTACCTCAAGCATGTCGATCGTTTTCGGGATGACGACCGGCGCATGGTTTCGGCGGTGATCTACCTCAATGACGGCTGGCTGCCCGAGCACGGAGGCCAGTTGCGCATGTACCTGGAGGACGGCGTCGAACACGACGTGGTGCCCACTGGCGGATGCCTGGTGGTGTTTCTGTCAGGCGAGGTGCCTCACGAAGTCCTGCCCGCGACCCGGGATCGCCTTTCATTGACGGGCTGGTTCCGGCGCCGCGGTAACGAGCCGTTCTGATCATGCAGAAGATTCTGGTAAGCCGCTGCCTGCTGGGCCATCGCGTGCGTTACGACGGCGGGGCGAGCGGGCCGTTCGATCAGCTTCAACAGTGGCTCGATGAAGGTCGCGTGGTGCCGTTGTGCCCGGAGGTTGCCGGTGGTTTGCCAACACCCAGGGCTGCAGCGGAAATTCCGGGCGGGCAGGGCGGTGAAGTGCTGGATGGCCACGCCTCCGTCATCACTACCGAGGGTGAGGATGTCAGCGCCGAGTTTCTCTCGGGGGCTTATCAGGCGCTGGAGTTGGTGCGAAAGCACGACATCCGCATCGCCGTGCTCAAGGCCAACAGCCCGTCGTGCGGGAACTTGCTGACGTATGACGGGAGCTTCAGCGGTGTGAAGGTCAGCGGCGAGGGGGTGACGGCGGCGTTGCTCAAGCGCCATGGTGTGCAAGTCTTCAGTGAGTTGGAGCTGGCCGAAGCGTCCGCTGCATTGACCGCGCAAGACTAACCACCTACACACCCTGCAGGCTCACTCCTACAGGGTTGGTCGTCAGTCCGGGATCAGGGTTTGGGCGCCACACTCGCATCCGCCCCAAACCACTTCTGCTCCAGCGCCTCCAGTCGACCATCCGCCTTGATCCGCTTCAACGCAGCTTCCAGGCTGGCGTGAAACGCCGGGTTACCCTTCTGAAACGGAATCGCCAAATCCACAGCCGGGGCGGTTTTCGGCTTTTCTTCCGTCAGCGACTGCACCAACAGGATCGAACGCGGCTCTTCTTTCTGCGCGATCAATTGCGCATTGGTTTGAATGTAAGGCTCGGTGAAGTCGAAACGATCCTTGAGATCCGGGGTCATTGCTATGTGGTTGATGGCGATGTCGTACTTGCCGGTTTCAACGCCGGACAACAGGTCGCTGGAATCGGTCACGACGAAGTCGGCCCGCACGTCCAGTTCGTTGGCCAGCTGTTGGCCCAATTCCACTTCGAAGCCGGTGAGTTTGCCCTCGTCCTTGAAATTGAAGGGGGGTGTATTAGCCTCAAGGGCAATACGCAGTTCGCCCCGATCGTTTACATCGTCAATCAGTTCGGCATGGGCCAAAGGGCTCAAAAGGGGTAGCAGGCAGATCAGGCCAGGCAAAAAGCGCATGGTCACTCCTTTGAATACATTTATCGCGATGCTCTGATTCAGGCTCGCTTTGCTATGGTTGTCGAGGTCCTTCGACAACAAATGGCCGTGAAGTTGTCTCGGCCACGCGGATTTTACGGAAAAACTGGAGAAGAGAATGAAAACGTTTATGTCACGAGCAGCATTCGCTGGGCTGCTGCTGAGTGCTTCGATGCTGGCAACGGCTGCGACTCCGGCGCCCAAGGGTGCAGAAGTGTTTATCGTATCTCCCGCAGACGGCGCCACTGTCCCGGAAACCTTCACCGTCAAATTCGGCGTCAAGGACATCGCCCTGGCACCGGCCGGGGATGTCACCAAGAACACCGGTCACCACCACTTGCTGATCGATGTCGACAAACTGCCGGCCGCCGGCGCACCGATTCCGCTGGATGCCAACCACATGCACTTCGGCAAGGCGCAGACCCAGGCCGAAATCAAACTGGCCCCGGGCAAACACACCTTGCAGCTTGAGCTGGGCGACAGCGGACACATGCCGTTCGATCCGCCCATCGTGTCGAAGAAGATCACCGTCAACGTCAAATGACACGGTAGCGCATGAAAAAGGAGCCCCGAAGGGCTCCTTTTTTTGTCACTCAAGTCGCTATCAGAACAACACGCGGCAGCGAATAGTGCCGTTGATGTGCTGCAGTTTCTCCTGGGCGATTTCCGAGTAATCGGCGTCTACGTCGATGACCACGTAGCCGACTTTCTCGTTGGTCTGCAGGAACTGACCGGAGATGTTGATGCCGTTTTCGGCGAAGACCTTGTTGATCTCGCTCATCACACCCGGAATGTTCTGGTGGATGTGCAGCAGGCGGTGCTTGCCAGGGTGAGCCGGCAGGGCCACTTCCGGGAAGTTCACCGACGACACCGAGGTGCCGTTGTCGCTGTACTTGACCAGTTTTTCTGCCACTTCCAGACCGATGTTGGCCTGCGCCTCGGCGGTGGAACCACCGATGTGCGGGGTCAGGATCACGTTGTCCAGGCCACGCAGCGGGCTTTCGAACTCTTCGTCGTTGGAGCGTGGCTCCACCGGGAACACGTCGATGGCCGCGCCGATCAGGTGCTTGTCCTTGATCGCGTCCGCCAGGGCGTCCAGTTCGACCACGGTGCCGCGTGCGGCGTTGATCAGAATGCCGCCCTTCTTGATGGCGCGGATTTCCTTCTCGCCGATCATCCACTGGGTCGCCGCGGTTTCCGGAACGTGCAGGGTAACGATGTCGGACATGCCCAGCAGCTCGGTCAGGTTACCGACCTGGGTTGCATTGCCCAATGGCAGCTTGGTCACGGTGTCGTAGAAGTACACCTGCATGCCCAGGCCTTCCGCCAGGACCGACAATTGCGTGCCGATCGAGCCGTAACCGACGATGCCCAGCTTCTTGCCGCGGATCTCGAAGGAGTTGGCCGCGCTCTTGATCCAGCCGCCACGGTGGCAGGATGCGTTTTTCTCAGGAATGCCGCGCAGCAACAGGATCGCTTCGGCCAGCACCAGCTCGGCAACGGAGCGAGTGTTGGAGTACGGGGCGTTGAACACCGCGATGCCGCGTTCGCGCGCCGCGTTCAGGTCGACCTGGTTGGTGCCGATGCAGAAACACCCCACAGCCACGAGCTTCTTCGCGTGATCGAAGATCTCTTCGGTCAGTTGAGTGCGAGAGCGAATGCCGATGAAGTGCGCATCAGCGATCTTTTCCTTCAGCTGGGCTTCCGGCAGAGAACCAGTGAGGTACTCGATGCTGGTGTAGCCCGCCGACTTGAGGACGTCGACAGCCGATTGGTGGACGCCTTCGAGAAGAAGGAACTTGATCTTGCTCTTATCGAGAGAAGTCTTGCTCATCTGCGTAAACCTGTATCCCGGAGAAAAATGGCAGGAAATAGTCAGGGTGCCCTGTCTTATACGTACTGATCCTTTTTGACGGCGTCTGTTGCCGTCATGCTGCGTTGCCGCTCCTCGCCATAGCGGGCTATGACTCGTCGCGGCGCCTTACCTGACGACAACAGCCACTCGTCAAAAGAGGATCGTACGTATAAAACAGGGCACATAACGCTGACCCGGACGGCAGGAAAGCCGTCACCGCAGAATAGCCGTTGGGCACTACCCTGCGGGGTCGGTATGCTAGCATACGCACCCCGCTAAACACTCATTCCTGCGACGTGAAGCGTTCTCAGGATGACCATGAATTGTTCGAGAGTTCTGTCGATGACCAATCCTGCCCTGATTGATGAGCTGAAGACCCTGGTTGAGCCTGGCAAGGTGTTGACCGACGCCGACTCCCTGAATACTTATGGCAAGGATTGGACCAAGCATTTCGCCCCGGCCCCGACCGCCATCGTGTTCCCCAAGACCACCGAGCAGGTCCAGGCCATTGTCCGTTGGGCCAACACGCACAAGGTGGCGCTGGTGCCGTCCGGCGGTCGTACCGGTCTTTCCGCCGCTGCGGTGGCGGCCAATGGTGAAGTGGTCGTGTCGTTCGACTACATGAACCAGATTCTCGACGTGAACCTGACCGACCGCACGGCGGTGTGCCAGCCAGGCGTGGTCACCGAGCATCTGCAGAACGTGGCTGAAGAAAAAGGCCTGTATTACCCGGTGGATTTTGCGTCGGCGGGTTCGAGCCAGATTGGCGGCAATATCGGCACCAATGCCGGCGGAATCAAGGTGATTCGCTACGGCATGACCCGCAACTGGGTAGCCGGCATGAAAGTCGTCACCGGCAAGGGCGATCTGCTGGAACTGAACCGCGACCTGATCAAGAACGCCACCGGCTACGACCTGCGTCAGCTGTTCATCGGCGCCGAAGGCACCCTCGGTTTTGTCGTCGAAGCGACCATGCGCCTGGACCGCGCGCCGAAAAACCTCACCGCGATGGTCCTCGGCACCGCCGATTTCGACTCGATCATGCCGGTGCTGCACGCGTTCCAGAGCAAACTCGACCTGACCGCCTTCGAGTTCTTCTCCGACAAGGCCCTGGCCAAGGTCATGGCCCGCGGCGACGTGCCGGCGGCGTTTGAAACCGATTGCCCGTTCTACGCGCTGCTGGAATTCGAAGCGACCACCGAAGAAGTGGCCAACCACGCCCTGGAAACCTTTGAGCACTGCGTCGAGCAGGGCTGGGTGCTGGACGGCGTCATGAGCCAGAGCGAAACCCAGCTGCAGAACCTGTGGAAACTACGCGAATACATTTCCGAAACCATTTCCCACTGGACGCCATACAAGAACGACATTTCGGTCACCGTGTCGAAAGTCCCGGCATTCCTGAAGGAAATCGACGCGATTGTCGGCGAACACTACCCGGATTTCGAAATCGTCTGGTTCGGCCACATCGGCGACGGCAACCTGCACTTGAACATCCTCAAGCCGGAAAACCTGAGCAAGGACGAGTTCTTCGCCAAGTGCGCCACCGTCAACAAGTGGGTGTTCGAAACCGTCGAGAAGTACAACGGCTCGATTTCCGCCGAACACGGCGTGGGCATGACCAAGCGTGATTACTTGACCTACAGCCGCTCGCCGGTCGAGATCGAATACATGAAAGCCGTCAAGGCGGTGTTCGACCCGAACGGCATCATGAACCCGGGCAAAATCTTCGCTGTTTGAATCAACGGAACAGGAGTCGGTAATGAGCTATCAGCACCAGTATGTCGACGGTACGCGTATTCACTTCCCGCTGGGGAAAGTGGTGTGCATTGGCCGCAACTACGCCGAACACGCCAAGGAACTGGACAATCCGGTGCCTACCGAGCCGCTGCTGTTCATCAAGCCAGGCAGTTGCGTGGTGCCGCTGGAAGGCGGTTTCAGCATTCCGACCGAGCGCGGTTCGGTGCATTACGAAGCGGAAATCGCGGTGTTGATCGGCAAGCCGTTGTCGACCAAGCCAAGCCGTGAAGAAGTGCTGGATGCGATTTCCGGTTTCGCCCCGGCCCTGGACCTGACGTTGCGCGACAAGCAGGCCGAGCTGAAATCCAAGGGCCTGCCGTGGGAAATCGCCAAGTCCTTCGACGGCGCGGCGGTGATTGCGCCGTTCGTGTCCGGCAGCACCTTTGCCGACCTGACTGACATCGGCATCCGCCTGACCATCAATGGCGAAGTGCGCCAGGATGGCAACAGCAGCGCCATGCTCAACCCGATCGTGCCGATGATCCAGCACATGGCCGGTTGCTTCTCGCTGCAGGCCGGGGACGTGATCCTGACCGGCACGCCAGTGGGCGTTGGCCCGCTGAATGTCGGTGATGAACTGGTGATCGAACTGTCCGGCGCGAGCAGTTTCACCAGCAGCGTCCGTTAACCCAAACACCGCAAAACCCGGTAGGCGTGAGCCTGCTCGCGATACCGGCCTGTCATTCGACATCTCTGTTGACTGACACGCCCTCATCGCGAGCAGGCTCGCTCCGACATCGGTTTGTGGTGGCCCGCAGAAGGGCAATCCCGCCATTTCCCGTTTTTTTCACATCTTGTCTGGATAATTCCGCGGATTCCGGCGTCTGAGCCGGTCCCAATTGTGCTATTACCCGTAGCCTGAATTTCTGGAACGCATCCTGAATGGCCACCCGACCGCTGCCCACTGTCAAAACTGCCCGCCGCTCGCGCTTTGTCATGCGTTGGTATTCCTGGCTTTTGCTGGTGGCCGTCGCCGTTTATGGCCTCGCCTTTGCGATGCATTGGGACGATCGCGGTGTGCTCTGGCTGCATGAGCGTTTTGAAAGCCCGGCCGAGCGTCAGGAAAGTATCTGGCTACCGGATTACCGCGCAGTGATCGACGCCAAGCTGCTGCCGGGCATGGAGAAGGACGAAGCGTCGGACCTGGCTTACAACCCGCACACCAAAACCCTGTTTTCGGTCATGGGCAAAAACCCGTTCCTCGTTGAGCTGACCTTGCAAGGCGATGTCCTGCGCAAGATGCCGCTGGTGGGCTGGAGCAACCCTGAAGGCCTGACCATGATGGGCAATGGTCTGCTGGCCATCGTCGATGAGCGTGAGCATATGCTCTCCATCGTCAAGGTCGATGCCGACACGCGTGAACTGAACATCACCAACTTCCCTAAATACGACCTCGGCCCTTCGAAAGACCAGAACAAGGCCTTCGAAGCCATCGTCTATGACCCGCGCAATCAGCAAATCCTCCTGGGTGAGGAGCGTCCGCCTGCGCTGTTCAGCTGGAAAAGCGACGGCAGCCAGACCCTCAAGGGCGACAAGCAGAAACTCGCCAATGACGAACTGGACATCCGCAACCTCTCGGGACTGGCCATCGACCCGCGTACAGGCCACACCCTGGTGCTGTCCGCCGATTCCCACTTGTTGCTGGAACTGGACGAGAAGGGCGAGCAGGTCAGCTTCATGACCTTGCTGGGCGGCTTCAACGGCTTGAAGAAGACCATTCCGCGCGCCGAAGGCGTGACCATGGACGAGGCGGGCACGCTGTACATGGTGAGTGAGCCGAACCTGTTCTACCGTTTCGAAAAGCAGAAATAGGCGCTCAGAATCCAGGCGTTGTGGTCAAAGGCAACTGGCCATTAAGCTTGAATTCATACAGGCGTGATATTTCATCCGCCTGTTTCTGTTTCCGAGCCCGCCTGAATGCGCCGACTTGCCCGTCCCAAACCCCTTATTTTGATCCTGACAGTCATTGCACTGGTCGCGCTGATTGCGGTTGGCCAATACATGCGTCTGTTCGAGCGCGCCTGGTTCAACCTGCACACCCTCTGGCAACCTTTAAGCAGCGAGTCCATCGGCCTGGATCAATACCGGGTGGAGCTCGAAGCCCGGGTCATTGACGGGCTGAACGACGACGTGTCGGCGCTGACCTTCGATCCGGTGCGCAAAAGCCTGTTTACCGTCACCAACAAAAACGCCGAGCTGATCGAACTGTCGCTGGACGGGCGGATCGTCCGACGTATTTCGCTGGTCGGCTTCGGTGATCCGGAGGCGGTGGAGTTCATCAGCGCCGACACATACGTGATCACCGATGAACGCCAGCAGCGGCTGATCAAGATTCATCTGGATAAGGACACGACGTTCCTCGACGCGGCGGACGCCGAGCAGATGACCCTCGGCGTGCACATGAGCGGCAACAAGGGTTTCGAAGGCCTGGCTTACGATTCGGTGGGCAAGCGCCTGTTCGTCGCCAAGGAGCGCGACCCGATGCTGATCTACGAAGTGCAGGGCTTCCCACATTACAACCCGGAGAAATCCTACGCGGTGCATGTGGTCAACAACCCCAAGCGCGATGCCGGGATGTTCGTGCGAGACCTGTCGAGCCTGCAATACGACGAGCGCAGCGGCCATTTGCTGGCGCTGTCCGACGAGTCGCGGCTGATTCTGGAACTGGATGTGGACGGGCGACCGCTGAGCACCATGTCGCTGAGCAAGGGGCGACAGGGGTTGCAGAAGACCGTGCCGCAAGCGGAAGGCATCGCCATGGATGACGATGGCACGATGTACCTGGTGAGCGAGCCGAACCTGTTCTACGTCTTCAAAAAACCAGCGCAGAACTAACAAACACCGCAAAACCTATTGTAGGAGCGAAGCTTGCTCGCGAAGAGGCCGTAACAATCGACAGAGATGTTGAATGTGACGGCCTCTTCGCGAGCAAGCTTCGCTCCTACTGGGAGTGCGGGGTCAGGCCTTGAGGGTTTTCACGCCTTCGCTAGTGCCCAGCAGCAGCAAATCCGCCGGACGCGCCGCGAACAAACCATTGGTGACCACGCCCACAATGGCGTTGATCTGCGCCTCCAGCTCCACCGGGTTGGTGATCTGCATGTTGAACACGTCGAGGATGATGTTGCCGTTGTCGGTCAACACGCCTTCACGGTAGACCGGGTCGCCGCCGAGCTTCACCAGCTCGCGGGCCACATGGCTGCGGGCCATCGGGATCACTTCGACCGGCAGCGGGAACGCGCCGAGCACCGGCACCAGTTTGCTGGCGTCGGCGATGCAGATGAAGGTCTTGGCCACGGCCGCGACAATTTTCTCGCGAGTCAGGGCCGCGCCGCCGCCCTTGATCAAGTTCAGGTGCTCGTCGCTTTCATCGGCGCCGTCGACATAAAACTCCAGGTCGCTGACGGTGTTCAGCTCATACACCGGAATGCCGTGGCCCTTGAGGCGAGCGGCGGTGGCTTCGGAGCTGGCGACCGCGCCGTCAAACGCGCCTTTGTGCTTGGCCAGGGCGTCGATGAAGCAGTTGGCGGTGGAGCCGGTGCCGACCCCGACAATGCTCTTGTCGTCGAGTTTTGGGAGGATGAAGTCGACGGCGGCCTGAGCCACTGCCTGTTTGAGTTGATCCTGGGTCATGCGGGCTCCGAGGTGCCGAAGGAGGGAACGAAAGGCCAGCATTATAGGCTTCGGGGCAGGGAAGGTCATTGCCCGATTGGCGGGCCACGACCGTTACTTGTAGGAGCGAGGCTTGCCCGCGAAAGCGATCGTACCGCCAACATTTATGTTGGATGTGACGGCCTCTTCGCGGGCAAGCCTCGCTCCCACAGGTTCATGATCCCTTCCATGGACGGTAAAACCACCTGTTTAGTGTGGTCGTCCGGCCGAAAGCCGGGTTAGACTCCTTGGCCCTGCCCAACCCGCTCAGTGATGCTTTCCGATGCTCGAACAGTACGTCAAAAAGATCCTCACCTCGCGCGTTTATGACGTTGCCGTAGAAACCCCGTTGCAGACTGCTCGCCAGCTCTCCGAGCGGCTGGGCAATTCCATTTGGCTCAAGCGTGAAGACTTGCAGCCGGTGTTCTCGTTCAAGATTCGCGGCGCCTACAACAAGTTGACGCAGTTGAGCGATGAAGAGCGCGCTCGCGGTGTGGTCACCGCCTCGGCGGGCAACCACGCGCAGGGCCTGGCCCTGGCGGCAAAAGTGCTGGGCGTGAAAGCCACCATCGTCATGCCCAAGACCACCCCGGAAATCAAGGTCGAAGGCGTGCGCTCCCGTGGCGGCAAAGTCGTGCTGCACGGCGATTCGTTCCCGGAAGCCCTGGCCTACTCGCTCAAACTGGTCGACGAAAAAGGCTACGTCTACATTCACCCTTACGACGATCCCCACACTATTGCCGGGCAGGGCACCGTGGCGATGGAGATTCTGCGCCAGCACCCCGGGCGTCTGGATGCGATCTTCGTTCCGGTGGGCGGCGGCGGGTTGATCGCCGGGATCGCTGCGTATGTGAAATACCTGCGCCCTGAAATCAAAATCATCGGCGTCGAACCGGACGATTCCAACTGCCTGCAAGCGGCCATGGCGGCCGGCGAGCGCGTGGTGCTGCCGACCGTGGGCCTGTTCGCCGATGGTGTCGCGGTGGCGCAGATCGGTCAGCACACCTTCGATATCTGCAAAGACTACGTCGATGAGGTGATCACCGTCAGCACCGACGAAATCTGCGCGGCGATCAAGGACATCTACGACGATACCCGCTCGATCACCGAACCTGCCGGCGCCCTGGGCGTGGCCGGGATCAAGAAGTACGTCGAGCAACGCGGTGTCACCGGGCACACCTTTGTCGCCATCGATTCCGGCGCCAACGTCAACTTCGACCGCTTGCGCCACGTTGCCGAGCGCGCCGAGCTGGGCGAGGGCCGCGAAGCCATCATCGCCGTGACCATTCCCGAGAAACCGGGCAGCTTCAAGGCGTTCTGCGAAGCCATCGGCAAGCGCCAGATCACCGAATTCAACTACCGCTACAACACTGGCAGCGAAGCGCATATCTTCGTCGGCGTGCAGACGCATCCGGAAACCGACCCGCGCAGTGCGCTGATCGCCAGCCTCAGCGAGCAGGGTTTCCCGGTGCTGGACCTGACCGATAACGAACTGGCCAAGTTGCACATACGTCACATGGTCGGTGGCCGCGCGGCCCAGGTCGTCGATGAAGTGGTGCTGCGCTTTGAATTCCCGGAACGTCCGGGTGCGCTGTTCAACTTCCTCAACAAGCTCGGCGGGCGCTGGAACATCTCGATGTTCCACTACCGCAACCACGGCGCGGCGGATGGCCGTGTGGTCGCGGGCCTGCAAGTGCCTCACGACGAACGTCATCTGGTTCCTGCGGCGCTTGAGGAAATCGGTTACCCGTACTGGGATGAAAGCGACAATCCGGCCTATCAGCTGTTTCTCGGCTGAGCGGCTACGCTGATGGGCAGTCTCTAAGGAAGTCGAACAATGGAAACGTTAACCGCCCTGAAAATGGCGCACACCGCGGCGACGGCAATATTGTTGGGTTGTGCGCTGGGCTTGGGGATATGGTTTTGGCAAACGCGGCGTCGTGGTGATGCGACTGCTGCAGCGCGCACGTTGCAACGGCCTCGGGTGTTCGTTTGGCTGTTGATGGGCCTGGCGCTGCTGAGCATGCCGTTCACCGGCTGGTGGATGGTGCATCTGGTGGGCTGGCCGTTGGGGCAGACGTGGTTGCTCGCGTCGAGTGTGCTTTACACCCTGGCAGCGTTGGGGTGGTTCTGGTTGTTGGTGCGGCTGAACAAGCTGCGTACTGCGCCGGGCGGCAGCGGCAAGTTCACCTTTGCTCTCGCGCTGTTCAGCTTTGTCTGCTTTATCGCCATTGCGGGGTTGATGGGCGCCAAGCCGGTTTAAGGCTTGAAACCGAGGCGATCCCTTCGCGGGCAAGCCTCGCTCCTACAGGTGATGTGTCGAGTCTGTAGTCGGCTACCACCACAAATCCTGTAGGCGCGAGGCTTGCCCGCGAAAGCAATTTCAGTCGCGCAACGAAATTACCGGCCAGCCACGCTGCTCGGCCTCGGCGCGCAAATTCGGATCAGGATCGACCGCCACCGGATTCGCCACTTGCTCCAGCAACGCAAAATCATTCATCGAGTCGCTGTAGAAATAGCTGTCTTCCAGCGAATGCCCGGTCTCTTCCAGCCAACGATTCAACCGCGTGACCTTGCCTTCGCGGAAGCACGGAACATCGGTGCTGCGCCCGGTATAACGGCCATCAACCATCTCGCATTCCGTGGCGATCAGAGTTTCAACCCCCAGACGCTGGGCAATCGGCCCGGTGACGAAACGGTTAGTCGCGGTGATGATCACCAATTTGTCGCCAGCCTCGCGGTGCTTGGCCAGCAAATCGATAGCCTTGGGCAGCACAATCGGCTCAATGCAATCGCGCATGTAATCCAGGTGCCATTGATCCAGTGTGGCCATCTCGGTGCGGCCGAGGACTTCCAGGCAAAAGTTCAGATAAGCATCGTTATCCAGCTTGCCGGCCAGGTAATCCTGATAGAACTCGTCGTTGCGTGCCTTGTAGGCGACGGCATCGAGGAAGCCGCGCTCGCACAGGTAATCGCCCCAGGCGTGGTCACTGTCGCCGCCCAAAAGCGTGTTGTCCAAGTCGAATAAAGCCAGCCGCATTGCAGTTACTCGCTGAAAAGTCTGTAGAAAGGCGTCCAGAATACGGACTTTTCACAAGAGTGCACATAAGGTAGGTCGGCTCGTTGCTGCCTTCACAACCTTTGTGGAACAATGCGGCGACATGCGTTTGCGAGGTTGTTGCCGTGATCGACCCCGATGGTTTCCGCCCCAATGTCGGGATCATTCTCACGAATGATGCCGGACAGGTGCTATGGGCTCGCCGTATCAATCAAGATGCCTGGCAGTTTCCACAGGGCGGGATCAACCCCCAGGAGACGCCGGAAGACGCCTTGTACCGCGAGTTGAACGAAGAAGTGGGTCTTGAGCGCGAAGATGTTGAAATTCTCGCCTGCACCCGGGGCTGGTTGCGCTATCGTTTGCCGCAACGTCTGGTCAGAACACACAGCCAACCGCTGTGCATCGGCCAGAAACAGAAATGGTTTCTCCTGCGCCTGATCTCCAACGAGCAGCGGGTGCGGATGGATTTGACCGGTAAACCGGAGTTCGATGGCTGGCGCTGGGTCAGTTATTGGTATCCGTTGGGCCAGGTGGTGACATTCAAGCGCGAGGTGTATCGACGCGCTCTCAAAGAGCTTGCCCCGCGCCTTTTAACGCGCGACTGACGACGGAGTTCGACCCCGAGCCATGCTCAATACGCTGCGCAAGATCGTCCAGGAAGTTAACTCCGCCAAGGATCTCAAGGCGGCGTTGGGGATTATTGTGTTGCGCGTCAAAGAGGCCATGGGCAGCCAGGTCTGCTCGGTCTACCTGCTTGACCCCGAGACCAACCGCTTCGTGCTGATGGCGACCGAGGGCTTGAACAAGCGCTCGATCGGCAAAGTCAGCATGGCACCCAACGAAGGTCTGGTTGGCCTGGTCGGCACGCGTGAAGAACCCCTGAACCTCGAAAACGCCGCGGATCACCCGCGCTACCGCTACTTCGCCGAAACGGGCGAGGAGCGCTACGCCTCCTTCCTCGGGGCGCCGATCATTCACCACCGCCGCGTCGTCGGCGTGTTGGTCATTCAGCAAAAAGAACGCCGCCAGTTCGATGAAGGTGAAGAAGCCTTCCTCGTGACCATGAGCGCGCAGCTCGCCGGCGTTATCGCCCACGCCGAAGCCACCGGTTCGATCCGTGGCCTGGGCCGTCAGGGCAAAGGCATTCAGGAAGCCAAGTTCGTCGGTGTACCGGGTTCGCCGGGTGCGGCGGTCGGGACCGCGGTGGTCATGCTGCCGCCGGCCGACCTGGACGTGGTGCCCGACAAGACCATCTCCGATATCGCCGCCGAACTCGGGCTGTTCAAGACCGCCATCGAAGGCGTTCGCGCCGACATGCGTGCCTTGTCCGCCAAATTGGCCTCGCAGCTGCGCCCCGAAGAGCGGGCCTTGTTCGACGTCTACCTGATGATGCTCGCCGACGAAGCGCTGGGCAACGAAGTGACCACGGTGATCAAGACCGGTCAGTGGGCCCAGGGTGCGTTGCGTCAGGTGGTCACGGAGCACGTCAACCGTTTCGAATTGATGGACGACGCGTACCTGCGTGAGCGAGCCTCGGACGTCAAGGACCTTGGCCGCCGTTTGCTCGCCTACTTGCAGGAAGAGCGTCAGCAGAATCTGGTCTATCCGGAAAAAACCATTCTGGTCAGCGAAGAACTGACGCCGGCCATGCTCGGCGAGGTGCCGGAAGGCACGCTGGTCGGTCTGGTCTCGGTCCTCGGTTCGGGTAACTCCCACGTCGCGATCCTCGCCCGGGCGATGGGCATACCGACGGTGATGGGCCTGGTCGACCTGCCCTATGCCAAGGTCGACGGCATCGAATTGATCGTCGATGGTAATCGCGGCGAGGTCTACACCAACCCCAGCGACGTGCTGCGCAAGCAGTTCGCCGAAGTGGTGGAAGAAGAGAAACAGCTGGCGCTGGGTCTGGACTCTTTGCGCGACTTGCCGTGCGTGACCCTCGATGGCCACCGCATGCCGCTGTGGGTCAACACCGGTCTGCTGGCGGACGTGGCGCGAGCGCAGAAGCGTGGTGCCGAAGGGGTCGGTCTGTACCGCACCGAAGTGCCGTTCATGATCAACCAGAGGTTCCCGAGCGAAAAGGAGCAGCTGGCGATCTACCGCGAGCAACTCGCCGCGTTCCATCCGCAACCGGTCACCATGCGTAGCCTGGACATCGGCGGCGACAAGTCGCTGTCGTACTTCCCGATCAAGGAAGACAACCCGTTCCTCGGCTGGCGCGGCATTCGCGTTACCCTCGACCACCCGGAAATCTTCCTGGTGCAGACCCGCGCCATGCTCAAGGCCAGCGAAGGCTTGAACAACCTGCGGATTCTGCTGCCGATGATCTCCGGCACCCATGAACTCGAAGAAGCCCTGCACCTGATTCACCGGGCATGGGGCGAAGTCCGCGACGAAGGCACCGACGTGCCAATGCCGCCGATTGGCGTGATGATCGAGATTCCGGCGGCGGTGTATCAGACCAAGGAACTGGCGCGGCAGGTGGACTTCCTGTCGGTCGGCTCCAACGACCTGACTCAATACCTGCTCGCGGTGGACCGGAACAACCCGCGTGTAGCCGACCTTTACGACTATCTGCACCCGGCGGTGCTGCAAGCGTTGCAGAACGTGGTGCGTGATGCCCATGCCGAAGGCAAGCCTGTGAGCATTTGCGGCGAGATGGCCGGTGACCCGGCGGCGGCGGTGCTGTTGATGGCGATGGGCTTCGACAGCCTGTCGATGAACGCCACCAACCTGCCGAAAGTGAAGTGGATGCTGCGTCAGATCAACCTGAGCAAGGCCCAGGAATTGCTGGCTGAACTGATGACCATCGACAACCCGCAAGTGATCCACAGCTCGCTGCAATTGGCGCTGAAAAACCTTGGGTTGGCGCGGATGGTCAATCCGGCTTCGGTCAAAACCCTCTGAAAGGCTGATGGCCCCTTCGCGGGCAAGCCTCGCTCCTACAGGGATTACCTGACCCTTGTAGGAGCGAGGCTTGCCCGCGAAGACGTCCTCGAACACTCCAAAAATCTAAACCCAGATCTCCACTTCCCCCAAATGCCCCCCATACGGCCCGAAACTCCGTTCGACCATCCGCCGCGTCCCATCCGCCTGAACAATCAGCGCCGTACTCGCACGCGTCCCATAAGTCGGACTGGCAATAAACACACTCGACAGCAACGTCTCGGTCGCCAACCCCACCCCGGTATCCGGCAACTCGGCGAAGGGTGCGGTCTGCGGATCTTTCAGCAACGCCAGTAACGCCTCTGGCTGCGGATCCTCCAGCACTTCCTCCAGTGCCGCCCGTGCCTTGAGCAATTTAGGCCACGGCGTATCCAGCCCGGCATTCGACAGCCCATAAATCCCAGGCGCCAGCATCACCGCCTCAGACTCCCGCGCATTGAAGTGCCACAGCTCGTTGGCATTGCCGATCAGCAGATTAAATCCGGCATATTCCAGCGAACGTCCGACAACGTCGCTTAAGTAATCATCAATTGGCATATTGCCCAAGAGAAAACCCGCCACCAGCTCACCTCGGGATTTTCGCGATGGCGACTGATTCGGATCACGAATATTGGTCAGCGCAGCAAAACGCCCATTGGCACCAATACCGAGCCAGGTGCCGCCGGCTTCGAGGTCGAGACCCGCGTAGACATGCGGTGCGTGCGGCCATTGCGCCAGGGGCTGGCTGGGCCGGGCATAGAACTCGTCGCGGTTGGCCGCCACGATCAGCGGCTGGGCGTGACCCGGTCGCCAGGCAAAAACAATCAGGCACATAAGGTGGTCCTTGTGTGTTTTTTGCTCACTCTACGCAGTCGTCGCCTGTCGTTCCATTGCCATCCGCAGTGGAGCCCGAGGCCACGCATCCGTTACCATGCCGCTCCGGTTTTGCCTAAGCATTGAGATCGTCCATGGAATTTCTGCTCTATCTGGCGCTGGGCGCCTGCGCAGGCGTGCTGGCCGGGCTGTTCGGGGTAGGTGGCGGGATCATCATCGTCCCGGTGCTGGTGTTCAGTTTCACCTTGCAGGGCTTCGACGCCTCGATCCTGACCCACCTGGCGGTCGGCACGTCCCTGGCAACGATCATCTTTACGTCGGTCAATGCCGTCCGCGAACATCATCGTCGTGGCGCCGTGCGTTGGCCGATATTCGTGTGGATGACCGTCGGAATTCTGATGGGTGCCGGTTTCGGGGCGCTGACGGCCGAAGCGATCTCCGGCCCGAATCTGCAGAAAATCATCGGTGTGTTTGCGCTGATCATCGCCGCGCAACTGGCGCTGGACGTCAAACCCAAGGCCAGTCGAACGGTGCCCGGCAAACTCGGTCTCACCGTGGCCGGCAGTGTGATTGGCTGGGCCTCGGCGATTTTCGGCATTGGCGGCGGCTCGTTGACCGTGCCGTTCCTGACCTGGCGCAGCGTGCCGATGCAGCAAGCCGTGGCGACTTCGTCGGCTTGCGGCCTGCCCATCGCCTTGGCCAGTGCATCAAGTTTCATGATTCTGGGCTGGCACGATCCCTTGCTGCCGGCCCATAGTCTCGGTTTTATCTATTTGCCGGCGCTGCTGGGGATTGCCCTGACCAGCATGGTGTTCGCCCGCCTCGGTGCGCGACTGGCCCACAGGCTGTCGCCAAAGTTGCTGAAAAGGCTGTTCGCGGCTTTGCTGTTCTGCGTAGGCCTGAGCTTCCTGCTCTAGCTCGCAATGCTGGCTTAATCCTGAGGTGGCAGCGTCGCCCGGGAATTCTGGTTTCAACTTTCAACAAGGAGTCGCAATGCTGCCTTACCCGCAGATCGACCCGGTGGCCCTGGCCATCGGTCCGCTGAAAATCCACTGGTACGGTCTGATGTACCTGATCGGCATCGGCGGCGCCTGGCTGCTGGCATCGCGCCGGCTCAACCGTTTCGACCCGACCTGGACCAAGGAAAAGCTTTCCGACATGGTCTTCTGGATGTCGATGGGCGTTATCGTCGGCGGCCGCCTGGGCTATGTGCTGTTCTACGATCTGAACGCTTATCTGGCCAACCCGACACTGATTTTCGAAGTATGGAAGGGCGGCATGTCGTTCCATGGCGGCTTCATCGGCGTGATGCTGGCCGCGTTGTGGTTCGGCAAGAAGAACAACAAGTCGTTCTTCCAGCTGATGGATTTCGTCGCGCCGATGGTGCCGATCGGCCTGGGTGCCGGGCGCATCGGTAACTTCATCAACGCCGAGTTGTGGGGTAAGGCGACCGACGTGCCGTGGGCAATGATCTTCCCGACCGATCCGGCGCAACTGGCGCGTCACCCGTCGCAGCTGTACCAGTTCGCGCTCGAAGGCGTGGCCCTGTTTGCCATTCTCTGGCTGTTCTCGCGCAAGCCGCGGCCGACCATGGCGGTGTCCGGGATGTTTGCCCTGTTCTACGGCATCTTCCGTTTCATCGTGGAGTTTGTCCGCGTACCGGACGCGCAACTGGGCTATCTGGCCTGGAACTGGCTGACTATGGGCCAAGTGCTCTGCGTACCGATGATCGTTGGCGGGCTGTTCCTGATCTGGCTGGCGTATCACCGCGCCCCGGCGACTCCAGCGGCTGCCGTATAAATTCGAATCCCGGGGTGACGGCCCCGGGTTCAAGGACACAGGTAATTCATGAAGCAATATCTCGAACTGGTCGCCCACGTCATCAAGAACGGCACCAAGCAAGCCAACCGCACCGGCGTGAACACCATCAGCTTTCCGGGCGCGATGCTGCGTTATGACCTGAAAGAAGGTTTCCCGGCGATCACCACGCGCAAGATGGCCTTCAAATCGGCCATCGGCGAGATGTGTGGTTTCCTGCGTGGCGTGAACAACGCCGCCGAATTCCGCGCGCTGGGCTGCAAGGTCTGGGATCAGAACGCCAACGAAAACGCGCAGTGGCTGGCCAATCCGTTCCGTCAGGGTGAAGACGACCTTGGCGAAATCTACGGCGTGCAATGGCGCAAATGGCCGGCGTACAAGCAGATTCCGGTCAGCAATCAGGCCGCTATCGAACAGACCCTGAGCCAGGGTTATCGTCAGATCGCCGAAGGCGAGGAAGACGGTCAGGCCTATGTCGTTCTGTACAAGGCGATCGACCAGGTCCGCCAGTGCGTCGACACCATCATCAAGGACCCGGGCAGCCGCCGCATTCTGTTCCACGGCTGGAACGTCGCCCAACTCGATGAAATGGCTTTGCCGCCGTGCCACCTGCTGTACCAGTTCCACCCGAATGTCGAGACCAGGGAAATCTCCCTGACGCTCTACATCCGCTCCAACGACCTAGGGCTGGGCACGCCGTTCAACCTCACCGAAGGCGCCGCGTTGCTGAGTCTGATCGGCCGACTGACCGGCTACACACCGCGCTGGTTCACCTATTTCATCGGTGATGCCCACGTTTACGAAAACCATTTGGACATGCTCAACGAACAGCTCAAGCGCGAGCCGTTCCCGATGCCGAAACTGGTGATCAGTGACCGTGTGCCGGAGTTTGCCAAGACCGGCTTGTATCAGCCGGAGTGGCTGGAGTTGATCGAGCCGAGCGATTTCTCGCTTGAGGGGTATCAGCATCACGCGCCGATGACGGCACCGATGGCCGTCTGATTGTTTGACGGGCAGGGCTGTTTTATTAGAAAAGGTTCTACCTGACTGTCATTTCTGCCAGTAGGCGAATAAATGAGAGGGTGTTTGACTGATCACGAGGCCATCAGGCCGTGGTCAGCAACACTCTCTTTTTATTTCAGGAGCCTTGTCATGAATAACACTGCGGCCGGTGTAACGGACGGCTTTTCGGAGCGACATTTCGGCACAAACCCTCTAAGGAGCGGATTGACAGGAGCACCGTTCGTTGGCTGTGAAAGCCAGTCGGGGCTCTTTCATTTCATTCCGGGCCTCGATCCATGGGGATGCGTGGTGCCCATGGAGGTTTTCACCGGCGCACCGATCTTCGTCGATTCACTTCGAGTGGTCGTGGCGGTAAACGATAGAGAATTTCAGATCGGCGATCAGGTTCGAGTGCAATGGGCGGCGTTTGGCGGTTCGGGGGGCAATTATCAGTCGCAGCCGCAGTCCGTACAGAGTTTTATGCCGTTGCATTTTGTTGTGCCCGACGACACGGCAAGGCAGTTTGAAGGAGACCGGGTCGAGGTCATTTTTGTCATCGAAAGAAGCGGGGGCGCTATACCTTCTGCATCATTGCTCATGACCTTCGCCCCGGCACTGATTCAAACCGGCCCGGTCTCTATTGAGGGCGTCTCTGAGGGCGTTCTGGAGATTGACCCACATCCCGATGGCGTCGTTCTGACCATTCCGCGGATTGAAAACCTGCGAACAAACAACGCCATTGAAATGCTCTGGATAAGTAGCGCGAATGGCGGGCAGGGCGGAGCCTGGAGAGACTATCAGCGCAAGTTGACGGTCAATCCCGATTCCCCCCTCAAGTTTCGGATTGAGCCCTCTGTCTATCAAAAGCATCGGGGTGAGACCGTTCACCTGCGCTGCAGTCTTTTTCTGGGCTCGGGCATGGTCCCGGGCATCGGTTACGGCATGGGGCATCGAGGCATATTGGAATTCAAGTTGATCTAGTCGCTGATGTGGCGATGGGGCTAATGCCCATGACTCCTGCCGACATGGGAATGCTCAACTTCCGTCGCCACCACCCCGCCACTCACTTCCAGCCGCTGCAAAATCCCGCACTGATCAATGTCCGGGCCCTCGCCACAGCGTTGGCGCAGGTCGAGCAGTTGCGTCTGTAACGCCATCAATCCGTCGATCCGCGCTTTCACGTGATGAATGTGCTCGTCGATCAACGCGTTCACGCTTTCGCACTGATCCTGCGGACTGTCGCGCAGGGCCAGCAGGCTGCGGATCTCTTCCAGGGTCATGTCGAGCGTGCGGCAGTTGCGGATGAAGGTCAGGCGTTCGGCGTGGGCCTGAGTGTAGACCCGGTAGTTGCCGTCGCTGCGGGCGGGCTCCGGCAGCAGGTTTTCGCGCTCGTAGTAGCGGATGGTTTCGACGGCGCAGTCGGTGAGTTTCGCCAGTTCTCCAATCTTCATGACAGCAATCTCCAAAAGGGTGCTTGACCCTATAGTGGCTACAGGGTCTTTACTTGGCAACAGGCACCTTCATGGACGCAACCAATGAGCGATTCCCTTCACACCCACAAACCCGAGGCTGATCACGATCACGATCACGATCACGATCACAGCCACAAGCTGCAGCCTGTGCAGAAGCATGACCATGGCGGGCACGGCGATTCCTGCTGCTCCTCCAAGGCGGCAGCGCCTTCGCTGATCAAGTTGAGCGACACGCCGACCGACGGCGCGCGGCTGAGCAGCTTCCGCATCGACGCCATGGACTGCCCGACCGAGCAGACGCTGATCCAGAACAAACTGGGCAAGCTTGCGGGGGTGCAGCAACTGGAATTCAACCTGATCAATCGGGTCCTGGGCGTGACCCATAACCTGCCGAGCACTGCGCCGATCATCGAGGCGATCAAGTCGCTGGGCATGGTGGCTGAACCGATGGAACAGGGCGCCGAAGCGCCAGCGCCGATCGCCGAGAAAAAGCACTGGTGGCCTCTGGCACTGTCCGGCGTGGGTGCGCTGGCGGCAGAAGTGATCCACTTCACTAGTGCCGCGCCGGACTGGGTGGTGGCGATCATCGCGCTGATTTCGATCCTCAGTGGCGGCCTCACCACTTACAAGAAGGGCTGGATCGCGCTCAAGAACCTCAACCTGAACATCAACGCGTTGATGAGCATCGCAGTCACCGGCGCGATCCTGATCGGGCAATGGCCGGAAGCGGCGATGGTGATGTTCCTGTTCACCGTGGCCGAGTTGATCGAGGCCAAGTCGCTGGACCGGGCGCGTAACGCCATTGGCGGCTTGATGCAGATGACCCCGGAACAGGCGACGGTGCAGCAAGCCGACGGCAGCTGGGTCACGCAAGAGGTCAAAACCATCGAGCTCGGTGCGCGAGTGCGGGTGCGTCCCGGCGAGCGGATTGGCCTGGACGGCGAAGTCGTGTCGGGCAGTTCGACCATCGATCAGGCGCCGATCACCGGCGAAAGTCTGCCGATCGAGAAGACGGTGGGCGATAAGGTCTTCGCCGGCACCATCAACCAGGCAGGCTCGCTGGAGTATTCCGTCACTGCAGCGGCGAACAATTCCACGCTGGCGCGGATCATCCACGCCGTGGAACAGGCCCAGGGCGCACGGGCGCCGACCCAGCGCTTCGTCGATCAGTTCTCGAAAATCTATACCCCGGCGGTGTTCCTGCTGGCCTTGGCTGTGGCGGTGATTCCGCCGCTGTTTATGGGCGCCGTCTGGTTCGACTGGATCTACCGCGCGTTGGTCTTGCTGGTGGTCGCTTGCCCATGCGCGTTGGTGATTTCCACTCCGGTGACCATCGTCAGTGGCCTCGCCGCGGCGGCACGCAAAGGCATCCTGGTGAAGGGCGGCGTTTATCTGGAAGGTGGCCACAAACTCGATTACCTGGCCTTGGACAAGACCGGCACCCTGACCCACGGCAAACCGGTGCAGACCGATTATGTGTCGCTTGATCCCACCGCAGACGCCACTGCCCCGGCGATTGCCGCAGCGCTGGCCGGTCGTTCGGACCACCCGGTGTCGTTGGCCATCGCCAATGCGGCGGTGGATAAACAATTCGCGCCGCTCGTTGTGGATAACTTCGAAGCCCTGGGCGGTCGCGGTGTACGCGGGGAAATCAACGGTCAGGTCTACCACTTGGGTAACCATCGCCTGGTGGAAGACTTGGGCCTGTGTTCGCCTGCGCTGGAAGAGAAGCTGTTTGCCCTGGAAAAACAGGGAAAATCGGTGGTGCTGTTGCTCGACAAGTCCGGCCCGTTGGCGCTGTTTGCCGTGGCCGACACGGTGAAAGAGTCCAGCCGCGAAGCGATCCAGCAACTGCACGATCTGGGCATCAAAACCCTGATGCTGACCGGCGACAATGTCCACACCGCCCAGGCGATTGCCGTGCAAGTCGGCATCGACGAGGCCAAGGGCGATCTGCTGCCCAACGACAAGCTGCAAGCCATCGAGGCACTTTATGCACAGGGCCATCGTGTTGGCATGGTCGGCGACGGCATCAACGATGCGCCGGCGCTGGCCCGCGCCCAGATTGGTTTCGCGATGGCCGCCGCCGGTACCGATACCGCCATCGAGACCGCCGATGTCGCCCTGATGGACGACGATCTGCGCAAGATCCCTGCGTTCATCCGCCTGTCGCGTCGAACCTCGACCATTCTCAAACAGAACATCGCCCTCGCTTTGGTCATCAAGGTGATCTTTCTTGGGGTAACCTTCGCCGGGATCGCCACCATGTGGATGGCGGTGTTCGCCGACATGGGTGTCAGCCTGTTGGTGGTGTTCAACGGTTTGCGCCTGCTGCGCAAGTAAGCGATGAGGGACGGGTGTGCTGAGTGCCGAGCTGAAGGCGTTTTACATGGTTGCCCGCCTGGGCAGCATTACCCTGGCGGCGAAAAAGCTCGGCCTGAGCCAACCCACGGTGACCACGCAGATCCGCCATCTGGAAAGCCAGTATTCGGTTGAGCTGTTCTACCGTGGCGGCCGCCGCCTCAGCGTCAGCGATGAAGGCGCGCGGCTGTTGCCGATGGTCAAGGCGCTGTTGCAGCAGGAAGCCGACATCGAGTTTTTCCTGCGCAACAGCGGCCAGGTCCAGGGCACATTGCGCATTGCTGCTACCGCGCCGTATTACATCCTCGACCTGGTGAAGACTTTCCGCGAGCGCTTGCCGCAAGTGGAAGTGTCAGTGGAAATCGGCAACTCCCAGCAGGTGCTGGAAGCGCTGGAGGATTACCGGGTGGATGTCGCGGCGTCGTCACAATTGCTCGATGACGCGCGGCTGATTCGGCGGGTACTCGGCAGCGATCCGCTGGTGTTGGCGGTGCATCGCAACCATCCGCTGGCGGCGCACGATCATGTGCCGCTCAGCGCGTTGGCCGGGCATACCTTGTTGATGCGCGAATCAGGCTCGACCACTCGACGCCTGACCGAAGAATTGCTCGCCAGCGCCGGGGTGAGTTTCGGGCCGTTGCTGGAAATTGGCAGCCGTGAATCGATTCGCGAGGCGGTGCTGCGCAACATCGGCATCAGCATCATTGCCCGACAGGAAGTGCCGCATGACCCGCAATTGCGCGTGCTGACGATTGAGAATGCGCCGCAGATTCCGGAGTATCTGTACTGCCTCAAGGAGCGCAAAGGCGCGCGGTTGCCGGCGGCGTTCCTGGGTTTGGCGCAGGAAATGGCCCCCGCGTGAGATTTGTGTTGAATGTGAGGGCCCCTTCGCGGGCAAGCCTCGCTCCTACAGGTGGTCGCATTCCCCTGTAGGAGCGAGGCTTGCCCGCGAAGGCGTCCGTCAGTGCACCAACGTATCCAACCCAAATTCTTGAATACCACTATCAGCCGTTTTTGCCTCACTGCCACATGACGGACGCATTACAAACCTAGGATGGGCTTCATCTGCTTGATGAGGCCTGTCCATGAACCACTCGATCGCAACTGCCCTGACCAACCCCGGCGCCCCGATGAAAGTGCGCGGTGTGCAGAAACGCTTTGGCGCCTTCACCGCGCTGGACAATGTTTCCCTCGACGTGGCGGCCGGTGAACTGGTGTGCCTGCTGGGCCCGTCCGGCTGTGGCAAAACCACGTTGCTGCGTTGCATCGCCGGCCTGGAGAAACAGGACAGCGGCGAGTTGTACCTCGGCGATCGCGACGTTTCCCACCTGGCACCCCAGGCCCGGGATTACGGCATTCTTTTTCAGTCCTACGCGCTGTTTCCCAACCTCACCGTCGAAGCGAACATTGCCTACGGCCTCGCCGGCAGTGGTCGTGATGAAGTGCGCAAACGTGTCGGTCAGATGCTGGAACTGGTCGGCCTGACCGGCAGCGAGAAAAAGTACCCCGGCCAGTTGTCCGGCGGCCAACAGCAACGTGTCGCGCTGGCTCGGGCATTGGCGCCGGCGCCATCGTTGTTGCTGCTGGACGAACCGATGTCGGCCCTCGACGCCCGGGTTCGCGAGCATTTGTGCACCGAACTGCGCCAACTGCAGCGCAACCTCGGCGTCACCACCCTGATGGTCACGCACAATCAGGACGAGGCCATGCTGATGGCCGACCGCATCGCCGTGATGAACAACGGCAAGGTCGAGCAGTACGCCACGCCGCAGGACATCTACGACCGCCCGGCCACGCCGTTTGTGGCGGAGTTTGTCGGCCAGGGCAACTGGCTGCCATTCAGCCGCAGCAGCGACAGCCATGCCCAGGTCGGCGGGATGAGCATGCGCCTGGCGGATGGCAGCGCTAAAACCACGTCGGGCCGTCTGTTTTGCCGACCGGAAGCGATCAACGTCAACCCGCTGGTGCATGAAGAAAACCTGTTCCCGGCCAAGGTTCGCGAGATCACCTTTCTCGGTAACCGCTGCCGCATGAGCTTCGAACTCGATCAACTGCCCGGCCACGCATTGCTGGCCGAACTGGCACCGGAAGCCATGCCGCGCCTCGGTGCGCAGCAGATCATGGTCGCCTTGCCCCCGCGCAGCCTGCAGGTGTTTGCCTGATGAGCGCGAACATCGCGCTGCCGATACCGCACAAGCAGGTTCGGCAGACCTCCCGTGCCGAGATCGGCGACCGGGTGTTCGTGGTCGGCGGCAAACTCCTTTTATTGGTGTTGCTCGGCCTCGCGGTGTTGATGCCGTTGTTGGCGATCTTCTGGCGCGGTTTCAGTTCCGAGGCCGGGCAGGGCGGAGGCCTGGTGGCCGCGCGTGAATTGGTGACCAGTGCGAACTTCCACTGGTTGCTCGGCAATAGCCTGAAAGTTTCCCTCAGCGTGGCGGCGATTGTCGTACCGCTGGCCTACCTGTTTGCCTACGCATTGCAACGCACGTTGATTCCCGGCAAAGGCATCTGGCGCGCAATTTCGTTGTTGCCGCTGATGGCGCCGTCGATGCTGCCGGGGATTGCGCTGGTTTATCTGTTCGGCAATCAGGGCATGTTGCGCGGCTTGCTCTCGGACAATATCTACGGTTTCTGGGGCATTGTTCTGGGCGAGGTCATTTACACCTTCCCACACGCATTGATGATTCTTCTGTCGGCGCTTTCCCTGGCGGATGCGCGACTCTTCGATGCCGCCTCCAGCATGGGCGCCAGTCCGGCCAAAGCCTTTCGCAGCATCACCTGGCCAGCGACCCGTCAGGCCGTGTTCGCGGCGTTCTGCCTGGTGTTCACCTTGACCATCACTGACTTCGGCGTGCCCGTAGTGGTCGGTGGCGACTATCAAGTGCTGGCGCTGGAAGCCTATAAGGCCGTGGTCGGCCAGCAGCAATTCGGTCGCGGCGCGTTGATCGGCATGGTCCTGCTGCTGCCGGCACTCTTCAGTTTTGCAGTCGATGCCTGGTTGCGTCGACGTCACGGCGACGCCATGAGCGGCCGCGCCCAAGTCTTCAAACCCGCGCCGTCGAAGCGGCGGGACGGTTGTTATCTGGCCATCGTGCTGCTGATCTGCGCGGTGTTGCTGCTGGTGTTCGGCATGGCGGTGTTCTCCTCGCTGGTGAAATTCTGGCCGTACAACCTGTCGCTGTCGCTCAACCATTACCAGTTCAGCGACACCGCGGGCGGCGGCTGGCTGGCCTACGGCAACAGCGTAAAAATGGCTTTGAGCACGGCGTTGATCGGCAGCGTGCTGATCTTCACCGGCGCCTACCTGATGGAGAAAACCAAAGGCCAGCGCGGACTGAACCTGGCCTTGCGCATGCTCAGTTTCGTGCCGATGGCGGTGCCGGGTCTGGTGCTGGGCCTGGGTTACGTTTTCTTCTTCAACCTCAGCGGCAACCCGCTGCATGTGCTCTACGGGACCATGACGCTGCTGGTGGTCTGCACTATTGCTCACTATTTGACCACCGCACAAATGACCGCGACCACGGCGCTACGTCAACTCGACGCCGAGTTCGAGGCCGCCGCGTTGTCGCTCAAGGCGCCGCTGTATCGGCACTACCTGCGAGTCACTGTGCCGATCTGCCTGCCGGCGCTGCTGGACATCGTGCGCTACCTGTTCGTCTCGGCCATGACCACCGTTTCAGCCGCGATCTTCCTCTACAGCCCCGACACCATCCTCGCGGCGGTGGCGGTGCTGAACATGGACGACGCCGGCAACGTCGGCGGCGCGGCGGCGATGTCGACCCTGATTCTGTTCACTTCGGCAGGCGTGTCGATGCTGCTGGCCTGGGCCTCGCGCGGCTTGCTGCGCCGTTCCCAGGCCTGGCGGCAGACCGCTCCTGGTAAATAAATCTGTCCCCATAAAAGACCAACCCTCAACTCAAACAGGAAAAGATCATGTTCAAGCCTATGGCCCTGGCCGCTGCTGTCCTCACCGCTTTCAGCCTGAACGCCTTCGCGGCGCCAACCGAGTTGACGGTGTACACCGCCCTCGAAGCCGAGCAACTGAAGACTTACAAAGAAGCCTTCGAAAAGGCTAACCCGGACGTCGAGATCAAGTGGGTACGCGATTCCACCGGGATTATCACTGCCAAACTGCTGGCCGAAAAAGCCCGCCCACAGGCTGATGCGGTCTGGGGCCTGGCGGCGTCGAGCCTGGCGATCCTCGATCAGCAAGGCATGCTGCAAAGCTACGCGCCGAAGGACCTGGGCAAGATCGGCGGCAACTACCGCGATGCCGCCAATCCACCCGCGTGGGTCGGGATGGACGTCTGGGCGGCGACCATTTGCTTCAACACCGTCGAAGCCGAAAAGCAGGGTTTGACCAAACCGGTGAGCTGGCAGGACCTGACCAAGCCTGAGTACAAAGGCAAGATCGTGATGCCCAACCCGGCCTCGTCCGGCACCGGTTTCCTCGACGTCAGCGCCTGGCTGCAAACCTTCGGCGAGAAGCAGGGCTGGCAGTACATGGACGACCTGCACCAGAACATCGGCCAGTACGTTCACTCCGGTTCCAAGCCTTGTAAGCTGGCGGCTTCGGGTGAATTCCCGATCGGCATTTCCTTTGAATACCCGGCGGTTCAGCTGAAGCGTCAGGGCGCACCGCTGGACATCATCCTGCCGAAGGAAGGCCTGGGCTGGGAGATCGAAGCGACCGCTGTGATCAAGGGCACACCACACGAAGAGGCGGCGAAGAAACTGGCTGACTTCTCGGCCAGCCCGGCGGCGATGGAGCTTTATAAAGAGAACTTCGCGGTGCTCGCGCAACCGGGGATTGCCAAGCCGCAGACCGAATTGCCGGCGGATTATGAGCAGCGTTTGATCAAGAACGACTTTGCCTGGGCGTCGAAGAATCGCGACGAAATCCTGAGCGAGTGGCGCAAGCGGTATGACGGCAAGTCCGAGAAAGTGGCTGCCAAGTAAGATCTCTATCGGCTGAAGAGCCTCTTCGCGGGCAAGCCTCGCTCCTACAGGGTTGGTGTCGTTTGTGATAACGCGCAACCCTGCAGGAGCGAGGCTTGCCCGCGAAGGCGGCTTAAAATTCAGGACATCACTTGATGACACACCACAACGACATGCTGATCGTCGGCGCCGGCATTCTCGGCCTGTCCCACGCCTACGCCGCCGCCAGACGCGGTCTGAAGGTCACGGTTTTCGAACGCAGCGAAACCCCCTTGGGCGCCTCGGTCCGCAACTTCGGCCAGGCCCTCGTCACCGGCCAACCCCCGGGCCCGATGCTCGAACTGGCCAGGGCCAGCCGCGAGATCTGGGGCCAATGGGCACAACTGGCCGGGTTGCAACTCAAGCGCAACGGCTCGTATTTGTTCGCTCGCAGCGAAGCCGAAGAACACCTGCTCGAAGCCTTCTGCACCGGCCGCGCCGTGGAATACGGTTACCGCGTCGACCTGCTGCGCGGTGCTGCCTTGCGCGATCTCTACGGCGGTCAGTTCCGCCATCACCGCGCGGCGTTGCACGGCCTGGACGATCAGCAACTGTATTCCCGTGAAGCGATTCCGACGTTGATCGACTACTTGCGCCGCGAGCTCGGCGTCGCGTTTCACTTCTCTACCCTGGTGCGCGATATCGAGCCGGGTCGCCTGCGCAGCACGGCCGGCACGTTCAGCGCCGATCAGATCATCGTCTGCTCCGGGCACGATTATCAGACCTTGCTGGCCGAGCCGATCGCCGCGCTCAACCCGCAAATCTGCCGCCTGCAAATGCTCCGCGCCCGGCCGCAGATCAACCTCAACCTGCAACACGCATTGCTCACCGGTTTAAGTTGCGTGCATTACGGCGCCTTCGCCGATCTGCCGGAAGCGGCAGCGGTGCAGGCGCAGATTCTGCGCGAGGAGCCACACTTGCATGAAAACGGCATCCACCTGCTGATCAGCCCGACGCCTTACGGTGAGTTGATCATCGGCGACTCCCACCATTACGGCCGCGATCCATCGCCGTTCAATGCCGAGCAGGTCGATGACTGGATGATCGGACTCGCTGAACAAACCCTGGGGTGCAAGGTGCAGGTGGTCGAGCGCTGGCAGGGCGTCTATGGTTCACGGGGGCCGGGGCCGTTCTCGTTCCTGCTCCCGATGCCGGGTGTGAGCGTGGCGCTGATGCACACCGGTGTCGGCATGAGCGTCGGCCCGGCGCTGGCCGAACGTAACGTCGCCACCTTATTGGGAGAGCATTGATGGACAGCAATGAGCAAGTGATCGCCGAGGTGTTTGGGCTGTACGAACGCTTTGGCGACAGCGATTACATCGGCGAGCCGGTGTCGCAGATCGAACACATGTCCCAGGCCGCCGAACTGGCCATGGCCGAGGGCTTTGATGACGAAGTGGTGCTGGCCGCGTTCTTCCATGACATCGGGCATATCTGTGGCGGGAGCGCCGAGAACATGGGTGGTTTTGGTGTGGTCAGCCACGAACGTCTGGGCGCCGATTACTTGCGTCGGGCCGGTTTCAGCGAGCGCCTGGCGCGGCTGGTGGAATACCACGTTCAGGCCAAGCGTTATCTGACGCTTAAAGAGCCCGGGTACTACGAGCGATTGAGCGAAGCCAGTCGCCGGACCCTGGAATACCAGGGTGGGGTGATGACCGCGGAAGAGGCTGAAGCCTTCGAGAAGGATCCGTTATGCAAGGCCAGTTTGCGGATGCGCCAGTGGGATGAACAGGCCAAGGACATGGGCGTGCCGGTGATGGATCTGGGGGTGTTGAAGGATAAGGCGTTGCGGCTGTTGGCTGCGTAATAGCTCGAAACCGGGTCGCTGCCATCGCGAGCAGGCTCGCTCCCACAGGGGAACGCATTCCAATGTGGGAGCGAGCCTGCTCGCGAAGGGGCCAGCCCGGACACCCCAATAACCAAGGTTTACAACTGCTGCGCCAACACCTCAACCTGCTCTTGCCGTTCCGCCTGACTCAACTTCGCCTGCGGATTCAGCGACGACCACTGCGGATGCGCCCGGGCCTTGTTCAGGGCTTCGGGCAGTTTGCCTTCGCGCCAGGTCTTGTCCTGTGGCGTGGCCACCTGGATGCTGTCCATCGCCGCATGCCCACGGGCATTCAGCGCATGCAGCAATTGGCGCTGACGCAAGGCCAACAGCCTCAACACGCTGTCGTCGACCGTCAATTCTCGTTGACCCCTGATCTTGCCCATTAACCGGCTGCCATAACTGCGGGCGGTTTGCAGGGCGCCGCCGGCAATGGCGCCGGCCAGTGCCGCCGCGCCGAGGGTCAGGCCGCCCACCAGTAAATCAACCCCGGCACCGGCCGCCGCGCCGGCCGCGATGCCACCGCCGACCCGCACGCCCAATTGCTTGAGGGTTTCCGGGTTGAACAAATCATCGCCCCAGCGGCCATCGAGCAGCGGCAGTTCACTGGCCGCCGCGTCCTGTGGGCGGAAGGCATAGAGTTTGAGCAAGCCTTCAACGCAGCGCTGTTCCCGTTGGCGAACGGCTTTGCGCAGTTCGCTGATCGCCTGTTGTTCCTGCTCCGCGTCGCTGACCACGCTGCGCCTGCACGCGGCGCAATCGATCAGCAACTCGGCAATCAATCGCGCCGCACTCTGTTGGCGAGCCAGGCGTTGAGCCTGTTGATCGGCGATCAGGCGCTCCAATTGTTCGCGGGAGTTTTCCAGCAGCAAGGCGAGGCTTTCATAGAGTCGACGTTCGCCATCTTCGGGCGGTGCAACGCTGTCGAAACGCACCAGGGCATGCAGGCCCAAGCGCGCCAGGGCTTCACGCCAATCCGGCTCGCGATGGTTGGCGCTGCTGACGAAATTCAGCACCGGCAGCAGCGGTTTGCCGCAACTGGCCAACACTTCCAGTTCGTCGCGGTACTTGGCCAGGACCGGCTCCCGGGCGTCGATCACATAGAGGCCGGCGTCCGAGGCGAGCAATTGGCGCAGTACTTTGGCTTCCTGTTCAAAGCGCTGCCGGGCTTCGCTGCCGTCGAGGAATCGGGCCAACCGTGCCGGGCCGTCGAGGCGTTCGCCGGGACGTTCCAGGCGCTCGAGGTAGTCGAGCAGGGCGATGGCGTCTTCAAGGCCGGGCGTGTCGTAGAGATCGAGCAACGGCTCGCCGTCCACCGACAACCGCGCGCCTTCGACATGGCGGGTGGTGCTGGGGCGATGGGACACGTCACCGAAACCGACGTCCCGGGTGAGCGTGCGCAGCAACGAGGTTTTGCCGACATTGGTGTGGCCCACCACGGCCAGCTTCAAGGGCGCTTTCCAGGCATTAGTCATGGCCGGTCTCCAGCCAGTTCACGGGCGCGCAATCGGCGAACGGCAGGTCCAGCTGTTGCAGCGCCACGTGCCAGTCGCCGAGACGTTCGGCATCCAGTGCTTCGCCGGGCGGCGCTTGCAGCAGCCAGACACGGGTGGCAGCGGCATTGCGCGCCAGTTCGGCGATCAGGGCCAGGCTGCCACGGTCGGGCGAACGTCGCGGATCGCAGGCAATCGCCAGGCGTGCCGGAGGGAAACGACTCAACTGTTCGAGCAGTTTGTTGCGCGATTCGCGACTGTCGAGGATGCCGGCGTTGTTCACGGTTTTCGGCAGTTGCGGCGGCCACGGGCGTTGATCGTCCAGCTCGATGGCCACCAGCAACGCGCCGTCGCTTTGCTGCTCACTGACGCCGCTTTCGACACGATGCAGTTGCGCAGGCGCGGCATCACTGATGCCGAGGCGTTCGCTGGTGGGCATCAGCCGTTCGCGCAATTGGGCGTAACCGGCCAGGTTCAAATCCAGGCGCAAAGCGGCTTGGCCGGAGGTCCAGCGCCAGCGGCAGAACAGCATCAGCAACAAACGCGGCAACACCCCGTAGACCAGCAACACGCCCACCAGCCAAGCGGCCCAGGCCTGACGAGCGCTTTCGATGTTCAGCGCGGCATCGCCGCTGGCGCGGATCATCTCCACGCTGGGCACGCTGAAACCGAGCAAGGCCGGCAGGGTGCCGAGAGCCTGGGTCATGGCGACGAAGGTGTCGCCGCGCAGAATGGTGGTTTCCCAGACAAAGCCGTAGCGCCGGGTCGCCATCAGCATCAGCACGATAACCAGCGCACTGAGCAACGCCAGCAACCACAAGCCGTTGACCAGCACGCCGATCGCCCAGCGATTGAGTTTGCGTCGCTGCAATAACAGCAGCAGGGCGGGTGCCAGTTGCGCGGCTTTGGCATCACGAGCGAGTTTTTCGCTGAGCCACAGCCATAAACGTCCAAGGCTGGCACCGTGCTCACCGGCAAACACCAGGCCCAACGCCCAGCTCAGCAGCAGAATCAGATTGAGCCCAAGCAGACTGCCCAGGGCCCAGAACACATTTACCGGGGTCTGGCCATCACCCAGTGCGGCAAACGCCAGGCCAGCACCGCTGACGATGGCCAGCACCGCCATGACGATCAGCGCCAGTCGCGCGCCTTGCAGCCAATGCTTGAGGGCGTCGGACAAACCGTCGCGCTCGGCCAGCCACACGGCACGGCGCTGAATTCGCGTCGGCAAGTCGCCGCCGGCGCTGCGGGCCAGCCGGTTGGCTTCCAGATCCTCCAGGGGGCCGGCGTGTTCTTCACGCAGGCGCACCGTCTCGGTCAGCCAGAGGTTTTGCAGTGGAGTCAGTTCAGTCACGCGGCATCCCGTCGCTCAAATGAGCTGTGAGCATAACCGCTGTGGCGCTTATCGGGGTACGGGAGGCTCTGGTATCCTCGCCGGCATGACTAAATCACTCCCCCTCAGCCTGATCGCAGCCCTCGGTGAAAACCGTGTGATCGGCGTCGACAACAGCATGCCCTGGCACTTGCCGGGGGACTTCAAATACTTCAAGGCCACCACCCTCGGCAAACCGATCATCATGGGTCGCAAGACCTGGGATTCCCTCGGCCGGCCGCTGCCGGGCCGATTGAACATTGTGGTCAGCCGTCAGGCGGATCTGGTGTTGGAAGGCGCGGAGGTTTATCCATCGCTGGAGGCGGCCGTGGCTCGCGCGCAGGAATGGGCGAACGAGCAGGGCGTCAATGAGGTGATGCTGATTGGCGGCGCGCAATTGTATGCGCAGGGGATGGCGCAGGCGGATCGGTTGTATCTGACCCGAGTGGCGTTGAGCCCGGAAGGGGATGCGTGGTTTCCGGAGTTTGATTTGGGGCAGTGGACATTGGTGTCCAACACCCAGAATCCGGCTGAAGGCGACAAACCAGCGTACGACTTTGAAGTTTGGGAGAAAGTCTAAAAGCTTCGCGGGCAAGCCTCGCTCCTACAGGGTTTGTGTCGATCGCGAAAATTGCGTACGACACAAATTCTGGTAGGAGCGAGGCTTGCCCGCGAAGAGGCCAGCTCAGACGCTAAAAAACTTAAGCGTGCGCCAACTCCGCATGCTCATCGGCATCCAGCAGTGCTTTATCCGTCTGCTGCATGATCTGGCTGGTAATCGCCCCGGCCGTGATCGAACCACTCACGTTCAACGCCGTGCGGCCCATATCGATCAGCGGCTCAACCGAAATCAGCAACGCCACCAATGACACCGGCAAACCCATCGCCGGCAGCACGATCAGCGCGGCAAACGTCGCACCGCCGCCCACGCCCGCCACACCGGCTGAACTCAAGGTCACAATCGCCACCAGTGTTGCGATCCACTGCGGGTCCAGCGGGTTGATGCCGACAGTCGGCGCCACCATCACCGCCAACATCGCCGGGTACAGACCGGCACAGCCATTCTGGCCAATGGTCGCGCCGAACGACGCGGCGAAACTGGCGATGGATTGCGGGATGCCCAGGCGGCTGGTCTGCGCTTCTATGCTCAGTGGAATCGTCGCGGCGCTGGAGCGGCTAGTGAACGCGAACGTCAGCACCGGCCAGATCTTGCGGAAGAACCGCAGCGGGTTGATCCCGGCCGCCGACACCAACAGGCCATGGACCACAAACATCAGGCCCAGGCCGATGTAGGAAACCACCACGAAACTGCCGAGCTTGATGATGTCTTGCAGGTTGGAACCGGCGACCACTTTGGTCATCAGCGCCAATACGCCGTAGGGGGTCAGCTTCATCACCAGACGCACCAGACGCATCACCCAGGCTTGCAGGGTGTCGATGGCGTTGATCACTTTCTGACCTTTCTCGACGTCATCCTTGAGCAGTTGCAGCGCCGCGACACCGAGGAACGCGGCGAAGATCACCACGCTGATGATCGACGTCGGCTTGGCGCGAGCGAGGTCGGCGAACGGGTTTTGCGGAATGAACGACAGCAGCAGCTGCGGCACATTCAGGTCGGCAACCTTGCCGGCATAGTCGGTCTGGATGGTTTGCAGGCGAGCCATTTCCTGGGTGCCGGCGATCAGGCCTTCGGCGGTCAGGCCGAACAGGTTGGTCAAGCCGATACCGATCAGCGCCGCAATGGCCGTGGTGAACAGCAGCGTGCCGATGGTCAGGAAGCTGATCTTGCCCAGCGACGAGGCGTTGTGCAGACGGGCTACGGCGCTGAGGATCGAGGCGAACACCAGCGGGATGACGATCATTTGCAGCAACTGCACGTACCCGTTGCCCACCAGATCGAACCAGCCGATCGAGGCTTTCAGCACCGGGTTGCCGGCACCGTAAATCGTGTGCAACGCGACACCGAACACCACGCCCAATACCAACGCGAGCAGGACTTTTTTCGCCAGGCTCCAGGTCGTGTGGCGGGTTTGCGCGAGGCCAAACAGTAACGCGAGGAACACCAGCAGATTGAGGATCAGCGGCAGATTCATGAGAACTCCGAAAGTGACTTGTGCCAGCCACCTTCCGGGGCAGCTGCGAACCGGCAAGCCTAACAGCTTGATTTACAAAGAATTAATATCAAAAAAGTCTGATAACTGTCGTTTTTGGAATAAGCCGGTGTCGCTGTCGGGGATGCACTTGACGCGAAAGGGACGTGTGCGGTCGCTAGTGGACGAGAGTTGTCACACTTATTTGTTAGCGTCGATATCTTTGGATCAGGGAGAAACCGCCGATGAAGCTCGCACCAAAATTTCTCGCAGCAGTACTCTGTCTTGGCCTCGCCGGCCAGGTCTTCGCCACGGATTTGAAGCACTGGCCAGCCGATCAGGCCAAGGCGCTGGACGCGATGATTGCAGCCAACGCGAACAAAGGTAACTACGCGGTGTTCGACATGGACAACACCAGTTACCGCTACGACCTCGAAGAGTCGTTGCTGCCGTACATGGAAAGCAAAGGCCTGATCACCCGCGAGAAACTCGACCCCTCCCTGAAACTGATCCCGTTCAAGGACACCGCCGACCATAAGGAAAGCCTGTTCAGCTACTACTATCGCCTCTGCGAACTCGACGACATGGTGTGCTATCCATGGGTCGCGCAAGTGTTCTCCGGTTTCACCCTCCAGGAACTCAAAGGCTACGTCGATGAGCTGATGGCCTTGGACAAGCCAGTGCCGGCGACCTATTACGAAGGCGATGTGGTCAAGAACCTCGACGTCAACCCGCCGAAAATCTTCACCGGTCAGAAAGAGCTCTACAACAAGCTGATGGAGAACGGCATCGAGGTCTACGTGATGACCGCCGCCTCGGAAGAACTGGTGCGCATGGTCGCTTCCGATCCGAAGTACGGCTACAACGTCAAACCGCAAAACGTCATTGGTGTGAGCCTGCTGCTCAAGGACCCGAAGTCCGGTGAATTGACCTCGGCGCGTAAGCAAATCACTGCGGGCAAGTATGACGAGAAGGCCAACCTTGGCCTCGAACTGACCCCGTACCTGTGGACCCCGGCGACCTGGATGGCGGGTAAGCAAGCGGCGATCCTGACCTACATCGATGAATGGAAAAAACCGGTGCTCGTCGGCGGCGACACACCGACCAGCGACGGCTTCATGCTGTTCCACAGCGTCGACGTGGCCAAGGGCGGCATTCACTTGTGGATCAACCGCAAGGACAAATACATGACCCAGATTAACGGCATGATGGCCAAGCACGCGGCAGCACAGGCCAAGGAAGGGTTGCCGGTGACGGCGGACAAGAACTGGGTGATCGTGAAACCGGAGGAAATCCAGTAAGCACCAAAAATCCAATGTAGGAGTGAGCCTGCTCGCGATAGCGCAGTGTCAGACGACATCAATGGTGACAGACATACCGCTATCGCGAGCAGGCTCACTCCTACAGTTGATCTCCAGTGTTTGGGGGATCGTGGTCAAAAAAATGCCCCGCACTTGGCGGGGCATTTTTTGTTCGACGGTTAAGCCTTACAGCCCGTCGAGCATTGCCTTGTTACGCACGGCACCCTTGTCGGCGCTGGTCGCCAGCAGGGCGTAGGCCTTCAGTGCAGTGGTCACTTTGCGTGGACGTTTTTCCACAGGCTTCCAGCCTTTCTGATCCTGCTCGGCACGGCGGCCAGCCATTTCTTCGTCGCTGATCAACAGATTGATCGAGCGGTTCGGAATGTCGATCAGCACCTTGTCACCGTCCTGCACCAGACCAATCGCGCCGCCTGCAGCGGCTTCCGGCGAAGCATGACCGATGGACAGGCCCGAGGTGCCGCCGGAGAAGCGGCCGTCGGTGAGCAGGGCGCAGGCTTTGCCCAGGCCTTTGGATTTCAGGTACGACGTCGGATAGAGCATTTCCTGCATGCCCGGGCCGCCTTTCGGACCTTCGTAACGGATGATCACGATGTCGCCGGCCTTCACTTCGTCGGCGAGGATGCCGCGAACGGCGCTGTCCTGGCTTTCGAAGATCTTCGCGTTGCCTTCGAACACGTGGATCGATTCGTCGACGCCAGCGGTTTTCACCACACAGCCGTCCAGTGCGATGTTGCCGTAGAGAACGGCCAGGCCGCCTTCTTTCGAGTAGGCATGCTCAACACTGCGGATGCAGCCGTTTTCACGGTCGTCGTCCAGGGTTTCCCAACGGGTCGACTGGCTGAATGCCGTTTGCGTCGGGATGCCCGCCGGGCCGGCTTTGAAGAAGTGATGCACGGCTTCATCGTCGGTCTGGGTGATGTCCCACTTGGCGATGCCTTCGGCCAGGGTCTTGCTGTGCACGGTCGGCAGGTCGGTGTGCAACAGGCCGCCACGGGCCAGCGAGCCGAGGATGCTGAAGATCCCGCCAGCGCGGTGCACGTCTTCCATATGGTATTTCTGGATATTCGGAGCGACTTTGCACAGTTGCGGCACGAATCGGGACAGGCGGTCGATGTCGCGCAGGTCGAACTCCATCTCGGCTTCCTGGGCGGCGGCCAGCAAGTGCAGGATGGTGTTGGTGGAGCCGCCCATGGCGATGTCCAAGGTCATGGCGTTTTCGAACGCCTTGAAGTTGGCGATGTTGCGCGGCAGTACCGACTCATCGTTCTCACCGTAGTAACGCTTGCACAGCTCGACGATGGTACGGCCGGCCTGCAGGAACAGCTGTTCGCGATCGCTGTGGGTCGCCAGGGTCGAACCGTTGCCCGGCAATGCCAGGCCCAGGGCTTCGACCAGGCAGTTCATCGAGTTGGCGGTGAACATGCCGGAGCACGAGCCGCAGGTCGGGCAGGCGCTGCGCTCGTACTCAGCGACTTTCTCGTCAGAAGCGCTGGAGTCGGCGGCGATCACCATGGCGTCGACGAGGTCGAGGCCGTGGGAGGCGAGTTTGGTCTTGCCGGCTTCCATCGGGCCGCCGGAAACGAAGATCACCGGGATGTTCAGGCGCAGGGCGGCCATCAGCATGCCAGGGGTGATCTTGTCGCAGTTGGAGATGCAGACGATGGCGTCGGCGCAGTGGGCGTTGACCATGTATTCGACGGAGTCGGCGATGATCTCGCGGCTCGGCAGCGAATAGAGCATGCCGTCGTGGCCCATGGCGATGCCGTCATCCACGGCGATGGTGTTGAATTCTTTTGCCACACCGCCAGCGCGTTCGATTTCGCGGGCGACCAGCTGGCCCAGGTCCTTGAGGTGGACGTGGCCCGGTACGAACTGGGTGAACGAGTTGGCAATGGCGATGATCGGCTTTTTGAAGTCGTCATCTTTCATCCCCGTGGCGCGCCACAGTGCGCGGGCGCCGGCCATGTTGCGGCCGTGGGTGGATGTTTTCGAGCGGTAATCAGGCATGAAGCACTCCGGGCGGCTAATCAGGTATCAAAAGGGAAGTGAGCTTCTATTGACGTCTGGAACACCCAGAAATGGCCGTGTGTCCGGAAGTTGCCGATAACTTTGCGGGATCGCCGCGCGCTTCAGCTTGAGCTCATAAACCCGCCGGGGGATGACTGGCGATGAATGTCGCGATTCTACACGGCTGGCGTCAGGAGGGAATGCCGGGAAGCGTTGATCCGGCGCTGACACAACGTGCGGGATGACGACTGGCAGGTTTCAGCCCGCCTTCAGCGCCAGATGCCGTCGTGTAATCAAGACATTCAGGCCAAGGCCCGTAGCACTCAAGCTCAGGAAGCACAGGGCTAGTGCTGTGGTCAGGTCTTCGGAGGCAAGGTTGATCACCACGCTGATCACACCGCCGCACATGAAAATCAGCACGCCGCCTACCGAGGTCGAGGTTCCGGCATTCCGGGGGTAGAGACTCATGGCTTTGGAGTTGGCGATGGGCCGGGCAATGGTGGTGCCTGCCGTACAAATCAACATGGGTATCAGCACCGCTGCCGCAGAGAGCCCGAACTGTTCCGCCAACCACAGCATCACCAGCCCTGACAAAGCGATCAGCCCCAGGCCAATAACTATTTGTGTGTTGGCCTGCAGGTACCGATGCAGCGCGCTGGCGACAATCCCGCCAAACACATAAGCCACGCCATACAGCAGCAACGCCCAGGCAAATGCGTAAGGCGACAGCGCCAGCCGCTCCATGAAAATGATCGGTGAAATGACGATGAACGAGAAATGGCAGGCAAAAGCCAAGGCTGAAATCAACCAATACCCCATGAAGCGCAAATCCGAACACAGCCGCCAATAGGCGCTGAAAAAACGTTCAGGTGCCGTGGTATGAAGGTGAGGGTTTTCCCTGAGCAGAAAGAAGGCTTTAAGCCAGACAATGACGGCCAGGCTGATAAACACATAAAAGCTGCCCTGCCAGCCTAGCTGCAATTGCAACCACGTCCCCAGCAGCGGCGAAATCGAAATGAATACCCCGCCGCCGGTCACCATCCAGATTCTGATTCGCTCCTGTTCCTTGCCGACGAACAGATCCTGAACCAACGCCTGTGACAGGACGAATGACCCGCAACCAACGGCCTGGATCACCCGGAAGAACAAAAACCAGCTGTATTCGCTGGACACCACACACCCTGTCGCTCCCACCACCGCAATTGCGATACCGGCCAGCAGGAGTTTCTTGCGTCCCCACAAATCCGACAATGGTCCGACCAGCACCACGGACAACGCCAGGCCAATGGCGAACACGCTCACCGACAGGGCGATGTCGGACGGTGAGGTCCGAAAGTAGTCAGAAAGATCGGGAAAGGAGGGGAGCACCACATCCAGGGGAAAGACGCCGAGCAGCGTCATGGTCATCAACAGAATGACCATGGCACGTTGTTCGCCCCGGGCTACCTGTTTTCCGTCATTCATCGAACAGCCCTGCCCTGGAGAAAAGTTGGCGATTGGCAGGCAGATCGAAGAACCCGGCTTTTTTCATTGCGTTGAGCGTGGCACCAGCACTCGATCGGACGCGCAGGCGCTGTGCTTGCGAGCCGGTAAGATCCCCAAGGATCTGCGCGACAGACGCTTCACTCAGGCCGGCGCTGCGCAGGCTTTCCCCAAGCCAGCGTTCATCTATCTCAAAGAAAATCAGCAGGATTTCCGCGAGCGACCTCGCGGTGAACGTGCGTTGGCCGCAGTTCAATTGCACCCACAGATGGTGGAATACTTCGCAAAAGTAGCGACTGTGACGCGCTTCGTCGGCCAGGTGATCCCTGAGCATTTCCTGAACGCTGCTCACCAGCGTGTCACGGCAAACGTCGAGCAGTTCCTTGGCGATAATCGTTTCCGAGACGAAGCCGACGAGAAACCACGCCAGTGCCTTGTGCTTGTCCGGTGTGCGATTGAGCAGGGCGTTCAGCCGGGCTATCCGGTGGGGCACGACCGGGCGATCTGTCATGTCGTAAATATCGGCAATCTGCTCGGCGAGGCTGTTGGAAAACAGTGCGTGATAAGCCTCATCCGTATAGAGCTGCAGCGCGGCGGTTTTCATCCGTGGGGGGATGGATACCCCCAGTTCGTTGTGGACGATGGTTTCCACGGAACGGTTGACGATGCGGTGTTCCAGCAGGGTGGTGTAGTCGAGGAAATACACCAGATGGTTGGCGGACAGGCGATGAGTGATTGCTCTGCCTGCTGCTTTGATTGCCGGATGATTCAGGTAGGGCAGAAATTCCGGCGCAAACCAGTGGCGGGTTTCCAGTTGCCGTTTCAGGTCCGGTGGCAATTGGTAGGTGTGTTCGCTGATCCGCACCGAGGCTCGGGTGTTCCAGTCTCCAAGGGTGAAGCGATGGGCCCATGAGGCAGAGGCTGACGCGGGGTCGATGAGGGGCTCGGTCATTGTTCCGCCCCCCGACTGCTCAGCAGTGCTTTCAATTCCTTGCACATCACTTGCCCGTCGCTCTGGCCGCAGCCGACAAAGAACAGCGGTTGCTCTGCGCTGTTCTCAAGTCCCAGCAGCGCTTCGACCTGGTCGTCCGTCAATGCACCGGTCAGCCAGGTGTTCAATCCCAGCGCGGTGGCCGCCAGTTGAAAGGTCTGGGAAATATGGCCGGCCTCGACGTAGGCCATTCGGTAGGCCCGCGAGTGTTCATATTTCCACCACAGCTTGTCGAATCGGCTTGTGATGAACAGGCCTGCGGGCAGGTTGTTGATGAAGTGTTGTCCGCACATCAGTTGCCCTAAAGGCTGGGGAGGCAGCGGATTAACCAGACTCAGCGCGTGCCCGGTGGGGTGATAGGCGTAGACACCGGGTGGCAGGCCGCGGACGTTTTGCACCAGCAGAAAGCCTTCGCAGGCATTCAGTCCGCCTCCGGACGGGCTGCTGCGCCGGGCGCCGAGACCTTCGACGATGCTTTCGTCGACGTCGTTTTCGCGCTCATGCAGATAGCCGAGGGATAGGTACAGCAATGTACTGACGGCTTCGAGGGAAACGGCTTCACCCGTGAAGGTGCGGCAGGTTTTCCGATTGACCAGGGCGTTTGCCAGGGAACCTTCCGGCAGGCAGGAAGGCTTTGGCAGGGTAATCAGCTCGCATCCCAGGCGTTCCGAGCGCCTGGCTTTCGGCGAGGGCGTGCTCAGGACGTCGCTGCAATGATCAAGGTATTGTTTTGACCATTCATTGATATTTTGCGGAACGTGTTCGCACGGAATGTTCTTGGTGCCGATATGGAATATCTTCGACAGTTCGTCCCAGCCCCAGTCTGTAGTATCTGTTATTGCAGTTGTCAGTATTCCAGCGTCAAGTAGCTGGGTGTCAATTGTATTGCGTTCGTTGAACTTTTCGGGGTTGTCGATAAGTTCTGCCAGTCGGGTTGAATACTTCAGGTTCAGTTCAAACTGTTTGTGATTCTTGTAATCCCAGACTATTTGACCAGGCGTGCGTGGAAGTATGAATAAATGAGGACTGATCTGCATGATGGGCGGTTCGCTCTGGGCAATGCCATAGAAAACGCTGGGTAGCCGGCACTCCCCAGCGTCTCATTTACTTAGCGGGCTTTAGGGGCGACCAGGAAAGCCAGGTTGGCGATGCTGTTAGCTTCCAGAGTAATTGCTTTCATTTGGAACTCCTTGTAATTGAAAGTAAGAGTCACTTCGTGGTGACACGTTCAATCATAGAGTGTAATGAGCGCTTATCAAGGCGATATTGGGTAGGAAACTTCCAGTAATTTCGTCGGATCGATCTTGGGTATGAACAAGTTTTGTCAGTTGAATGCTGAATAGTGAAAGGCGCAGGGAAACGTCCTGCAAGTCCGTAGGATCGCAAGTGTAGGAAGTTTGAACGGAATTCAATAACAGATAATAAAACGGGGAGCCCTCTGGCTCCCCGTCAAACCGGTGTCATCAGCTGTTTGGCAGCAACCGGCAGGTGATGCTCTTGATGTAGCGGGTTTCGGCGATGGCCGGGTGGACCGGGTGGTCCGGGCCCTGACCGCCGCGCTCAAGCATCTGGATGTTGCGGTCCAGGTGGCGGGCGCTGGTCAGCAGGATGTTCTGCAGATCGTCTTCCGGCAGGTGCATCGAGCACGACGCGCTGACCAGGATGCCGTCCTTGCTGAGCAGGCGCATGGCTTGCTCGTTCAGGCGGCGGTAGGCGCCTTCACCGTTCTTCATGTCTTTCTTGCGCTTGATGAAGGCGGGTGGATCGGCAACGATCACGTCGAAGCGTTCTTCGCTGGCTTTCAGCTCTTTCAGGGCTTCGAACACGTCGCCTTCGATGCAGGTCATTTTTTCGGCGAAACCGTTCAGCGCGGCGTTGCGCTCGACGCCGTCGAGGGCGAAGGCCGACGCGTCGACGCAGAACACTTCACTGGCGCCGAACGCGGCCGCTTGCACACCCCAGCCGCCGATGTAGCTGTACAGGTCCAGTACGCGTTTGCCTTTGGCATAAGGAGCCAGGCGTGCGCGGTTCATGCGGTGGTCGTAGAACCAGCCGGTTTTCTGGCCCTGGATGACCGGTGCTTCGAACTTCACGCCGTTTTCTTCCAGCGCGACCCACTCCGGCACCAGGCCGAACACGGTTTCGACATAACGGTTAAGGCCTTCGGCGTCACGGGCAGCGGAGTCATTCTTGAACAGAATGCCGCTTGGCTTGAGCACTTGGGTCAGCGCCGCGATCACGTCTTCTTTATGGGCTTCCATGGTCGCCGAAGCGATCTGCACCACCAGGATGTCGCCGAAGCGGTCGACCACCAGGCCTGGCAGCAAATCGGAGTCGCCGTAGACCAGGCGATAGAACGGCTTGTCGAACAGGCGATCACGCAGGGACAGGGCAACGTTCAGGCGATGGACCAGTAGCGACTTGTCCAGCGGCAACTTGATGTCGCGCGACAGCAGACGGGCGCAGATCAGGTTGTTCGGGCTCATGGCCACGATGCCCAGCGTCTTGCCGCCGGCGGCTTCGAGGATCGCCTGGTCGCCGGCTTGAAAACCGTGCAAAGGGGTCGCCGCTACATCGATTTCGTTGCTATAGACCCACAAGTGGCCGTTTCGCAGGCGACGGTCGGCGTTGGCTTTGAGGCGCAGGCTAGGCAGGGACATGACGTCGCTCCGGAAAAAAGAGCGGGAGTATAGCGTGTTGAGGCTTGCGGCGGGCCGGGCGGGCGATGAAACGCTGATGGACTCCTCGCGGGCAAGCCTCGCTCCTGCTGGATCGTGTGAATCTGCAGGCGCAAGGCTTGCCCGCGAAAGCGATTTCGATGGCTATGCAGAAATGAAACATTTCGCCAATGTGTCGGCCGGTGTGTCGGATCCAACTTTATAAAGGTTAGAATCGCCCCCTGGCCCAGAGTGTGTACTTATGTCCCAAGAGCTGACTTCCGAACAGATTCAACAGTCCCTGCAAGGCATCAGTGTGCCTGCCCAGCCGCAAATCATGGTGGATTTGCAGATGGAGCAGTACATGCCCGACCCGGACCTGGAAGTGATCGCGAAGCTGATCTCCCAGGACCCAGGGCTCTCTGGTGCCTTGCTGAAGATCGTCAACTCGCCGTATTACGGCTTGAGCAACAAGATCGCCTCGATCCAGCGTGCGGTGAACCTGCTGGGCAGCCGTTCGATCATCAACCTGATCAACGCGCAGTCGATCAAGGGCGAGATGAACGACGACACCATCGTCACCCTGAACCGGTTCTGGGATACGGCTCAGGACGTGGCGATGACCTGTCTGACGCTGGCCAAGCGCATCGGCGCCCAGGCCGGTGACGAAGCGTACGCGTTGGGTCTGTTCCACGACTGCGGCGTGCCGCTGATGCTGCAACGGTTCCCCAACTACATGACCGTTCTGGAAGAGGCCTACGCCAACGCCAGTGCCGAATGCCGGGTGGTCGACACCGAGAACCGGGTGTTCAACACCAACCACGCGGTGGTCGGTTATTACACGGCCAAGTCCTGGCGCCTGCCGGAGCATGTGACCGCCGCGATCGCCAATCACCACAACGCCTTGGCGATCTTCAGCGACGAATCTTCGCGCAACGCTCAGCTCAAGAACCTGCTGGCGATCCTGAAGATGGCCGAGCACATTTGTGCGTCCTACCGGGTGCTGGGTAATCAGACCGAAGACCACGAATGGAACAGCATCGGGCATCTGGTGCTCGATTATGTCGGCCTCTCGGACTACGACTTCGAGACCCTCAAGCAAACGATTCGTGACCTCGGCGCCCACCGCTGAACATCGGCTGCTGCATTTATTCGAGCGCCCTGATTCGAGAACACCATGCCTGAACTGCCGGAAGTCGAAACCACCCGCCGCGGGATTGCGCCGCACCTGGAAGGCCAGCGCGTCAGCCGGGTGATCGTGCGTGACCGCCGATTGCGCTGGCCGATTCCTGAAGACCTCGATGTGCGCCTGTCCGGCCAGCGCATCGTGCTGGTGGAGCGCCGCGCCAAGTACCTGCTGATCAATGCTGAAGTGGGCACGCTGATCAGTCACTTGGGTATGTCGGGCAACCTGCGATTGGTTGAAGTCGGTATGCCGGCGGCGAAGCATGAGCATGTGGACATCGAACTCGAGTCCGGCCTGGCCCTGCGCTATACCGACCCACGCCGGTTTGGTGCGATGCTCTGGAGTCTCGATCCGCTCAACCACGAACTGTTGATTCGCCTGGGGCCGGAGCCGTTGACCGACCTGTTTGATGGCGATCGCTTGTTTCAGCAGTCCCGCGGACGATCCATGGCGGTCAAGCCGTTCATCATGGATAACGCGGTGGTGGTCGGCGTCGGCAACATCTACGCGACCGAAGCCCTGTTCGCCGCCGGCATCGACCCGCGTCGCGAGGCCAAGAGCATTTCCCGGGCGCGCTATTTGAAGCTGGCGATCGAGATCAAACGCATTCTGGCCGCGGCCATTGAGCGGGGCGGTACGACGCTGCGGGACTTTATCGGCGGCGACGGTCAGCCGGGGTATTTCCAGCAGGAATTGTTTGTCTACGGCCGGGGCAGTGAGCCCTGCAAAGTCTGTGGCACTGAACTGCGCGAAGTGAAACTGGGGCAGCGCGCCAGCGTCTTTTGCCCACGCTGCCAGAGCTGATACGTGCGACGGTCTATAGTCAGTGTTCTCACTGCCTAGCCGAAGGACCGCGCCATGAATTCGTTTCGAACCCTTGTTGTTGCGCTGCTGCTGAGCGTCGGTGCGCCCGCGCTGGCGGCTAGCAGCGGCAGCGGTGATCCGCGTTACACCATCCAGAATCCCCCGGCCTACGCCATGCTCGGTGACTTGCTGATCGCCAGACCGTTGCTGGTGGTGGCGACGGTGATCGGTGCCGGGGCGTTTGTGGTGTCGTTGCCGTTCACGGCCTTGGGCGGCGGCATCGGCGATGCGGGACAGGCGCTGGTGGTTGATCCGGCGAAAGCCGCATTTGTGCGGTGCCTGGGGTGTATCGGGGAGGGGTTTGAGCAGCGGGAGTGAATCAGTTACATGTTCGGTGTACCTGATGGCTTCATCGCGAGCAGGCTCACTCCCACAGTTGATTTGTGTTGTGAATCAAATGATGTGAGCACCACAAACCCACTGTGGGAGCGAGCCTGCTCGCGATGAGGCCGGCACAGGCACTACAAAAATGCCTGCCTCAAGCCTTCCCGGTAATAATCCGATACTTCGCCATCAACTGCTCTTCAGTCTCCGGATGCGCTTCATCCAGCGGAATGCAATCCACCGGGCACACTTGCTGGCACTGAGGTTCGTCGTAGTGGCCGACGCACTGCGTGCACAGGTTCGGGTCGATCACGTAGATCTCTTCGCCTTGGGAAATAGCGGCGTTCGGGCACTCGGGTTCGCAGACGTCGCAGTTGATGCAATCGTCGGTGATGATCAGGGACATGCTAACTCCAGCCAGGGCGGACGGCCCGGGCGCAATAAACCAATGCGCGCAATTGTGCCGCATTGGCGCCCGCAGTGCACGCGGGCGCCGCTTGAGCGGTCGTTACTTCTTGAAGCGTTCGGTGAGGGCATCCGCCACCGCAGGGTGGACGAACTTGGTGATATCGCCGCCCAACGCTGCGATTTCACGGACCAGCGTCGAGGAAATGAACGAATAACGCTCGGACGGTGTGAGAAACAGACTTTCCACATCCGGCGCCAGTTGGCGGTTCATGTTAGCCAGCTGGAACTCGTATTCGAAGTCCGACACCGCGCGCAAACCACGCAGGAACACATTGGCGTTCTTCTCTTTGGCGAAATGCGCCAACAGCGTCGAGAAGCCGACGACTTCAACGTTGGGCAGATGTTTAGTGACCTCGCGGGCCAGCTCCACACGTTGTTCCAGGGGAAACAACGGGTTTTTCTTCGGGCTGGCAGCGACGGCGATGATCACATGATCGAACAGGCGCGCGGCGCGTTCGACCAAGTCGCCATGGCCCTTGGTAATAGGGTCGAAGGTACCTGGGTACAACACTCGGTTCATCGCGTCGTCCTGGCGGGAGTCCGTTGGGGAGTCGGATGGTATCGCAGCCTTCCCGGTCGGCCAAGTCGCCTGTTGGGTAAGAAAGCACTATAGACGATTGGAATATTCTCCGTTTTCATGGGTTTTTCAAACGTTCGGCCAGAGAAGTCGCCAGTTGCGCCGTCAATCCGTAGACCGACAATTGCGGGTTTGCGCCAATGCTGGTGGGGAACAGCGAACCATCGTGGATCGACAGATTGCTGATCTGGTGATGCCGGCCAAGGCTGTCGGTCACGGCGTTTTTCGGATCTTCACCCATGGCACAACCGCCCATCACATGAGCGCTGCCCAGGCGGGTGCGATACAACTCAAGGCTCAAACCGTCGATCAACGTGCGCGCTTCGGCCAGGGTTTTCACGTAGCGCGCGTCGGCGTGCATCGGCATGACCGCGTTGGCGCCGCCGGCGAACTGGATCTCGGCCATGCTGTGAAAGGCCCGGCGCAAGCCGTCCCAGGCGTAGGGTGAAACTTGATAGTCGAGCACCGGCGTGTTGTCGCCGCGCAATTCGACACTGCCGCCGGGGCTGTCCGGGTGGAAACCATCGCGCAACAGCGCCAGCATCGCGTGGGTGTGGGGCAGATTTTCCATGTGCCCGGCGTTTTCCTTGCCAAAACCGCCGAGCAGGGTGGAGGCCAGCGCCGGGTGCAGTGGCGGCACCTCCAGTTTGTAGGACATCTTGCCGGTGGTGCCGTCCTGCCATTGGAAGTGGTCGGAATAGATCGACTGCGGCGCACCGTAGAACGGGTTGATCACCTCATCGAACAGCCCGGCGGACATGTTCACCAGGTGCAGGAATGTGCGTTTGCCCAGCCGCTGGTGCGGATCGGGCGCCTCCGAGCGCAGGAGCAGCGCCGGGCTGTTGATCCCGCCGCCCGCCAGCACGTAATGCCGCGCCTTGACCGTGATCGTACGTCCGGTAGGTGCGACGCAACGGTCGTCCATCGCCACACATTGCAGGCCCGTGACCTTGCCGTCCTTGATCGAGAGCGTTTCGGCGCGGGCCAGATACAGCAGCTCGCCGCCTTTTTCCAGGGTCGCGGGGATGGTCGTGACCATCATCGACTGCTTGGCGTTGGTCGGGCAGCCCATGCCGCAATAGCCAAGGTTCCAGCACCCGCGCACGTTGCGCGGGATCACATGCCAGGTGTAGCCGAGCTGCTCACAGCCTTTGCGGATCACGTCGTTGTTGGCGTTGGGCGGCACCATCCAGGGCGCAACGCCCAGGCGCTGTTCCATTTTCTCGAACCAAGGCGCCATCTCGGCCGGGCTGTGGCCTTTGACGTTGTGTTCCCTGGCCCAATGCTCAAGCGTCGGGTCGGGCGTGCGAAAGCTCGATGTCCAGTTGATCAGCGTGGTGCCGCCCACCGCGCGGCCCTGGAGGATGGTGATCGCGCCGTCCTTGCTCATGCGGCCGATGCCTTCCTGATAGAGGCTGGTGTAGGCCTGGTCTTCGAGCATCTTGAAGTCGCTGCTGGTCTTGAGCGGGCCTTCTTCGATCAGCAACACCTTGTAGCCGGCGGCGCTGAGAATTTCCGCGGTGGTCCCGCCGCCCGCGCCGCTGCCGATGATTGCCACGTCCGCGTCCAGGGTCAGGTCCTGGGTCAGTTGCGAGCCGTTGTAGGTTTTCCAGCCACGGGCCATGCCTTCGCGGAACGGGTCGGGTACGGGCATCTTCGGGTTCTCTAGTTGTTATGGTTTTGGATGCAGTGGTGTTCATGAGGATGCCTTCGCGGGCAAGCCTCGCTCCTACAGAACCGCGTAAGCCGTTGTAGGAGCGAGGCTTGCCCGCGAAGGGG